>NZ_JAAMFG010000036.1:300000-517644 GCF_011064545.1 Wenzhouxiangella sp. XN24
CGACCAGGATTCTCATTGCGCCTGCTCCGCCGGGAAGCGCAGCACGACCCGGTAACGGTCGCCGACCGCCCCGGCCTCGATGGTCGCCCGCCCGCCCCAGGCAAGCGCGAAACGCTGGCGCAGGTTGTCGAGGGCGATGCGGTTGCCGGCGCGGGGCGCGTTGCGGGCCGCCGCGGGATCGGCCAGCGGGTTTTCCACGGACAGCTCCACCAGGCCGGCCGGCTCGTCGTAGCGGCCCTCGATGACCACCGTACCGCCCCCGGGCAGCTGCTCGATGCCGTGATAGATCGCGTTTTCGAGCAACGGCTGCACGGACAGGGCCGGAATGCGCGCCCGCAGCGGCAGCTCGGCGATGCGCCATTCCACGCTGAGGCGCTCGCCGAGCCTGTGTTGCTCGATGCGCTGGTAGATGCGGGAAAGCTCGAACTCTTCTTTGAGCGTCATGGTGGAAGTCGCATCGGACAGCGAGGCGCGGAACAGGTCGGCGAGATCCTCGACGGCCTCCTCGGCCCGGGCCGGGTCGCTCCGGGTCAGCGCGGCGATGGTGTTCATGCTGTTGAACAAGAAATGCGGCCGGATCCTGGCCTGCAATGCGCGGATCCGCGAATGCGCTTCCTCCTCGACCTCGCGGCGCCATTGGGCCGTCACCCAGAAATAGCGCAGCAGCATGCCCGTGACGATGAACGCGATCAGCAGGTTGCTCAGGACGAAACCCGGCAATCCGCCGCCGTCCGCGTGCCCCAGCAGCGCCGGCATGCCCTGCCAGGCGCGTGCCGTCCACCAGGCGCCCAGCGAGACGACCAGTACGCACACGAGGACGATGGTCAGCGCGCCTGCGCTGGTGGCCGCCGGACCCCGGCCGACGAACAGCCGTCGGGCCACGCAGAGCACCGCCGCCGACAGCAGCGTGCACCACAAAAGGAACAGCGACGTGCGCGCGAGGTTGTCCCAGAAGCGACCCCCCGGCTCGTAGCGGGCCAGCGCAAGTACGATCCCGACGAGACCCGCAAGCACGACCACCGCCAGCACCGCGCGTGCGGAGCAGAAATCCGGCAGGAACAGCCCGTCGCGGCGACGGGCTTCGGCTGGCTCGTGGGAACCCATGGCTGTCGCGGTGGCGCGACTCAGTCGTCGCTGCCGGGGAACATATCCGATTTAAGGCGGAAAAGCGCGGAGATGTCTTCGTCAGCGCTTTCCGCCGGCAGCCGCGCATAGTGCGCGAGCGTCATTTCGACCAGGGGCAGCTTGACTCCCAGCTCGCCGGCCATGCGGCGGCAGATCTCGAGGTCCTTGGCATGCAGGCCGACCTTGAACCCGAGCGGGAACTCGCCGCGGATCATCGTCCGCCCGCGTTTCGACAGGAACCAGTTGCCGGCCGCCCCGCTTTCCAGCGCGGCGATCAGCTCGTCCATCGGCAACCCCTGCGCCCGGCCGAACGCCAGCGCCTCGGTCACCGCCTGGTTGATCCCGGCCACCATCACCTGGTTCGTGGCCTTGGCGGCCTGCCCCGCGCCGGCGGGCCCCATGTGCGTGATGCTGCCGCCCATCGCCTCGAGCACCGGCCGTGCGCGGGCCAGCACCTCCGGCTCGCCCCCGACCATGATCGACAGCGTGCCGGCCCGGGCGCCCTCGGTGCCGCCGCTGACCGGACAATCGAGAAATCCCGCGCCGGACGCGGCGAGGCGCCGTGCCGCTTCGCGGGCGGTGCCGGCGGCGACCGTCGAGCAGTCCACCACGACCGCCCCGGGCCGCAGGCCGGGCAGGAGCGCCTCCAGCACGTCGAGCAGGTCCTGGTCGGCGGATACGCAGGTCACGACGACATCGCAGGAGGCGGCGAGCTCGGCAAGCGACCCCGCGGCCGGGACGCCGGTCTCGGCGGCGAGCGCCGCGGCCTTCTCCGGACTGCGATTCCACGTGGCCGCGAGCAGGCCGTGGCGATGCAGGTTGCGCGCCATCGGCAGGCCCATCGCGCCCAGCCCCACGAACCCGGCGCGCGGGCTTGTCCCTGTTCCCGGCATCAGTCTTCCAGGTAGGTGTAGCCGGACAGGCCTTCGCTCAGCGCGCGGAGGAAATAGCTCTGGTCTTCCTCGTCGAGCCCCGCGGCGGCGATCTTGCGCGCGTAGGATGCGCGCAGCTCGTCCGGGGCGAAATGCACGTAGGCGAGCAGCTGCTCGGCGGTGTCCCCGCTGCGCGGCATGCCCAGCACCGGCTCGCCGTTCGGCGAGAGGTAGACGTCCACGCTCCCGGTGTCGCCGAACAGGTTGTGCAGGTCGCCCAGGATCTCCTGGTAGGCGCCCACCATCAGGATCGCCAGCAGGTATTCCTCGTCGGGACGCACGACATGCACCGGCAGGCTGTGCTCGATCCCCTCGCCGTCCACGTAGAGGTCCACGCGGCCGTCCGAGTCGCAGGTCAAATCGCGCAGCACGCCGCGGCGCGTGGGCGCCTCTTCCAGCCGCTGGGCCGGCATGATGGGGAACACCTGGTCGATCGCCCAGATGTCGGGCAGCGACTGGAACACCGACATGTTGATGAACAGCTTGTCGGCCGTGATCTGCTTCAGTTCGTCGAGGATCGCGCGCGGCGGATTCGCCTGCCCCAGCAGCCGGTCACGCACCGCGCGCATCAGCGCGCGCGCCAGCGCTTCGCCGTGGGCCCGTTCGGCCAGGTCGATCTCGCCCGCGATGTAGCGCTGGTGCAGCTCGCCCATGAGTTGCTGGGTCTCGCGGTAGACCTCCTCGGGGGAGCTGTCGCCGAAGCGCTCGAACTGCTGCCACAACGCGAGCACCTCCGTGCCGCTGTCGCCGGGCGGCTCGACGGGCTGCTCGTCGGTCGGCACGTCCGTATCGATCACGTTGGTGACCAGCACGGCGTGTTGCGCGACCATCGCCCGGCCCGACTCCGAGACGATGTCCGGGCGCACGGCGCCCGCGGCGTCGCAGACTTCGGCGATGGTGTCGACCACGGTGCGCGCGTAATCCTCGATCGTGTAATTGATGGAGTTGGCGCTGCGCGAGCGCGTGCCCTCGTAATCGACGCCGAGCCCGCCGCCGACATCCATCAGCGTGATGTCGAGGCCCGCATTGCGCAGGTCGGTGTAGACCCGCGCGGCCTCCGTCAGGCCGCGGCGGATGTCCCGCAGGTTGGGCACCTGGGAGCCGACATGGACATGCAGCATCTTGATGCAATGGCCCATGCCAGCCTGCCGGGCACGCTCGGCGGCGGCCAGCAGCTGCCCGGCCGTCAGACCGAACTTGGACTTCTCGCCGCCGGTGTCCTGCCAGTTTCCGGCGCCGACGCTGGACAGGCGCAGGCGCACCCCGAGTCGGGGCTCGAGCTCGAACTCGCGCGCCAGCTGGATGATGCGGTCGAGCTCGGAGAGTTTTTCGACAACGATGTACACCTCGTGACCGAGGCGTTGCGCGATGAGCGCCAGCTCCAGGTACTCGTGGTCCTTGTAACCGTTGCAGACGATCATCCCGCCCGGCGGCGACACGCCGAGCACGGCCATCAACTCCGGCTTGCTGCCGGTTTCGAGGCCGACGCGCGCGCCGCCGTGACTGACCAGCGTGTCCACCACGCTGCGCTGCTGGTTGACCTTGATCGGGTAGACCACCCGGTAGCGACTCTCGTACTCGCGGGCGGTCATCGCCTTGCGAAAGGCGTTGTGCAGGCGATCCAGGCGGTCGCGGAGGATATCCGTGAAACGGAACAGGATCGGGGCGGCCAGGCCGGCAAGACGGGCACGCCGCACGAGATCGACGACATCGATCGCAGCCCCGTTGCGGAACGGCCGCACGACCAGCCGGCCGCGCTCGCCGATGTCGAAATAGCCGTCGCTCCAGCGCGCGATGCCGTACAGCCTGCGATTGGCTTCGATCTGTTCCTGGCTCATTCGCAATGGCCTCCCCGGCTTGCCGATCTAGGGGGTGAAAAGGTCGCGAAGTATAGCGCACCCGCCGTGAACGCAAGCGGTTCGAAGGGATAGCGGACCGGCTGCGGCGCGGGCCGCGCCGGATCACGCCGGGTGAGGCGGCAGCGGGCGTTAAGGGAGCAACCGCGCGGGCGCGCGGGCGCTAATCGACGCAGTAGTCTGCGACGGCCTGCCGCGCCTGCTGGCGGGCCGCGGCCATTTCCTCGTCGCTGAGATACCGCCGGCCGCCGTCGGGCAGCGATTCGTAGAGCCGCGGGGACGTCTCGTAGGTGGCCACGGCCGCACGGGCCTGGCGACAGGCTTCGGCCCTGATCTCGGCCTGCTCTGCGCGGGCCGCCTGCAAGCCGCGCTCGCGGGCGGCATCCTCGTCGCGCTGCGGATCCGCACTCGCCACCGACTGGGGCTCTCCGGCGGCCGGCGCCTTCGTCTCCACGGTGACGCGCACCGAGGCGGACGACAGGGGTCGATCGCTGAAGACCACGACCCCGCGGTCGTCCACGGTCCGATAGACCTCGTTCGCCAGCGCCGGCGTGGCAAGCAGCGCGGCCAGCAGCATGATGGAGAGGAATCTCATGTCGGTTGACTCCCTAGAGCGCCTTCTCGTCGGTCTCGCCGGTGCGGATCCGGATCGCCTGTTCGAGCTCGTAGACGAAAATCTTGCCGTCACCGATCTTGCCGGTACGGGCCGTGTTGACGATGGTCTCGATGACGCGCTCCAGCGTGTCGTCGGCCACCGCCAGCTCGAGTTTCACCTTGGGCAGGAAATCCACCACGTATTCGGCGCCTCGATAAAGCTCAGTGTGGCCCTTCTGGCGCCCGAAACCCTTGACCTCGGTCACAGTAATGCCCTGCACGCCGACCTCCGCAAGCGCCTCGCGGACGTCGTCCAGCTTGAAAGGCTTGATGATCGCAGAAACCATTTTCATTTCGCTTCTCCGGATTCTGGCCATGCGATCGGCATGGCGGCTGGGGCCGGCGGGCGCGATCAGTGCTGCCGGGCCCGGCCTGCGGGCAGTCTAGCATTGCGCCGGCATGACTGTGGAGACCGCAAAAGAAGCGGCCGGAGACGGTTTTCCCGCCCCCGGCCGCCAGGCGACGCTCACGGCGTCGCGTCAGCATTCCGGCATCAATCGCCGGACTTGGTGAACTCCGGATAGGCCTCGAGGCCGCACTCGTGCAGGTCTACGCCCTCGTATTCCTCCTGCTCCGAGACCCGGATACCCATCACCGTCTTCAGGACGAACCACACCAGCAGGCTGGCGAAGAACACCCAGGAGAAGATGACGGCCAGGCCGATGAGCTGCCCGCTCAGCGTGGCGTCCCCGTTGGACAACAGCACGGCGAGCACGCCCCAGATGCCGGCGGTGCCGTGGACCGAGATGGCCCCCACCGGGTCGTCGATGCGCAGTTTGCGATCCAGCATGACGATGGAGCCGACCACCAGCAGGCCGCCGACGAGACCGATGAAGATCGCCAGCAGCGGCGAGGGCGACAGCGGATCCGCCGTGATCGACACGAGCCCGGCGAGCGCGCCGTTCAGCGCCATCGTCAGGTCGGCCTTGCCGAACCACAGCTTGGCGAGGATCAGCGCCCCGACGAGACCGGCCGCCGCAGCCAGGTTGGTGTTGGTGAACACCAGGGCCACGTTGTTGGCGGAGCCCACGTCGGACACCTTGAGCTCGGAGCCGCCGTTGAAGCCGAACCAGCCCATCCACAGGATGAAGGTGCCGAGCGTCGCCAGGGGCAGGTTGGCGCCGGGAATCGCGTGAACCTCTCCCTTGGCGCCGTATTTGCCCTTGCGCGCGCCGAGCACCAGGACCCCTGCGAGCGCCGCAGCCGCACCGGCAAGGTGCACGATGCCTGAGCCCGCGTAGTCGGAGTAGCCGAAGGTCTCGCCGAGGAAGCCGCCGCCCCAGGTCCAGTAGCCCTGCACCGGGTAGATGACGGCCGTCATCACCACGGCGAAGCCGAGGAAGGCCCACAGCTTCATCCGCTCCGCGACCGCGCCCGAGACGATGGACATGGCGGTCGCCACGAACACCACCTGGAAGAAGAAGTCCGAGAGGTTGGAGTAGTAGGGCGCGTCATCCCCGCCTGCCACGACGTCGGCCACGGCGTTGTCGGCCGTGCCCAGCATGCCGAAGCCCGGGAAGATCCCCGTGCCGTCGCCGTACATGATCCCGTAGCCGGCCAGCATGTACATGATGCAGGCGATCGAATACAGGCCCACGTTCTTGGTCAGGATCTCCGCCGTGTTCTTGGCGCGGACGAGGCCGGCCTCGAGCATGGTGAAGCCGGCGGCCATCCACATGACCAGCACGCCCGACATCAGGAAGTAGAAGGTGTCCAGCGCATAGCTGAGTTCCATGAGTTTTTCCACGTTCTTTCCCCCTGCTCAGACGGCTTCAGGGCCGGTTTCGCCCGTGCGAATCCGGATCACCTGTTCCAGCGGCATGATGAAGATCTTGCCGTCGCCGATCTTCCCGGTACGGGCCGTATTGCTGATGACCTCGACGACCTGCTCGAGAAGGTCGTCGTCGATGGCGACTTCGACTTTCATCTTCGGCAGGAAATCGACGACGTACTCGGCGCCCCGATAGAGCTCCGTGTGGCCGCGCTGCCGGCCGAAGCCTTTCACCTCGGTCACGGTGACGCCCTTGACGCCCACGTCGGCGAGCGCCTGGCGGACGTCATCCAGCTTGAACGGCTTGATGATTGCGGTGACGAGTTTCATGCCGCTCACCGCAGGTCGAAGGACTTGCCGATGGAGAACACCAGCGAAGTCTCGCTCGAGCCCGTAGCCGACAGGTCGCTGTCACTGAAGATAGCGGCGACGCCGAGATCGAAGCCGGACACCTCGGCGCCGTAGCCGAGCTCGACGTAATCGCCGTCGAAGTCCTGCGACCAGGTGCCGTAGGTGCCGTAGAAACCCTCGTACTCGACCGTGCCGGCGACGAAGGTGTAATCGAGCTCGGGGCCGTCGAAGTTGTCGTAGGTGCCGACGGTGTACTCCAGGCTGAAGAAGCTGTAGCCGGCCGTCAGGTTGATCTCCTGGTAGGAATCGTCGAAGTCGTCGGTGTAGAAGTAGCCGGTGTAACCGATGCCGTAGCTGAAGTCGCCGACCGAGCCGCCGAAACCGCCGTACAAGTCGTACTCCATTCCCTGGCCGACGTCGGCGCCCCAGGTTCCGGCATAGAAGCCGCTCTCGTGCTCGTAATCGAGCCCGGCGTAGGCTGAGGCGTCGCTTTGCTTGACGCCGCGGAATATGTAGTCGGACATCATGCCGACGTTCGCGCTAAAATCTCCGGCGACTGCGGTTGAACTGGCCGCCAGGCCCAGGGCGACGAGCAGGTAACGGGATCGACCCATGTTTTTATCCTCCGAGTGAATTGCAGAATCCGGGCCGCTGAGCCTCGGTTTATTGTGCATAGCACGATGCGTGCCAGCCTCGTGCAAACAAGCACTTAGGTATTTTTCTGCCGCTGGAGGGCTCGTCTGCGCACCGTCATGGCGCATAGCAGCATCGCTGACTGCCCCATCCGGGGGCGTGAGGAAGGCCGATGGACAACAAAACGCTGAATATCGATGAACTCGCCCGCCGGCTGGCGGATGCGCTGCCGGGCGGGCTGAAGACCCTGCGCGAAGACGCCGAGCAGAACTTCCGCGCGGTCCTGCAGGCGGGCCTGTCGCGGCTGGACCTGGTGACGCGGGAGGAATTCGACGTGCAGGCCGCGGTGCTGAAGCGCACGCGGGAAAAAGTCGAATCGCTGTCCGCGCGGCTGGCGGCGCTGGAAGAGACGCGCCAGGAGGATTAGCCGGTCGTCCCGGGGTCCGGATCCGGAAAAGCCCTCAGGCGTGCAGCGTCGCCTCGAGGTCGAGCACCGGCTCTTCGCCGATGATCTCGGCGGACACCATGGCGCCCGCTGGAATCTCCACCCAGTCGCCCGGACCCATCAGCCGCGACCGGCCGTCGATCACGATCCGCATCTGCCCGGAGAACACCGCCTCGATCCTCGTTTCGCAGGGACAGTAGGCATCGAAGATCGTGCCCGGCGCCAACAGGCGCGTGGCGACCCAGTACCCCTGGGCCTCGAGTCTCGCCTGCAGATTGCTGATCGGGTTCATGCGTTCGGCGGGTGCATCGAGCAAAGCGGTGGAACGATTCTATGCCAGCGTGGCGAGAAAGGCAGCAGGCGAGATGCCCTGCTCCAGTGCCTCGACGAGCGCGGAACCGACGATCACGCCCGGGACGACCTGGCCGAGATCCGCCACCTGCGCCGCGCTGCGAATGCCGAAGCCGGCGCACACCGGCACCGGGGAGGCCGCCACGACCCGCCCGAGGTATGCCTTGAGATCGCCGTCGGCCGCCTTCTTCCCCCCGGTGATGCCCGTGACGTTCACCGCGTAGAGGAAGCCGCGGCTCGCCTGCGCCGCGGCCGCGACCCGTTCCGGAGGCGTCACCGGGCTGACCAGGTGGATCAGGGCGAGGCCACGCGCCGCGAGCGCGGCATCCAGCGGCCCGCTCTCGTCGAGCGGCAGGTCCGGGACGATGAAGCCGGCGACGCCGCTGTCGATGGCCCGCGCGGCAAGCCGCTCATACCCCATCGCCAGCAGCGGGTTGAGGTAGCTCATGAGCACCACCGGCGCCGCCGGCGGCGGATCCATCGCGGCGATCTCGTCGAGAATCCACGAGAGGGTCACGCCCTGGGCGATCGCACCCTGGCTGGCGCGCTGGATGGTGAGCCCATCCGCCATGGGGTCGGTGAACGGCACGCCGACCTCGACCACGTCGGCGGCCCCGGCGAGTTCCGCGAGCGTGGTGCGGAACAATGCCTTGTCCGGGTAGCCCGCCGTCATGAAGGCGACCAGCGCCGTGCGGCCGTCCTCACCCGCGGCACGGATCGCGGCGCTGATGCGCTCGTGCGGGATCATTGCGCGGCCCTCTGCTTCGGAAAGCGCGCCAGCGTCGGCATGTCCTTGTCGCCCCGGCCCGAGAGGCCGAGCAGGATCCGCTTTCCCGGGTTCGCGCGCGCCCAGCGCCGGGCGCCGGCGAAGGCATGGGCCGTTTCCAGCGCCGGCAGGATCCCCTCGAGCTCGCAACACTCGTCGAGCGCGGCGAGCGACTCCGTGTCGTCGGCGTACTCGTAGCGCACCCGGCCGATGGTGGCGAGAAAAGCATGCTCCGGCCCGACCCCGGGGTAATCGAGGCCGGCGGACACGCTGTCGGTCTCGTAGACCTGGCCGTCGTCGTCGGACAGCAGCAGGGAGTAGGTGCCGTGCAGGACGCCGGGGCGGCCGAAACTGATGGTGGCCGCGTTCTCGCCGAGCGCGGTGCCGTGGCCGCCCGCCTCGACACCGATGATTTCCACGGAGGGATCGCCGAGGAAGCCGTGGAACAGCCCGATGGCGTTGCTGCCGCCGCCGACGCAGGCGACGACCATGTCGGGCAGCCCCCCGGCCCGCTCGATGACCTGCGCGCGCGCCTCGCGGCCGATCACCGCCTGCAGTTCGCGGACGAGGTAGGGATAGGGATGCGGACCGACCACCGAACCGAGCAGGTAGTAGGTTCCCTCGGGATCGGAGACCCAGTCGCGCAGCGCCTCGTCGATCGCCGCCCGCAGCGTCCGGTCGCCGCTCGTGACGGGCACGACTTCCGCGCCGAGCCGCCGCATGCGGTCCACGTTCAGCGCCTGGCGTTCGCAGTCGATCTCGCCCATGTAGACGACGCAGGGCAGGCCGATGCGCGCGCAGGCCGCCGCCGATGCGACGCCGTGCTGCCCCGCCCCGGTCTCGGCGACGATACGTTTCGCGCCGAGCATCTTGGCGAGCATCGCCTGGCCGAGCGCGTTGTTGATCTTGTGCGCACCAGTGTGCGCGAGATCCTCGCGCTTCAGCCACAGCTCGGCGCCCCACGCGGCCGACAGCCGCGGCGCGAAAGTGAGCCCCGTGGGCCGGCCGACCCAGTCGCGCAGCTCGGCGCCGAGGCACCCCTGGAACTCGGCCGAATGCAGGTGTTGCGCAATCCCCTCCTGCAACCGGTCCAGGGCGGGCACCAGCGTCTCCGGAACGTAACGCCCGCCCCAGGGACCGAAACGCCCGCGGGCGTCGGGCAGGCGGCCGTCGAGCAGCGCCTCGAGATCGGACGGCGCGGCTTCGGCCTGGCTGGCGGTGCGATTCATGTGCTGTGCTCCTGTAACGAATGGTGGCCGCGCGCCGCGGCGACGAAGGCTGCGACCCGGGCGGGATCCTTGATGCCCGGGGCCGATTCGACCCCGCTGGAGACGTCCACACCCCATGGCCGGACCTGCTCCAGCGCCGCCGCGACGTTGTCGGGCCGCAGGCCGCCCGCGAGAATGACCTGCGTACCGCGCGCCAGTCCGGCGGCCGTCTGCCAGTCGGCGACCTGCCCGGCGCCGCTGTCGGGGCCCTCGAACAACAGCAGTTCCGGCAACAGGTCCGGCAGCGGTGCGCCGGAGCGGAACACGGGGACCGCCTCCGCTCCGCCGAGGTCGACGCCCGGCAGGTCCACCGCGTCGCTCTGGACCCAGTCGGCGGGAAATTCCTGCAGCACTTTCGCAATGAAGCCCGGCGGCGGATGGCGGAACACCGCCACCCTGCGAATCCCCGACGGCAGCCCGGCGGCCAGCGCGCGCGCGGCGGCGGGCGTGACCTGGCGAGGTGACGGCGAAAAAACGAAGCCGGCTGCATCCGCGCCGGCACTCGCGACTGCGGCGACGCCCTCGGCCGTGGTCAGGCCGCAAATCTTGACGAACACATTCATCCCGTTTTCTCCATGTGGACCTGCCGGCCTGCCGCAATCATCGCGGCGGCGAGTTTCGCAGGCGCCGCCGCCCGCATCAGTGCCGTACCCACCAGCGCCACCGCATACCCGAGCGCCGCCGCAGCCGCGGCGTCGTCCGCCGTGTGGAGTCCGCTCTCGGCGACAGCGGGGACCCCGGGCGGCAGGCAGGACGCGAGTCGGCCCAGGCGCGCCGGATCGACCGCCAGGGTGCGCAGGTCGCGGCTGTTGACGCCGACGAGGCGCGGCGCGCCGTCCGTATCGCCCGACACTCGGTTCGCCGCGCGCTCGAGGTCGGCTTCATCGAAGGCTTCGAGCAACACGAACAGGCCTTGTTCGGCCGCCGCGGCAAGCAGCTCGTCCAGTTGATCGTCCGTGAGCATCGCCACGATCAGCAGGACGCCGCCCGCGCCGGCCTCGCGCGCCTCGAGCACCTGCCACGGGTCCACCAGGAAATCCTTGCGCATCACCGGAACCTGGCGCGGCGCCGCCGCCACCGCGGCCGCGGCGAGATCGTCGAGGCTGCCGCTGAAACGCGCCGGCTCGGTCAGGACAGAAATGGCGGCCGCGCCCGTCGCGGCATAGTCCGCCGCCCGTTCCGGCACATCGGCATCGAGCGCCAATGCACCCTCCGCCGGGGAGTTGCGCTTGATCTCCGCGATCAGGTCGAAGCCGGCCAGCCGCAGGGGCGGCGGCGGCGGCGTTTCGGCGCAGGCGGCGAGCAGGGCCGCCTCGCTGCGCCGCGCGCGCGCCGCGCCGACACGCTCCGCGGAATGGCCTGCCATCTGCGCGAGAAAACTCATGCGGCCGGCGCCCCGGCCCGTCCTGCGAGCGCCGCGAGCAGGGCGCCCCCCCGGCCGTCCGCCAGCGCGACGCGCGCCCGGTTCATGGCCTCGCCGGGGTCCGCGGCCAGCCCGGTGAGTTCGAGTGCCAGCGCCGCGCCCAGCAGCACGGCATCCCGGTGGGCACCCTCTTCCCGGCCGGTGAGCACCGCGCGCAGCCGGGCCGCGTTGTACTGGGCGTCGCCGCCGGCCAGGTCCTCGGCCGAGCAGCGCGCCAAGCCCCATTCATCCGGATCGCGCTGCGTCTCTTTGACCGCCCCGTCACGCACATCCAGCAACAGGAACGGGCCGACGGGTGTCGCCTCGTCCCAGCCGGGCGCTCCATGCACGACGAAGCCGCGCCGCAACCCGGGAAACCCGGCCATCGCGTCCGCCATCAGGCGGGCTGCAGCCGGGCTGAATGCGCCCAGCAGCAGGAAGGGCGGTGCAGCCGGGTTGGTCAGCGGGCCGAGCATGTTGAACACGGTGCGCACGCCCATGGCGCGCCGCACCGGACCCAGCGCCTTCATGGCCGGATGAAAATAGGGTGCGAAGAGGAAGGTGTAGCCGGTCGCCTCCAGGCACGACACGGCGGCCGTTTCGTCCTCCGGGAGCCGCATGCCGAGAGATTCCAGCACGTCCGCGCTGCCGCTGCGGCTGGAGATGCTGCGGTTGCCGTGCTTCACGACGGGAATGCCGCAGGCGGCGGCGAGCAGGGACGCCCCGGTGGAGAGATTCAGGCTGCCGGAACCGTCGCCGCCGGTCCCGACGATGTCGAGCACCGGACGGTCGGCCGGGATCTGCGGCGTCCGCGCCAGCTGCCGCATCGCGGTGGCGAAGCCGCGCAGCTCGGCGGCGGTCTCGCCCTTGGCGCGCAGTGCGGTGAGCAGCGCGGCGGCCAGCGCCGGCGGCAGCGCTTCGTCCGTCAATGCCAACATCAGGGCGGCGGCTTCGGCTTCCTCGAGGTCGATCCGCTGCAGCAGTTTTTCGAGGGTCGCAGGAGTGCCGCTCATGATGCATTTCCTTGCGTCGTGTAGCCGGGCGAGAGAAAGGTCCTGAGCAGCGTCAGCCCGTGAGGCGTCAACACGCTCTCCGGATGAAACTGGACGCCCTCGACCATCAGCGTCCGGTGACGAACGCCCATGACCTCGCCGTCTTCGGTGGTGGCGCTGACTTCGATTTCCCCGGGCAACTCCTCGCGGCGCACGGCCAGCGAATGGTAGCGCCCGGCGGCGAACGACGGCGGGAGGTCAGCGAAGATGCCGCGGCCGTCATGGAACACCTCGGAGGTCTTGCCGTGCATCAGGGTCATGGCCGGACGCACTCGTCCGCCCCAGGCCTCGACCAGCGCCTGGTGCCCGAGGCAGACGCCGAGCACCGGCACGCGACCGGCGAACGCCCGGATCACGTCGATCGAAATGCCCGCGTCGCGCGGCGTCCCGGGACCGGGCGAGACCACGACGTGCGTCGGGGCGAGCGCGAGCGCCGCATCGACGCTGAGCGCGTCGTTACGATGCACCAGCACCTCCGCGCCGAGCATGCGCAGGTATTGCACGAGGTTGTAGGTGAACGAGTCATAGTTGTCGATCATCAGCACGCGGGCGTTCACAGGCCTGCCTCCGCCATTTCCAGCGCACGTCGCAGGATGGCGCTCTTGGCCAGCACCTCCCGGTATTCGTTGAGCGGCACGCTGTCGGCCACGATGCCGGCGCCCGCCTGGTAACTGTATTCGTCGCCGCGAAACACCAGGGTCCGGATCGCGATCGCCTGGTCCATGCCGCCGCGTTTCGAGAAGTAGCCGACCGTGCCGGCGTAAAGGCCGCGTCCGACCGGCTCGTAATGGTTGATCAGTTCCATCGCGCGCACCTTGGGCGCGCCGACCAGGGTGCCGGCCGGGAAGGTGGCGGCGAACAGGTCGAAGGCATCGCGGTCGGCCTCGAGCTCGCCATTGACGCCGCTGACGATGTGCATCACGTGGCTGTAGCGCTCGATGGCGCGGCTCGGCTCGACCTGGATCGAGCCCGGCACGGCGACCCGGCCGAGATCGTTGCGCGCCAGGTCCACCAGCATCACGTGCTCCGCGCTCTCCTTGGGATCGGCGAGCAGTTCGACCTCGCGCTCGAGATCCTGATCGTGTGTCTCGCCGCGCGGGCGGGTGCCCGCGATGGGGCGCAACGCGGCGCGCCGCCCGTCCAGCTTGACCAGCGCCTCGGGCGATGAACCGGCGACGGACAGCCCGTCGAGTTCGAGAAAATACATGTACGGCGAGGGATTGAGCAGGCGCAAGGCCCGGTAGGCTTCGAAGGGGGCGAGATCGCTGAAGCCGGCGAAGCGGATGGACAGCACGAGCTGGAAGACGTCCCCGGCGGTGATGTTGCCCTTCGCCTTCTCGACCGCAGCGATGAATTCCGCCTCGCTCATACTGGCCTCGGGCGGCGCGTGCCGGCCGGCACGCCGGAAAGGCACGCCCCCGGCCAGCGCCTGGACGACTTCGCGCCGCAGCGCGACGCGTTCGGTCTCGTCGCCGGCATGCAGCAGCGCGGCACGCCGCGTGAGGTGATCGAAAACCAGCAACGACTCCGGCGCGACCCACAGGCCCTCCGGAAAGCCGTCGCCGCCCACCGGGACCCGCTCGAAGTGCCGGACGATGTCATAGCCCGCGATGCCGACCAGGCCGCCGTCGAAGGGGAGCCCTGCTTCCGGGGACAGGATCGGCGCGCTGGCGAGCGCCGCACGCAATGCCGGCAGCAGGCCGTTGTCCAGGCCGACGGACCGGCCGCCGAAGTGCAGCCCCTCGCGGTCAAGCCGCACCGTGAGCGCGTCGCCGAAACCGATGAAGGAATAGCGGCCGAGGCGCTGCGCACCCTCGACGCTCTCGAGGAGAAAGCGGGGGCGAAACGGCGCCAGCTTCATGTAGGCCGAAACCGGCGTATCCAGGTCGGCGGCGATATCAAACGGGGCCTGCATCAGTCCTCCTAGAGGCGTCTGGCCGTCCGGGAGGAGCTCACGAAAAACCCATCCCCGGCGGTTTCCGGAGATGGGTTCGGAGCGTGAGCCGCTTCAGCCGGCTGTGCGCGACCGGACCCCCTCCGGGGTTCCGGGACGCCACCCACCGTGGCTGCGCGCGCTGCAAGGTTCGGCATTCATGGTGTTGCGGATGTTACTCGGCCCGGCACGACGGTCAACCCCCAGCCAGCCCCCGGGGCGCGCTTCAGCCGGCCGCCAGGTCCCACGGGACCGCGTAACGCACCGCCAGGGTGACCGAGATCGCCAGCCAGACCAGCACGGTGAGGGGGATGCCCACCCGCATGAAATCACGCGCCAGGTAGCCCCCCGCCGTGGAGATGATCAGGTTCGGACGCGAGCCCAGCGCCGTGGCGAAACTGAGATTGGCACCGAAGAGCACCGCGAGCACGAACGGTTCCAGCGGCGCACCCAGTCCCCGGGCCGCTGCGATCGCGACCGGCACCGAGATCAGCGCCACCGCGACGTTCGGCGCCAGGCTGCCCGCGATGGCGACCAGCAGCATGATCACCGAAAGCACGACGGCCGCCGGCAGGCCGCCGAACAGGTCGAGAAACAGGCTGGCCATGAACAGGTCGGCGCCCGTGGCGATGAAAGCCTGCACGAGCGCCAGGCTCATGACGATCATCAAAACCAGCGGCGCCGAAAGCGCGCCGGCCACTTCCCGCCAGCCGATGCAGCCGGTCGCGATCAGCAACGCGGCGCCCGCCGTGGCGCTGACGCTGATCGACATCCAGCCGGTCGCCGCCGCCAGCACGATCGCCGCCATCAGGCAGAGCGCAAGCGGCGCACGACGCGTCTTGGGCAGGTCGACGCGACCGTCCAGCACCAGCATGCTGCCGCTGGAGCGCAATTCGCGCAGGCGTTCCGGCGGTCCCTGCACCAGGATCACGTCGCCCGCCTGCAGCACCGCGTCCTCGAAATCGCCCGTGATCTCGCTGGTGCCCGCCGCTGTCGCCCGGTGGATGGCCAGCGGCAGCAGACGGAAACGCTGCCGGAAATGCGTGGTCGAGAGTGTCTTGCCATAGAGCGGGGAATCGGGCGTCACGACCAGCTCGGCGAGCTGCTGCTCCGCCGCCCGTGCTTCGTCGCCGACGTCCTCCTCGTCGCCGGCAAACTCGCTGTGCATGCGGGTGCCGAGAAGGCGCTCGTACTCCTTGAGGTGCTCGCGCGTATCCGCGACGAACAGCCGGTCGCCCACCTGCAGTCGCATGGCGGGCAGTTTCGCCACCTGCAGGCCGTCCCCGCGCTGCACGCGCGACACGTTCATGCGCCGCCCGGTCCGTTCGCGCAGCTCGGCCAGTGTGCGTCCGACGGCCCAGCCGTCCTCGCCGACGAAGAACACCGCCTTGAAGATGCGGGGCGCCGCCTGGCGAATGGGCGCATCGCGTTCCGGCAGGATCCGTGGCGCCACCAGCCAGAGAAACAGCAGCCCGACCACCAGCCCCACGGCGGCGGGGACGATGAACTGGAACATCGCGAACGGCGGCAGGCCGAGCCGTTCCGCTTCCTTGACCACCAGCAGGTTCGCCGAGGTGCCGATGGTCGTGGCCATGCCCCCGAGCAGCGCGGCGAAGCCCACCGGCATGAGGACCTGTGAAGCAGGAAAGCGCAGGCGGGCGGATGCGCCCACCAGCACGGGTAGCAGCGCCAGCACGACGATGGTGTTCGACAGGAACGCCGAAGTGAACGCGCAGGCGAGCAGCGTCACGATCAGCGCCAGCGGTCGTGGCCCGCTCCACGCTTTCAACATCAGCCGGATGAGCGGCTGCAGGGCGCCGGTCACCTCCAGCGCCCGGCCGGCGACCAGCAGCGCCATGACGGTGATCAGACCGGCATTGCCGAACATGGCGAGGAACTCGGTGGAGCCCAGCGCGCCGCCCGGTCCCTCGTAGGGGAACAGCTCGAAGCCCAGCACCAGCAGCATCAGCACCATCAGGCTCGTCGACTCCTGCGGCACCGACGGACGCGTCAGCGCGACCAGGGCGAACAGTGCGAGCCCGATGACGGCCAGGGCCTGGGTATCCGGTAACGCGGTTGTCGCGATCGTATCCATCGGGCCCGGGGGCTGCTTAGGGGGGGCACATTTACCATGCCCGGGGGGGACATCGCTAGCTGCGCAGCGCCACGGCCCAGGCGAAGCGCAGCGCCTCGTCGTACAGTTCCGGTTTGCATTCCGTATCCGGGCGGCGCCATGCGATGCCGTCGGCCGCCGCCAGCGCCGGCAACAATCCGAGACCCGGACGGCCCAGTTCCGGGGGGGCGAGGCTCCAGGGAGAAAGACACAACAAGTGCGAGTGCCGCGCGCCGTGGACCAACAGGTCCCGTTCGAGAGCGTCGGCGTCGGCGACCTCCAGGCCACCCGGGATGGCGATTCCAGGGCCGCCGCCATGCGTCCGGGCCAGGGCGACCGACCCGGCGCGCGCGCCCTCGCGAAAGGCCCACAGCCGTTCCCTCGTCCAGTCGAGCGCCGCATGACTGCCCGGTGCGAACCCGCGCCTGAGAGCGGCGTGGCCGATCCCCTCCAGTTCCAGCGCGAGGCGACGCATGCCGCTGCCGGGCGGCAGCCGGCCGAGCAATTCGTCCGCCATCACCACCAGTCGCTCCGCCAGGCGGCGCAGCGCCGACGGACGGTCTGCGCTGGCGTCGATCAACATGCCGAAATCGAAAGACAGCCTGAGACGGTGCGGCGAGCCCGGCACCAGTTCGCCGACGCCGGGCGAGGGTCCGAGCCACCGCCCGGACGGTGCCAGCGTCGCCAGCCCGGGCCCCGGCAGCTCCGGGACGAGGCTCACGGCGGGCGCCATGGCGGCCAGGGCCAGCAGGCTGCCCCACCAGCGGCGCGCGTCGACCTCGACCCCGTCCAGCAGGCGAAGCGCACGCCCCCGCTGCACGGCTTCCAGCGCACCCGCCGGCAGCAGCAGGTAGACGGGCGAAACGTCGCAGGCCCCGACGGCGCCCAGCGCGAGCTCTCCGGGACACGCGATGGCCGCGGGCAGCGCGAGCGCATCCGGGGCCAGGCGCCCGCCCTCCCGCGCCAGGCGCGCATCGAGCGCCGCCAGCATCGCCGGCGCATCGCTGCCGGCAGCGACGCCGGCAAGCCGCAACGTGCTGCGGCAACCCGCGCGCCGCGCGCTGTGCAATGCCTCGACGGGGGCATCCAGCGTGTCCGGCACGCAGGCGGCATCCACCATCACGACGCGGGCGGGCGCCGGCGGCGTCCCTGCCGCCAGCGCCCGGAGCTCATCGCGGTCCACCATCCCTGGTCTCCCTGCTTTGTTGCTGAAGAGCGACGACAGTGTCCCGCGCGGCGCGCTATGGTGTAAGGGTCGTTATGCGGCGCTTCATTGCCGAAACAGCGTGCACGCCTTGCAGCGACGCGCCGGGCGCACCATGATTCGGGTCTCGAACAGGAGAGACGCGTGAAAATCAGGGACCTGCTGAAACACTGGGAAGGCACTCGCCGGCCGTCGCTGACCGCCGAAACCTACGCGATACACCTGCCGGTCGAGGACGCCGCGCGCATCCACGCGCTGGCCGAAATGTTCCCCGCCGTGCCGGAGGAAGACATTCTCCGCGACATCCTCGCGGCGGCCCTCGCGGAGCTCGAAGCGGCGATGCCCTACGAGCGCGGCGGCCGGATTGTCAGCGAGGACGATCACGGCGACCCCGTTTACGAAGATGCCGGCCCGACGCCGCGCTTTCTGGAACTCACCCGAAAATACAAGGAGCGCCTCGGCCAGCCCGGCTGAGGCGGAACAGCCATGCCTTCTTTCGACGTCGTATCCGAACTCGACGGCCACGAAGTGGCCAATGCAGTGGACCAGGCCAACCGCGAAGTCGATACCCGTTTCGATTTCAAGGGCACCGGCGCGAAATTCGAAGTCGCGGATTTCGTCGTCAGCCTCGAGGCGGAGGCCGATTTCCAGCTCAAGCAGATGGTGGACATCCTCACCCAGAAACTGTCCAAGCGCGGCATCGACGTGGCCTGCATGAAAATCGAGGAGCCCGAGATCGCCCTGAACAAGGCACGCCAGAAAGTCATTCTCCGGCATGGCATCGACTCGGACAGCGCGCGCAAGCTCGTCAAGCGCATCAAGGATGCGAAGCTCAAGGTGCAGGCGCAGATCCAGGGCGACCAGGTCCGCGTCACCGGCAAGAAACGCGACGACCTGCAGGAAGTCATCGCGCTCCTGAAAGGCGCCGAACTCGAGCTGCCGCTGCAATTCACCAATTTCCGCGACTGAAATTCCGCGACTGAAATCCCCGGCAGCACCCCGCGCACGGGAACCACGGAGCACCGATGATCGATCTTTACACGGCCCCCACGCCGAACGGCCGCAAAGTGTCCATCGCCCTGGAGGAGATGGGGGTCCCGTACACCGTCCACGCGGTCGATCTCGCGGCCGGGGAGCAGAAAACCCCGGCGTTTCTCGCCATCAACCCGAACGGGCGTATCCCGGCGATCGTCGATCGGGAGGCCGGCGACTTTCCGGTGTTCGAGTCCGGCGCGATCCTCCTCTGGCTGGCGGAGAAATCCGGCCGGTTCCTGCCGTCGGAGGCGCAGCCGCGCTCCGTGGTGATGCAATGGCTGTTCTTCCAGGTGGGGGGCGTCGGCCCCATGCAGGGCCAGGCCAACGTGTTCTACCGCTACGCGGAGGAGAAAATCCCGTTCGCCATCGAGCGCTACCAGCGCGAAGTGCGCCGCCTTTTCGAGGTCTACGACCGGCACCTCGCGGAGCACGAGTTCCTCGGCGGCGAGTATTCGATCGCCGACATGGCGACCTGGCCGTGGATCGTCACCCACGACTGGTCCGGGGTCTCCGTGGACGGCCTCGCCCACCTGCAGCGCTGGCTGGACGTCATCGGCGCGCGCCCGGCCGTGCAGCGCGGCATGGACGTGCCGAAACCGTGGAATCCCCGTCCCGATGTCGGCAAGTTCGTCGGCGCCGCGCGCAAGATGCTGGTCTGACCGATCTTGAGCGGCATCACACGCGAGCCCGTCCGTTTCGAAAGCAAGGACGTCCCCCTGCGGGAAGACGTGCGCGAGATCGGCACGATCGTCGGCGAGGTCATTGCCGAGCAGTGCGGCCAGCGGATTTTCGACGCCGTGGAGCAGATCCGTCGCGCGGCCATCCTGCAGCGCGAGACCGGCCAGCGCGGCGACCTGCGCGCGCTGCTGGATTCCCTGGACACACCGGCCGCCGCCGACGTGCTGCGCGGCTTTTCGACCTATTTCCAGGTCGTCAACATCGCCGAGAAAGTGCATCGTATCCGGCGGCGTCGGGAGTGGCTGCGCGACACGCGCCAGCGTCGCTCCGACAGCCTCGAGGCCGCCATGCGGATGCTGGCGGAGCGCTGCCCCGACCCCGCCGACGCCAGGGCATTCCTCGATAACCTGCAGATCGAGCCGGTGTTCACGGCGCACCCGACCGAGCCGACCCGCCGCACCATCCTGCTGAAACAGCAGCAGATCGCGCGGCGGCTGGTCGAGCGCATGGACGCCTCGCTGACGCCGCAGGAGCAGGCGGCACTGCTCGCCAATATCCGCGCCCAGGTCACGAGCGGCTGGCAGACCGAGCAGCATCCGAACACGCGCATCACGGTGAGTGACGAACGCGAGCAGGTGCTGTTCTTCATCGCGGAAAGCATCTACCGCGTCATCCCGGTCGTCTATGAACAACTCGAGGCGGCGATCGCGGATGTCTGGGGCGAACACGACCCAGGCTTCCGCCCGGGCGTGATATTCCGCTTCGGCAGCTGGGTCGGCGGCGACATGGACGGCAACCCGAACGTCGGGCCGGAGACCATCCGCGAAACCCTTGCCCTGCATCGCCTCACCGCGCTGAACCTGTATCGCGGCGAATTGCGCAAGGTCGCCGCGGAGCTGTCCCAGGCGCCGAGCCGGATCGGCTTTTCGCAGCCGTTCCTCGACCGGCTCGAAGCTTACTCCGAGGCGTTCCCCGCGGCGCTCGAGCATGTCGCCCCGCGCCACCGCGACATGCCGTACCGGGTGTTCTGCGCGCAGCTTTCCACCCGCCTCGCGGCGACGCGCGACGGAGACCCTGTCGGCTACCCGGATGCCAAGACCTTCATCGCCGACCTGCGGCTGATGGCCTCGAGCCTCGCGGAGAACAAGGGCCGCAACGCCGGCCTGTTCGCCGTGGAACGGCTGTTGTGGCGCGCCGAGACCTTCCGCTTCCACCTGGCCACCCTGGACCTGCGCCAGGACTCGGAGGTCCACCGGCGCTGCATCGGCCATTGCCTGGGCGACGCGCAGTGGATGGAGCGCCCGCGCGCGGAGCGCGCCGCCCGCCTGCGCCAACTGCTCGACGAAGGCGCGCAGTGCCCGCTCGTCACAGATGCCGAGGCGGACAAGACCCTGGAGGTGTTCCGCGCCGCCGGCGAGGCTCTCCAGACCTACGGCACCCATGCCATTGGCCCGTACATCATCTCCATGGCGCAGGGCGCCGACGACGTGTTGTCCGTGCTGCTGCTGGCCCGCTGGGCGGGGCTGGTGGACGCCGACGGCGTCGTGCCGCTGGACATCGCCCCGCTGCTGGAGACCGTGGACGACCTCGAGCGCGGCCCCGAGATCGTTGCGGAACTGCTCGACGATCGCGTTTATCGCGCGCACCTCGAGACCCGTCGACGGCGCCAGGTGGTCATGATCGGCTATTCGGACTCGAACAAGGATTCCGGCATCGTCGCGGCGCGCTGGGCGCTGCATCTCGCCGAGGAGGCGCTGGTCGCCGAGGCGGAGAGCCGGGATATCGACCTCACGCTGTTCCACGGCCGCGGCGGCACCATCAGCCGGGGGGGCGGACGCACCCACACCGCCGCGCTGGCGGCGCCGCGCGGCGCAGTGCGCGGCCGGCTGCGGGTCACCGAACAGGGTGAAATCATCAACGCCAAGTACGGCCTGCGAGGCATCGCGATCCGCACGCTGGAGCAGGCCGCCAGCTCCGTGGCGGAAGCCACGCTGCGCGACGGCGGGACGCCGCCGCCCCCGTTGTGGCGGGAAATCATGGCGGAAGTGGCCGCCGACAGTCGCAGTGCCTACCGGGCGCTCGTCCACGAGGACGAGGACTTCTACGCCTATTTCCGCCAGGCGACGCCGATCGACGTCATCGAGCGCATGAACATCGGCTCGCGGCCGGCCTCCCGGCGCAAGATGCAGGGAATTCGCGACCTGCGCGCGATTCCCTGGGTGTTCGCCTGGACCCAGACGCGCGCCATCCTGCCGGGGTGGTACGGCGTGGGCACCGGCCTCGAAGCGGCGATCGCGCGGCACGGCGAGGCGCCGCTCAAGCAGATGTTCGGGGAATGGATGTTCATGCGCGCCATGCTCGAGGACCTGGAGATGGTGCTGGCGAAATGCGATATGCAGATCGCGGGCCGCTACGCGGAGCTGGCGGATCCCTCGCTGCAGCGCTTCCACGGTGTCATAGAGGAAGAGTTCCGCCGTACAGTGGCCGCCGTACTGCGCCTGAAAGGCGCCAAGACCCTGCTCGAGTCCGACGCGACGCTGGATCGCACCATCCGGCTGCGCAATCCCTACGTCGACCCGATGAGCCTGCTGCAGGTCGATCTGCTGCGCCGCTGGCGAGCGTCAGGAAGGGAGGACGACGGTTTGTTCCGCGCCCTGCTGTTGTCGATCAACGGCATCGCCCACGGACTGCAGAACACCGGCTGACGCGTCACGCGCCGGAAGGGCATGCAGACATGGGGTGCACGCCCTATACCGCTCGCCCCGCTCCGGGCCAATCCTCTTTATGAAGGCAGTTCCAGCCTGGAGCTGAAAGGAGGATCGAGTGATGACCATCAGAACATTGATACTGGTGCTGGCCACGGCCGCACTGGCGGCTGGTTCTGCGACCGCCTGGTCGCAACAGAGCCGCTCGGGCGAGCGCGCCACCCAGACCACGCAAGAACGACAGATGGAACGCATGCAGAGCCGGGAACACATGAAATCGGCCGAGCAAATGCAGCAGCGTGACCAGGAGCGGCTGCAGGCACAGGAAAAAGCGCAGGAGAAAACTCAAGAGAAAGAGCAGGACCGGTTGGCCAGCAGCGACAGCGACCGGGAGCAACTGCAGGAACGCGACCGGGACCAGCTGCAGGAACGTGACCGCGATCGCATCCACCAGGACGACATCTTCGGTGGACAGATGATGACCGAGCAGGAGCGGACGCGTTACCAGGAAAGAATGCAGTCCGCGACGAGCGAGGAAGAACGTGCCCGGATCCGTGCCGAACACCGGGACCAGATGAGACAGCGCGCCAAGGAACGGGGCATCGACCTCGAGGAACCGGGCGGGGATCAGTAGCCCATGACATCGGGATCTCCAGCCGGGTTCGGTGTGCTAGTGGCGATGGCCGCAATGCCGGGACTGGCGTGGACGGCCACGCCCGCCTCGGGAGACTTAGGGCTGTCTGTCGGCGCCGAGTACAGTTCCGGTGAATACGGCGGTGACCGGCGCATAGAAGATTTCTATGTGCCGGTCACCGGCTGGTATCGCGGTGATGGATACACCATTCGGCTCACCGTGCCGTACCTCAGCGTCACTGCGCCGCAGGGCACCCTCGTCCAGGGGCCGGGTGGAGAACTCATCCCCGGCGAGGGACCCGATACGACGGAGCAGGGCCTCGGAGACGTGATTCTCGGCCTGACCGTATACGATGTGTGGACTGCGGCGGACGGCTCGCTGGCGCTGGATGTCGGCGGCAAGGTGAAGTTCGGCACGGCCGACGAGGACCAGTTGCTCGGCACGGGAGAAACAGACTTCACAATCCAGGCCGACCTCGTGAAGTACTGGTCCGGATTCACGGGCCTCGCCTCCGCCGGGTACGTGGTACGCGGCGAACCGGATCAATTCGACCTGGACAACGGCTTTGTCGCCGCGCTCGGAGGCATGTTCGGCCCGGCGGCCGGAACGCAGTTCGGCGCCTTCATCGAGTATCAGCAGGCCGCCTATCGCTTCAATGATGACCGCATGGAACTGGCGGGCGTGATCGGCTGGCGACTCGGCCGGGGGCGGGTGTTGCTGTCGACATCCGCGGGGCTGAGCGACAGCGCGCCGGACTGGACGGCAGGGTTCACCTTTTATCCCGGATGGTGACAGCGCGATTCGATCAGGGCTCCAGCAGGCCCTCGCGAATGGCGAAGCGCGTCAACTCGACCCGGTCGTGGATATCGAGCTTGTGCATCAGGTGTTCGCAGTGCTGCTCGACCGTCTTGTTGCTGATCCCCATGGTGCGCGCGATTTCCTTGCGGCTCAGGCCGCTCGCCAGGTAGCGCAGCGTCTCTGTTTCGCGCGGCGTCAGCAATGCGAGGCGGGTCCCCGATGCCCCCGAGAACGTCACCCCTTCACGGCCGATCGACAAGCGGGCGCGCACCGCGGGCGAAAACGCCGTGCGCCCGCGCGCGGCCATGCGTAATCCCTGCACGATGGCTTCCGGGGTCTCGTCCTTGACGAGATACCCTGCTGCACCGGCATCCAGCGCCTGCTGCACGTAGTGATCGCGGAGGTAGGCGCTGAGGAATACGACCCGGGTCGCCGGACGCTCGGCATGGATACGGCGCGCGACGTGAAACGGCGACAGGCCGGGCATGTCGATATCGAGGACTACCAGGTCCGGTGACTCCGCCAACGCCGCCTCCAGCGCCGCTGCGGCGTTCGGGACCACCGCAACGACTTCCATGTCGGGTTCCGCCGCGAGGTGCTCGGCCAGCATTTCCCGGAGCATTGCATGGTCGTCAGCGAGGACGATGCGCGTACTCATGCCGCGCGACCCACTTCATGCCCCGCCACCAGCCGGCGGGCCAGCTGGGCCAGTTCACCGAGGGGCACGGATCTGGAGACGACCCATGCCAGGCCGGCCAGCTGGTCTTCGAATTCCGCAGACGAGGAAGGCGAACCGACGTCCATCAGTAGGATGACCGGCTTTGCAACGCCGGTGTCGCGGAGATCCTGCAAGGCCGCCAGGGCCTCACCCGGCTCCCCCCGCCAATCGATCAGCACCAGCCCCGCCCGACTCATGCCTGGTGAGCGGCTGTCCCACCGGTCCACGATCGAGACCTCGAAGCCCTTGTCCTTGAGGGCGTCGGCCAGGAGTCGTGCGGTGTATGCGTCGGTGGAGAGCACCTGCACTACGACGTGGCTTGTAGACGGCGGGGCATCCCCGGCCGGCACGGGCAGGTAGATTCTCGCCTGCGTGCCCTCGCCCGGTGTCGAGTCCAGTTCGAACCGGCCGCCATGCGCAGCCACGACACGCTCCACGGAGGGGAGCCCGAGACCCGTGCCCGAACCCTCCGGCTTGGTGCTGAAGAGCGGCTCCCGTGCCATCGCCAGGGTCGCGGCGTCCATGCCGCGGCCCGTGTCGGAAACGACGATGCACGCATTGCGGGATTGCTGCGAATCCGGGGCATCCGCGGTTTCTCCGGAATCCACAAGAGACAGCCGCAGGATCCCGCCTTCCGGCATGGCGTCGCGCGCGTTCAAGGCGAGGTTCATCAGGGCCTGTTGCAGCGACACCGGGTCGGCCTCCAGCCATGACTCGCCGTCCCGGGCCAGGCACAGTTGCAACGCGATGTTGGCGGGCAACAGGGGAGCGAGCCATGCTTCGGTAGCACGGAGCAGTGCACCCAGTTCCACCGGCCGGCGCACCGCCTGTTCGTGACGCACCAGGGACAGGAGGTTGCTCGTCAGGCCCCGACCCTGGCGGACTGCACGATCCAGCCCGGCCAGCGCCCGCCAGCGCGCCGCTGAATCGGATGCTCGCCGCGCGAGCGCCGAGTACCCTGCGACCGCGCTCAGGATCCCGTCCACGTCGTGGGCCACCGTACCGGCCAGCTGGCCCAGCAGCTCCATTTTCTGCGCCCGCCGCAACCCCTCCTCGGCGCGTCCCCGGGCCTCGATCTCGCGCCGGAGCACCGCTTTCTCCCGCTGCAACTGCGATATCAGGAACATCCACGCGGTGATCGCTGCAGCGAACAACAACAGGGCCCCCGAGAGGGAAACGAGTTCATGGCGGGTCAAGCCCAGCGACTGTGATAACAGCCAGTCATGACGACCGTCGTCGAAAGCCCGGATCGCCCGGTAGAGAGCCGCGATCCCGGCGTCGTATTCAGGGCCGGTCACCAGCGCCAGTCCAGCCTCCTGGCGTCCCTCGGCCAGCAGCGCCATGGCGCGCGCTTCGATGCGGCTCAATGCATCCAGCGCATTCGACGCCTCCCGGAGCGATCCCGCATCTGCAACGCCCGGGGCCTGCAGGTCGGCGATGCTGTCGCGCAGGCTCGACTCGGCCTCGGCGTGTTTGACCAGCCATGCTTCCTCACCGGTCGCCAATGCGAGCTGGACGGTACGCCGGACCTCGGCCTGGAGTTGCAGGATCGAATCGTGCACCTGCGCTGCGCTGGCATGGGCCGCCTGTAAGCGGTCGAGCGTGGCGGCCGCATCCGTCGCGTGCCACGCCAGCCAGCCGAACATCGATACGGCCGCAAGAATCGCCGCGACCCACCAGCGCCGCGTGGGTATTTCCCAGCGTTTTCCCTTGGCCATGGCCAGTTGCAGCTCTGTGCCTGACAGGTGGTCCGGACTTGCCCTGAGTCTAGTTGCCGCCCATGGGTTATCCACCCTGTATCGGCCGGGCAGGCGATGACCCATAGATAACTTAGTGGCGGTGCAAGCCCGGCGCAGGCTCCGGTCCCGGGAGAATCACCCTCCGGTTCCGGGTTTGCACCGCTCTCATCAAGGGGAGTCTCGCGACCACTGCGCCGGTCGCGAGACTTGAGGGACACGGAGGTGAACAGTCATGTTCGGGACAAAGAAACTAGCGTGGGCGCTCCTCGCAGCACTCGTGACGAGCCTGGCGCTCGCCGCACCACCGCCCGGTAAAGGTGGTGGTGGTGGTGGTGGTGGCGGCGGCGGTGGTGGCGGCGGCGGCGGCGGCGGCGGGGGCGGTGGCGACGCCGTCGACGTTTACGCCGAGATGGTGGAGATCGACCGCGACATCAATGGCGTGCCGATCCTGACCTACGCGCTCGGCCCCGGGGATGCGTGGACCTGGGTACGTTCGCCGATCATGTTCGGGAACACGGAAGCATGCCCCGCCGATGTGCTTGATTTCGCCACCCTCGAACCGGTGGGTCCGACATCGATCTACACGGCACTCGGAATCGAAGCACGCTACATCCCCTTCGTGGACGGGGAGATTCCGGAGGCGTACGGCGTCTGCATGACCGAGGCTCATCTCGGCCGCCTCAGTGCAGTGCGGGCCCCCGAAAAGGTGCTGGACATGGCGCTGCTGGAACTGGTGACCGCGCTCAAGACCCCGGGAGTGACGATTGCGCTCGACGAGGCCGGCCGCCTGAAGATCAGCTACTTCGACGAAATACTCGACGTGCAGGTCGTCAAGACCATCGACGCACCGCGGGAGAATCTCGCGGGCTTCGAGAGCCTGCTCGAAACTGCCGAGCTTTCGCACGCCGAGGTGGCCGGCGGCGCCGTCGAAGGGTTGCCGGTCCGCCCGGACCGCACGGGACAGGCCTATCCGGAATCTCTGCAGCTGATGGACCGGGCCGCGGCGATGCTGGGCGGCGCGTCCGACAAGTTCGGCGCCGTCGGGCTCGACGAGTTGATGTACGTCAGCGAGATTCTCACGCTGGGCACGGACATGACCACGGCTGCAAAAGATGCCTTCGGCGAGCCGTTCGCCAGTGCCGATCCCAAGGCCAAGACGACGTTCTTCAACTTCTCGCGATTCCAGTACGACCGCGCCAAGACCTACGCCGGCGAGGTGTGCTACCTGAAGGTGACCACACCCGCAGGTGCGCCGGCCGACGGCCAGACGCTTCCGGTGGACGTGACCGGCCAGGTCGTCAAGGAGCCGATCCTGTCGCTGGTATTCCCGCCCTTGGACGACGCAAGCGGATACGTGGGCGGTTTGCAAAACGACGGCGCCTACACGGGCTTCAAGGGCGGTAACGCCTGGGGCTTCGCCCGCGCGGTAGACGACGCACGTGCCGTGATCTATTTCGTCCATGAGCATCCGGTGCCTGTCGAGCTGATAGAGTACTGCGACCTGGAAAACGACACCGGCCAGTAATCTGCCGGAAAGATATCTCCCGTGCTCGATGGCGGCGAGGGCTCAACGGGCCCTCGCCGTCGTCCTGGGCGGGAGTGGCCGCTCCCGCCTTTCGCTGGAAGCGGTGCGGACCCCGTCGCAAGGCGTGTGAGTGGTTTCCTGGCTTGGGCGTTCCTGGTTCGCCCAATGCTTACATGAGCCAATCAACGATCCATAATGGAGGGCTAACCGACCGACAATTCGAGCGGCTGGCACGCATCACTGGAGCACTGCCGATGAAGTATTTCCGTCCTGTCGCGGCCATCCTGCTGCTCGGGTTCGCCACTGCAGGCACCCCGCTGCATGCCCGGGACCAGCACATCGTGCTTGCATCCACCACGTCCACCGACAACTCCGGCTTGTTCGGCCACATCATTCCCATATTCACCGGCAAGACGGGGATCGAGGTCCGCGTCGTGGCCGTCGGCACCGGCCAGGCGTTCGCCATCGCGCGCGCCGGCGACGCCGACGCCCTGCTGGTGCATGACGCCGCGGGGGAGAGGACGATGGTGAGCGAGGGCTATGCGCTCGAGCGTCGCGATGTCATGTACAACGACTTCGTGATCATCGGGCCGAGCAGCGATCCCGCGGGGGTCAAGTCCGCCGGGTCCGCCGCGGAAGCCTTCGCGCTGATCGCCGCAAACGACGGCGTCTTTGCGTCGCGCGGCGACGACAGCGGCACCCACCGGGCCGAGCTGGGCCTCTGGGAGAAAGCCGGCGTCACGCCGCATGGGAGCTGGTACCGCGAGCTCGGCAGCGGCATGGGCGCGACGCTGAACACGGCGGCGGCGATGAACGCCTACGTCTTCGCCGACCGCGCCACCTGGATCAGTTTCGACAATCGCCAGGAGCTCGCCATCGTGTTCGAGGGCGACCCCGTGCTGTTCAACCAGTACGGCAGCGTGCTGCTGAACCCGGAGCGCAACCCCCACCTGAAACAGGCCCTCGCGAAGCAGTGGCACGAGTGGCTCCTGTCCGAGGAGGGCCAGGCGGCAATTGCGGATTTCGAGCGCCGCGGCCAGCAGCTATTCTTCGCGAATGCGAAGTAGTTGCCCTACGGACATACCGTCGGGAACGATGCGCATAAACAATAAAACATAAGGAAAACAATGATGCCTACAAGAAGCGCCAACAGAATGGCCTGCGTCCTGCTGTCGGGCAGCGCTGTGCTGTCATTCGCCGTCACCGCGACGGCGGCCCCCGAGTTCGACGTGCGCGGTCGTGTCCACCTCGACTATGCCCTGCACGACGACGACCAGATCGACCTCGACGACGGGTTCCTGTTCCGTCGTACCTTCGTCGGTGTACAGGGCACGATCAACGAGAACTGGTCCGGGATCATCGAGTATGACTTCTCGGAGAACGGCACCAATGCCCAGGATGTCGTCCTGCGCCGCAAGCTGTCCGGCGGCACGCTGAAGATCGGCAACTTCAAGGTGCCGATGGGCCTGGAAGAAGTGGCGAGCACCAACAACATCTGGTTCATCGAGCGCTCCTCGCCCAATACGGCCCTGGTGGATGCACGCCGGATCGGCATCGGCTACGACTACTTCGAGGGTGCGATCGGCTTCCAGGGCATGGCTTACGGCCGCGGCCTCGGCAGCAACCAGGAAGGCGATGAGCCGCTGGGGATCGCCGGACGCTTCGTATTCGCACCGGTGCTGGACGGTAACCAGCTGCACCTTGCGGCCTCGTTCGCCTACGAGGACGTGCGCGACTACAACGTGAAGCGCTTCCGCGACCGGCCCGAGGCCCGCGTGGACGGCACTCGCCTCGTAGACACAGGCAGCATCCCGGACGTCGACAAGACCATGAAATACGGCGTCGAGGCGGCCTACCAGAGCGGCCCGTTCGCAGTGCAGACGGAGTACTTCGGTGTCGGGGTCGATCGCAATGCCGGCGCCGAGCCGGACTTCAGCGGCTGGTATGTGCAGGGCAGCTGGATCGTCACCGGGGAGAAGCGCGGCTATGGCAAAGGCATCTTCCGCAGCGTGAAGCCCGGCAATCCCGACCGGGGGGCCTGGGAAGTGACCGCCCGTTACAGCGCCCTGGACCTGAACGACACCGGCTTCCAGGGGGGCGAACAGGAAAACCTGACCCTGGGCCTGACCTACTACTCGAACCCCAACGTACGCTTCATGCTGAACTACATCATGGTGGACGTCACGGACAGCGGCGCCGTCGTCGATGGCTCGCCCGTGGGGGACGAGTCGCCCAACATCCTCATCGGCCGCGCACAGTACAGCTTCTAGCGCCAGGCCGAGACCTTCGGGGCGCGACGGTCAGGAATGACCGTCGCGCCGCCGCGGTTTCAGGCGGAGGCGCCCGGCAAAGCCCTTGGCCGACTGCAGCGGAATCACCCAGTCCTCGCCGTCACGCTCCGCCATCCGCCCCCGCGTCTCGCCCCACTGGTCGTCCGCCATCACGTAGCGCACGTTCCAGCCGTCCTCACCGGGGGTCGCTCGCACCGTCACGGTGTTGCGGAACAGGTGCTCCCCGGGAATGTGCCGTCGCCTCGCCATCGCGCCGTCCACCGTGTAGCCGGTGGTGGACACGGCGAGATCCACGCTGAACACGAAGGTCCGGCCGACCGTGATCTGGCGGCTGTCGAGAAATGCGCTGAACAGCACCGGCGAGCGGGGGGCTTCCAGCGGCATTCCCGCCGGCGCGAACAACTCGTCGAAACGGCGCAGCACGGCGGACTGGGTCTCGATGCGCCGTTCGTTGAGCTTGAACATGAAGGCGCCGCGCGGCGCGACGGTCGCCTCGAAATAATAGGCCGCACGCACGCGTTGGCCATGCTCGTGCGCGCGCCGGATACTGGGGGGCAATGGCAGGTGGATGCAGTCGAGCGAGCCGGTGACGCACAGATCGCCGAACAGGAAGCGCACCAGGTTCTGGTAGCCCTCTTCCGAGTTCACGATGCCGTAGGGGCCGCTGTGGCTGCGGTAGACGAAGGCGCGGGGCGCGCCGCGCACCGTGGCGTTCTCGATGCGCACGAGGCCGTCGCTCATGTCGCCGGCCGCGAGTCGCGCGATCCCGTAGTCCCGGTGGTTGGTACCGACCAGGCAGAAGAACCGCTCCACCGGGAAACGGCCGTTGAGCGAATCGACGCGTGGCGCGTCGTCCGGCAGGCCGAGGTATTCCGCCATCCGGTCGCGATTGAAATTGTTCATGTCCCACAAGCCGAGAATGGCGGGCACGTTCGCGCCGGCGAGGTCGATGCCGTTATGGGGCGTCGCGTAGGTGAACACCTTGTCCACGAGCCGCCGGTCCGCCGGCGAGCTCACGGCGTCGTTCTGCAGGAAGGCGCGACACACGAGCCCACCCATCGAATGCGCCACGAGGTAGACCCGGAAGTCGGCGCGCTTCACGGCGTCGTCACCGCACACCTGGTCGCGCAGCTGGTGGATCAGCTTCTTGAGTCCCGCCGCCGCTTCCAGGATGGAAAGCCTCCGCCCCGTGCCGAGGTCGCGGTCCGCAGCCTCGTAGTAACGGTAGATGAGTACGCTTTTCTCGTCGATCGGCCCGGTCAGCTCGCGCCCGTCCTGGTAGACGTCGCGGTAACCGTATTCCTTCATCAGCCGGATCAGCGGCGACTCGAAGATGTGGCGGATGACGCTGCCGCGCCAGTCCTGGCGGACCTTCGTCGAGCCGAGGTTGAAGCCCATGTAGGGCGTCGCCACCGTCTCGGCGATGTCCGACGGTCGCATGGCATAGCCGCGTACGTAAATGATCGGGAAGAACGGGCGCATTCAGCAACCTCCCGCCATTGTCCCCGCGGTCCTCAGCCCCCGCCGCGAGGAGGGAAGGTTTCCAGCAAGTTTTCCACGGCCGTGCGCACGGCCTCGGGCTCCGCCTCGGGACTGCGGAAGGCGCCCTCCAGCGTGCCGCGCCACACCTGCGCGTTGCGGTCGGTGTCGATGACGTCGATGGCCAGGTTGCCGACCTTGCGGGGACCGCCCAGCGGGAGGCTGATCCCCACGCTGCCGCCCAGGTTGCCGCCCCAGCTCCCGGCGCCGAGCCCGACGCTGACCGGCGACCCGGGCCGGTCGCCGGTGAATATCACCCCGGAGACGCGGCAATCGGGGTTCTCCGCATCCACCGTGTAACCCTTGCCCTCGAGCACGCGCATCACTTCGTCGCGAACACGCTGCTCGGCGATGGAGGCCGGACGCTGCGGCTCTTCGTACCAGCCGAAACGCTCACAGTCGGGCGGTTCGTCCGCGACGTCGATGTAGGCCTTCGGCGTCGTGGCGCACGCCGAAACCCCCAGGACCACAAGGGCCCCGAGGGCCACGCCGCTGCCACGCCGATTGAACCGGTTCACGGCTTGCCTGCCGATTCGGCCAGGGCCTCGGCCAGCCCGCTGACGACCTCGGCGCCTGCCGGCACCTGGATACTCGAGCCCTGGAAATCATCGCCGACCGGTTCCACCCGCCCGCCGAGGCAGGCGCCGAGGAACCCCTCAGTCACGGCATAGAAGCTGAGCCGGTTTTCAGGCACGGCGAAGCCGTGGCCCTCGTCCGGATACAGCACGTAGGTCACCGGGATCTCCTTCGCCGTCATCGCATCCACGATCTGGTCGCTTTCCGCCTGCTTGACGCGGGGGTCGTTGGCGCCCTGGGCGATCAGCAGCGGCTTGCTGATGTTGTCCACGTAGTTCAGCGGGGAACGCTCCTCGAGGATCGCGAGACCTTCCTCGGTCCGCGGGTCACCGACCCGGCGGGCGAGTTGCTCGAAGAAAGAAGCCCAGTAAGGCGGCACGCTGGCGAGCAGGGTCTTGAGATTCGACGGGCCGACGATATCCACGCCGCAGGCGAAGGTCTCGGGCGTGTTGGTCATGCCCCACAGCACAGCGTAACCCCCGTAGGAGCCGCCGAAAATCGCTACGGCATCACGGGTCGTGATGCCCCGGTCGATGGCCCACTCGACGGCGTCGAGCAGGTCGTCATGCATCTTGCGGCCCCACTCGAGATCGCCCGCATTGACGAATTCCTTGCCGAACCCGCGCGACCCGCGGAAATTGACCGACAGCACCGCGTAACCGCGATTCGCCAGCCACTGGTGGTCGGCCCGGTAGCCGAAATCGTCGCGCGCCCAGGGCCCGCCGTGCACGTTGAGCACCATCGGCACGGGCTCCGACGGCACACCGTCGGCATCCGGGTCCAGCCATGGCGGCAGCGACAGGTAGCTGACCAGGGTCTTGCCGTCACGGCTCTCGATCTCGATGGGATACATCGGTGCGAGGGGCGCTCCTTCCAGCTCCGGCCGGGTGGTGAACAGTTTCTCCAGGCGGCGCGCTTCGCGGTCGTACAGCCAGTAGGTGAACGGCTCGGTCACCCGGTCGACGCCGATGACCCAGGACCGGTCGTCATCGCTGCGGCTCGCGACCGACCACTCCCCGCCGGCCCGTTCGTCGAGGAACGCGATGTCGTCCCTGATCGCGTCGCCGACCGGATACCAGCGATTCACGAGGTAATTCTCGGCGTAGGCCTGCACCTCGCCCGTGATCGGGTGTGCCAGGATCCCGCCGATATCGGCGCGCCGGCCGTCCGCGATGGTCTCGGTCTCGCCGCTGGCCAGGTCGAGCTTCACCAGGGCGGTGGTGTCGCGCCCGCGGGAATCGAGCATATAGGCGAAGTCCGCGCCCTGCGGAATGGAGAGCACGCCGCTCGTCAGGGCGTCGTCCGACGGAATGACGGTCAGCGGGCTGGTCTCGCCGTCGGCGCCGATCGACTCAATCGCCATGCCACCGTCCGGCAAAGGCCGGGTCGCCAGGCGCAGCGTCAGCGATTGGTCCGCAACGAAGCCGGCATAACCGTCGTTCTGGCGTACCAGGGACATCTCGCCCGTCTCGAGATTGAGGCGGTGCACGTCGTGCCAGCGGGGATCGCGATCGTTCAGGCCGATCAGCAGTTCATCCTCGATCTCGCGGCTGCCGCCGACGATCGTCACCCGCACGTCCTCGAATGGCGTGTAGTTGCGCGTCGCGCCGGTCTCGAGATTGACGCCGTACAGGAGAAAATCCTCGTCGCCCCCCTTGTCCTGGACGAACAGGATCTGCCCTGAGTCGGGCGACCAGAAATAGCTGCGGATGGGGCGCACGCGCTCCTCGGTGACCACCTTTGGCTCCCCGGTGGCCGCCGCGTCGGTCACCCAGACGTTCATCACGCCCTCGTGCGGCGCCAGGAAAGCCAGCCGCTTGCCATCCGGGCTGAGCCGCGCGGTGCTGCGCGCGGGGTTGCCGAGCAGTTTCTCGCGTGACAGCAGTTCGGCGGGTTCGGACGGGGTGCCGGTCGGCATGGTGCAGCCGCTCAAAGTCATGGAAACCAGGGCCGCACCGGCCACCAGGTGCGTCAACGAAAACTCGCTCATCTTGTTGTCCTCGTGTTTGGCGGGGCCGCCGCGTGATCGGGCGGCGGCTCCAGGAATGACAATAAGGTAGCAGAACTGGCCTTTGCGCCACAGCCCGCGGTTCGCCGGAGGCTCAGGGGAACCCGCTGCTGCGTGGCGGTGTCAACAGCTAGACTAGGCTTGCATCTTGCAGCCCAACGGTATCGCTCATGGACAAGAGAATCCTCTGGCCCGTCCTCATCGTGGTCCTCGTGGGCCTCGTCGCCATCTTCTACCCGCGAAAAGCCACCGAACCGCCGCCTGAAGCCGTCGAGCTTCCTGCCCGTGTCGTCCCCGAGACCCCGGAATACGTCTCCCCGCTGGAACCGGAGCCCGATCCGGAGCCGGCCCCGGATTTCGCCGCACAAGCCCCTCCCGAGCCGGCGCCACCGCTGCCGGCGCTCGACGAGAGCGACCCCGAGGCGCGGGCGGCGCTGGCGACGGCTGCCGGGGAGACGCTGGTCGACGAGTACCTGGTGGAAACCGGCCTCATCCGCAAGCTGGTCGCCACGATCGACAACCTGCCGCGCGACACCCTGTGGATCGAGGCCCGCGCCGTGCCGCCGATCGACGGGCGTTTCCTCGTGCGCGGAGCAGAGGGCGAGCGGGTCATCGCCCCGGCCAACAGCGCCCGCTACGCCGCGTTCGTCCTGCTCGCGGACGCCGTGGACAGCGCGGCCCTGGCCGCGGCCTATCGCCGCCACTACCCGCTGCTGCAGCAGGCCTTCGAGGAACTCGGCTACGGCGGGCGACAGTTCCACAACCGGGTGCTGGAAGTGATCGACCACCTGCTGGCGACCCCCGAGATCCAGGGGCCGATCCGTGTCGAACAACCTCACGTGCGCTACCGTTTCGCCGACCCGGATCTCGAAGCGCTGTCCTCGGGACAGAAAATCCTGCTCCGCGTCGGCGCGGAAAATGCGACAATCCTGCGCGCCAAGCTGGCAGAGTTGCGGACCGCGCTAGAAACGCTCGCCGCCGTACCGATCGAAGAATAATTTCAAGAATTCCCCCCGGGACAAGGATCCAGGATGGATATGGCCACGCGGCTTCGCCGCCTGCTGAGCGCGACATACGACACGGTGGTGCTTCGCCACCCGGTCGTCACATTGCTGGCCACCGTGCTGTTGGTGGCGTCGCTCGGGGCGTTCGCGCCGCGCTTCCAGCTGGACGCCTCGTCGCAAACCCTGGTGATGGAAGGCGACGAGGCGGTGCGCTTTTACCGCGCCGTCCGGGCCCGCTACGAATCGGATGATTTCCTGGTCGTCACCTACACGCCGGATGGCGGGCTGTTCACGGCGCCTGCACTCGATCGGCTGGAGGCACTGCGCGACGCGCTGGCCGACGTGGACTACGTGGAGGACGTCACGTCGCTGCTCGACGTCCCGTTGCTCCACGGACTCGATGTCAGCCTGACGGAACTGCCCACGGATCCTGCTGCACTCACCTGCGACGGCCCGGACCGCGTGCAGGATTGCCAGCGCGCGCTGGACAGCACGCTGTATCGCAACCTGCTGGTCAGCCCGGACGGCAGCACCACGGCCATTCGCGTCGAACTGCCACAGGACGCGGAGTATCGCGCCTTGCAACAGGCGCGTGACGCACTGCGCATCAAGGACGAGGAAAGCGGTCTCGGGCCGGAGGAACGCGCCGAGCTGGAATTGCTCGACCGGCAGACATCGGCTCGGGGCGATATCCTGCGTGAGCGTGAGACCAGGGTCATCGCCGAGATCCGCGAGGTGCTGGATCGCTTCCGCGACCAGGCCGTGATTCATCTCGGCGGCGTGCCGATGATCGCGGTGGATTCGATCGCTTTCATCCGCTCCGATCTCACGACCTTCGGTGTAGCAGTCGGCGCCTTCATCATCCTCATCCTGGCAGCCGCGTTTCGTCGCTGGCAATGGGTCGTGCTGCCGGTCGCCACCTGCGCCGCGACGGTCATCGGGATGATCGGCCTGCTGGGACTGCTGGGCTGGCCGGTCACTGTCGTATCGTCGAATTTCGTCTCGTTGCTGCTGATTCTCAACCTGGCCCTGGTCGTGCACCTGATCGTCCGCTACAGGGAACTCCACCAGCTGCATCCGGATCACGACCAGTTCGCCCTCGTGCAGGCCACGGTGCACAGCAAGTTCGTCCCCTGCCTCTACACCGTGCTGACCACCATGGTCGCTTTCGGCTCGCTGCTGGTGAGCGGCATCCGCCCCGTGATCGATTTCGGCTGGATGATGGTGATGGGACTGGGCCTCGCCTTCGTGCTTTCCTTCACGCTGTTTCCGGCCGCGGTGATGCTGCTGAGGGCCGGGCGGCCGGCCCCGCTTCTCAATCTCACCGGTTCGGTCACCGGGGCGCTGGCGAAGACCGTGACGCAATGGCCCGCCGCCACTATCGCCGTCGGCGCCGTGCTGGGCGTCATCGGGTTGTCCGGCGCCCTGCAGCTGTCCGTGGAGAATCGCTTCATCGACTACTTCAAGAAGAGCACCGAAATCTACCAGGGCATGCGACTGATCGACGAGAAGCTCGGCGGCACCACGCCGCTGGACGTGCTGGTCGATGCGCCGCCGCCGGAGCCGGAAGAAGCGGCCGAAGACGAAGAGTTCGCCCTCGATTTCATGGATGAGTTCGAGTCCGATGCCGGCATCGCCAGCACCAGCTACTGGCTGAATTCGAAGCGCCTGCCCGAAGTACGGCGTATTCACGACTACCTGGAGTCCTTGGCGGCGACGGGAAAAGTCATTTCCGTCGCCACGCCCATGGAGATGTTCGCTTCGCTGGAGCCGCGTGTCGCCACCGAGGATTTCTACCTCTCGGTGTTCTACAGTCGCCTGCCCGACCTGGTGAAGCAGACGCTGTTCGATCCCTACTTGTCCGACGACGGCAACCAGCTGCGCTTCAGCGTGCGGATCTATGAATCGTCGCAGGAGCTGGAACGGGATGCCTTGCTCGAGGAGATCCGGCGGCATATTGCCGTGGACATGGGCTATGGCGTGGAACAGGTGCGCCTCACGGGCATGATGGTGCTCTACAACAACATGCTGCAAAGCCTGTTCCGGTCGCAGATTCTCACCCTCGGGGTGGTGTTCGGCGCCATCATGCTGATGTTCCTCGTGCTGTTCCGCTCATGGCGCTATGCCGCGATCGGCCTGCTGCCGAACCTGCTCTCCGCGGCATTGGTGCTCGGCCTGATGGGCTGGGCGCGGATCTCGCTGGACCTGATGACGGTGACCATCGCGGCCATCACCATCGGCATCGGCGTCGATAACACGATCCACTATATCCATCGCTACCGCGAGGAGCTCGCGGGCAAGGGCGACGCATGGGACGCCGTGACGCGTTGCCACGGATCCATCGGCCGGGCGCTGTACTACACCACGGTGACGATCGTCCTCGGCTTCTCGGTGCTGGCCCTGTCGGCCTTCAAACCGACCATTTACTTCGGCCTGCTGACCGGCCTGGCGATGACCGCCGCCCTGCTGGCGAACATGACCCTGTTGCCGGCGCTGCTGGCGCGGACGGAGCCGCGCCGCAGCTGAGCGCCGGTGGTCGGCCTCGCCGGCGAGTCCGGACTCCGGTCAGACGCGGCGAAACACGAGGGTCGCGTTCGTGCCGCCGAAGCCGAAGCTGTTCGACATCACGGTGTCCAGTCGCTGCCCGTCGCGCCGCTCGCGAACGATGTCGAAGCCTTCGGCCGCGGGATCGAGGCGCTCGATGTTCGCAGATGCGGCAATAAAATCGTTCTGCAGCATGAGGATCGCATGGATCGCCTCGTTGACGCCCGCGGCGCCCAATGCATGGCCGGCGAGCGACTTGGTGGAGGCGATCGGCGGGCTCTCGTCGCCGAATACCGCGCGGATCGCCTCGAGTTCCTTCACGTCTCCGACCGGCGTGCTGGTGCCGTGCGTGTTCAGGTAGTCCACCGGCCCGTCCAGCCCCTCCAGGGCCATGCGCATGCAGCGCATCGCACCTTCGCCGGAGGGCTGCACCATGTCGGCGCCGTCGGACGTGGCGCCGTAGCCCACCAGTTCGCAGATCGGCTTTGCGCCGCGCGCAATGGCGTGTTCGAGCTCCTCGAGCACGAGGATGCCGCCCCCCCCGGAAATCACGAAGCCGTCCCGGTCCGCATCATAGGTCCGGGAGGCGCGCTCCGGCGTGTCGTTGTACTTGGATGACAAGGCGCCCATGCCGTCGAACATGACCGAAGTGCCCCAGTGCAATTCCTCGGCGCCACCGGCGAACACCATGTCCTGCTTGCCGAGCTGGATGAGCTCGGCGCCGTTGCCGATGCAATGGGCGCTCGTGGCGCATGCGGAGCTGATCGTGTAGCTGACGCCCTTGATCTTGAACGCCGTCGCCAGGTTGGCGGGGATGGCCGACGACATGCAGCGCGTCACCATGTACGGCCCCACCTTCCGGGCGCCTTTCTTCTGCACCGTTTCACCCGTCCAGAAGACGTTTTCGGTGGAGGCACCGCCGGAGCCGGCGATCAGGCCCGTGCGCGGGTTGCTGATATCGTCCTGCTCCAGCCCGGCCATGGCGATCGCCTCCTGCATCGCCACGTAGTTGTAGCCCACCGCGTCGCTCATGAAACGCTTCAGCTTGCGGTCGATCATCTCGGCGAGGGAAATCTCCACCGGGCCATGCACGTGACTGCGAAAGCCCAGTTCCTTGTATTCCTCGCTGAAGCGGATTCCGGAGCGGCCCGCTCGCAGGGAGGACAGCGTTTCCGCTGCGTTATTGCCGATGCTCGAGACGATCCCGAAGCCGGTGACGACGACACGACGCATGACGCCTCCTCAGAATGAATCGGTGGAAGTGAACAGACCGACTTTCAAGTCGGTAGCAGTATAGATGTCGCGCCCGTCGACGCTCATGGTGCCGTCGCCGATGCCCATGATGAGGCGGCGAAGAAGGACCCGTTTCATGTCGATCCGGTAAGTGACGCGGCTGGCGGTGGGCAGCACCTGGCCGGTGAACTTGACCTCGCCGACGCCCAGCGCGCGGCCCCGTCCGCGCCCCCCGCTCCAGCAAAGAAAGAAACCCACAAGCTGCCACAAGGCATCGAGGCCCAGGCAACCGGGCATCACCGGGTCGGACTCGAAGTGGCACTTGAAGAACCACAGGTCCGGATGGATATCGAGTTCGGCGACGATCTGGCCGAGGCCGTGAGGACCGCCGTCGCTGTCGATGTGCGTGATCCGGTCCGCCATGAGCATCGGCGGGAGAGGCATGCGTGCACCCTCGGGGCCGAACAACTCGCCGCGACCAGCCTGCAGCAATTCGTCGTAGTTATATGCGTTCTTATTCATCTGCGCCCCGGATCATGAATATTCCAGGGCGTTATTGTGCAGCAAAACCGACGAATATTTCTTTCGCGGCGCGACATGAAAAAAAACAGGCGCCCGCACCGAAGTGGGGACGCCTGTCAGGAGGGGAAAAAGTTCCTACAGGCCGGGACGCGTTCCGCCGCGAACCGGATCATCGGTCCAGCCGAGCGCAACCCAGTCGACCTGGTCGCCGCCGTGGCAGTCGCCGCAATCACCGCCCATGCCGAGCGCCATCTCTTTCGGCGCGATCTCGTGGTTGACCGACCAGAGGCTCACCGTGTCGACGAACTCGTATTCGCCGGTGTAAACCTGTCCGGCCGCGAGCGCGCCGTCCTGCAGGGCGAGGTTCCAGTCGTATGTGCCCCAGTAGGGGTTGGGACCGCCCGCAGCGCCGAACAGGTGCGGCACGAGAATGGTGTTGTTGTTCGCATCGGCCGGCTGGTTGCCGATCAGCTTCTTGAACGGATAGATCTTTGCATCGGGGTTCGTGTAATCCGTCGCCGGGCTGCCGAGATCGACCGGCACCGAGCTGTACTGGTCGTTGACGTTGATCAGCGTCTTGTTCCACTTGCCGTCGAAGAAGCGCAGCTCGGGACGCACGTCGGTGGCCCAGGCGAAGGTGCCCTTCATCTTGTCGTAGGTCGCCTTGCCGGTCACCGGATCCACGGGGATCGGATCGATGTCCTGGCCCGCGTCTTCCCAGTACCACTCGGTCTTGGTCGGCAGCTTCCGGGCGATGGCCGGGATATGGCAGGCCTGGCAGGCCAGGCGCGGATGACTGGCGACCGTGTTCTGGACACTGCTGCCGGCATGGATATTCGCGCTGTCGCCGTGGCAGTCGGTGCACTGCTTCATGTCACCCTCGTCCACAGAGTGGTAGGGCATCCCGCCGATGCCGTGCGACATCATTGCGCCGTCAGCGTCGCGCTTCACGCCATGGCAATCGACGCAGCTCAGGTTCGCGCCGTCCACCGCCATGTGCACGTCGAACTCGCGCGTCGTGGCGATCAGGTCGGAGGAGAGGTCGCCGTGCTTGACGTTGTCGCCGCCGCCGGCGCCGGCATGGCAGAACAGGCAGGCCTGACGCGTCGGCACGCCGCCGTTGGCGCCGACGCTCTGTGCGACAGCCTGGAGATCCACGCTGGCCGGGGGGCGCCCCGCGAGTGGCGGAGCCTTGGTGTAGGTGCCGGTCTGGTCATGACAGGCGAAGCAGTCGATCTTCGTGCGATCGCCGAAATCGTAGCTCGCGTCCGCGTAATCGTAGCCGATATGGCACTGCGTGCAGCGCCCCTCGTTGCTCGGCACCGCCACACAGAAATTGTTGATGATGTCGTTCTTGCCGTGGATCTCGCCCTCGACGCCCTCGAGGTTCGTCGCCACGCCTTCCCACTTGAAGTGGCCGGTGGTCAGGATGTCGTCACCGATTTCACCGTGGCAGGCGAGGCAGGACTCGGTGCCCTCGTAGGGACGATCCGCGAAAAAGGCCGCATGCAGTGACTCGGCGTCGCCGATGGACGGCGGCTGCTGGCAGTCGAGCACGTCCACGACGCCGTCATTGTTGACATCTTCATCGGCGTCGGCGACGCCGTTCTCGTTCAGGTCCCAGCAGCTGATGCCATCCGTCCCGGGTGCACCGGCCAGGCCGTCCTCCCCGTCGTCGCCGTCGTCACCGCTGCAACCCCCGAGCGACAGGAGGAGCGCGACCGCGCAGGCGCCGAGCCAGCGGACTGATGGCGCGTCGTTGATCTTCTTCATGACAGAAATCCTCGGCATATTCCCCAAAGTCCCCGGTGTTCCGCGGGGCCCGCCTCTGATACAGATAATTCTTATTTAGAACACTCTGTATTAGATAGGCGGCAAATATGCGCCTGGCATCGCCTGTCATGTTTGACGGAGATCAACTCGGGGCTACGGGATTTCCCCTATCGGCTCGCCGGCAGCCCGTCTCCGGCCGAGGCCGTTTCGCCGTCACCCCCGCGCCCCGTCAGTCGGCGGCCAAGGCGCCGGAGGTCCTCCAGCACCAGGTAGTTCAGTGGCACGAGGAGCAGGGTGATGAAGGTCGCGAACAGGATGCCGAATCCCAGCGACACGGCCATGGGAATGAGGAACTGGGCCTGCGTGGACTTCTCGAAGATCAGCGGGGTCAGGCCGGCGAACGTCGTCAGCGAGGTGAGCAGGACCGGCCGCAGGCGCGCGATCCCTGCCGTGCTGACCGCCTCCATCAGGGCCATGCCTTCCCGGCGCCGGCGGTTGATGTAATCCACGAGCACCAGGCTGTCGTTAACCACCACGCCCGTGAGCGCAAGCATGCCCATCAGGCTGAAGATGGTCAGGTTCATGCCCATGATCATGTGGCCGAGCATCGCGCCGGCGGCGCCGAACGGGATCACGCTCATCACGATCAACGGCTGCAGGTAGGAACGGAAGGGGATCGCCAGGAGCGCATAGATCGCGAACAGCACGAACAGCAGCCCGTACCCCAGGCTGCCGAACGATTCCCGCTGTTCCCGGGCCTCGCCTTCCAGGGAGAAACTCACTCCCGGGTAGGCGGGCACGGCGCCCGAGAGGAACTCCCTCAGGTCGCGCTTGATCGCCTCGATATCGGCCACTTCCTTGTTGACGTCCGCCACCACGTTGATCGTGCGGTTGCGGTCCACCCGCTGGATCTCGGCGAAGCCGCGACCGTATTCCGCTTCCGCCACCTCGCCGAACGGCACCTCTGCGCCGTCGGGCGTGCGGATCCGCATGGTGGCGAGGTTGTTCAGCGAACGGCGCTCGGCCTCCGGATAGCGCACGTAGACACGGACCTCTTCGCGCCCCCGCTGCACGCGCTGGGCCTCGAAACCGAAGAAGGCATGGCGCACCTGGCGCGCCAGGTCGTCGAGCGTGATGCCCAGGAGCTCGGCCTCCGGGCGCAGTTCCAGCTTGATCTCCTGCTTGCCCTCCTCGAAGCTGTCCGTGATGTCGAACACGCCTGGATAAGTCTCCAGGCGCTCCCGCACCTGCGCCGCCAGCGCCCGCAGGGCGGCGAAATCCTGGCCGGCGATCTCGACGTCGAGCGGTGACCCGCCGCCGCCGAACTCGGCGCGGAAGCTGACCTCTTTCGCGCCCACGATGGGGCCGATCGCCGCGCGCCATTCCCGCACCAGCTCGGCGCTGGTCACGTCGATGAGGCGCTCCTCGGGCGGCACGATCTCGAACAACACGCGGCCCAGGTCGGTACGCGGGTTGGACCCGCCGCCGGTCGAGCCGACGGAGGAGAGGATGCCTTTCACGACGCTCGCGCCGGACTCAGGCTCCCGGTATTGTTCACGCAGGTTCTCCGCCTCTGCGTTGATCCGCCGGATCGCATCCGCCGTGACCTCGAAAGGCGTGCCGGGCGGCATGATCACCGTCGCCGAAGCGGTCTCCGCCTGGATCCGCGGGAAGAACACGAAGCGCAGGTGCCCCCCGATCGCGATGCTGAAGAGGATGATCGCCACGGCGACGAACACCGTGCCGGCGAGATAGCGATTGCGCAACGAGGCACGCAACACCGGCGAGTACAGGGCCTGCGTGCCGCGTTCCAGGCCCCGCTGCACCCTGGCCTGGAGCCGGCTGAGAGCGTTCTCGCTCGTCGCGCCGCGCACCCGCACATGCTTGAGATGGGCGGGCAGGATGAGCTTGGATTCGACCAGCGAGAACAGCAGCACGGGAATGACGATCAGCGGGATCTGGGCGAACAGCTGTCCCCGCACGCCCTCGATCATGAGCAACGGCGAGAACGCCACGACCGTCGTCAGGATGCCGAAGGTCACCGGCACCGCGATTTCCTGGGTGCCCCGGATCGACGCTTCCAGGGGATCCTCCCCTTTCTGCAGGCGACTGAATATGTTCTCCCCGGTCACGATCGCGTCATCCACGACGATACCCAGCACCAGGATGAAGGCGAACAGGCTGATCAGGTTGATGGTGACGCCGAACACCGGCATCAGGGCAATACCGCCCATGAAAGCCACCGGAATGCCCACGACGACCCAGAACGCCACCGCCGGACGCAGGAACAATGTCAGCAGCACGAGAATCAGCAGGCCGCCCTGCAGGGCGCTCTTGGTCAGGGTGTTGAGGCGCGCCTGCACGACACGCGACTGGTCGCGCCAGTAGTCCAGCGTCACGCCGGGCGGCACCCAGTCCGGCGGCGAGGCGAGGTAATCGCGGACCTCCCGGGCCACGTCGAGCGCGCTCTGTTCACCCACCCGGTAGACATCGATGAACGCCGCCGAGCGGCCGTTGTAGCGAAATTCCAGCGGGTCTTCGCTGAAGCCGTCCCGGACCACGCCGAGGTCCTTCACCGTCAGCCGGGCGCCCCCGGCGCCGCGCACGACGATGTCCTCGAACTCGCTGCCGATGCGCGCCTGGCCCTGCGTCCTGATCAGCACCTCGCCCGCGGTGGTGCGGACGGAACCCGCCGCCAGGTCGAGCGAATTGCGCCGGATCGCCGTGGCGACCTGCTCCAGGGTGAGACCGTACTGGCGCAGCGTCTGCTCGGAGATCTCGATCGAGATCTCGTAAGGCCGCACGCCATCCAGCTCCACCTGGGTGATCTGCTCGAGATCGACAAGATCGTCGCGCACCCGCTCGGCCACGAGACGCAGCTCTTGTTCCGGCAGGTCGCCCGAGATGATCACCGTGATCACGTCCCGCCGGATTTCGGGCACGTAGACCACGGGGCGCTCGCTGTCCGCCGGGAACGTCGAGATCGCATCGACCCGCGCCTTGACGTCGTTCATCAGCTCGCGCGGGTCATGCCCGGAATCGACCTCGACGACCACGCGACCGGAATTCTCCACCGCGGTCGAGCGGAGGCGCTTGATGCCGTCGAGATCCTGGATGGCCTCCTCGATCTTGATGGTGATGCCTTCCTCGACTTCCGTCGGCGTGGCGCCGGGAAAGGGGACATTGACCACCACCGAGCGCAGCTCGAAGGCCGGAAAGACCTCCAGCGGAATCTTGGCCACCAGCGACCAGGCGCCCACCCCGAGGATGGTCGCCATCAGCAGGTTGGCCGCGACGTGGTTGCGAGCGAACCAGCCGATCAAACCCTTCACTGCGAACGACCCTCGGCCACCTGGTCGACATCCGGCCGACGGCGCGGCGCGGGCGGCACGCCGTCGATCGTCGCCGCGACCAGTGTCCCGCTGGCGGCCACCGCGAGCGGCGTGACGTTGATCACGTCGCCGGCCTCCAGTCCTCGCGTGACGATCGCGTACTCGCCATCGGTCCAGGCCACCGAGACGGGGCGCCGCTCCAGCCGGCTGTCCGCATCGACGATCAGCACGTCCCCGCTGTCACGCACCGCGCCACGGGGCAGGACGAATGCGTCCGCCAGGGTGCGGCCCTGGATCTCCACCTCGACGAACTGCCCGATCCGCAGCGGCGGCTGGCCGTCTGCAACGCGCTCGTAGGGATCGTCCACCTGCGCCACCACGAAGAGCTGGCGGGTACTGGTGTCGATCGCACCCTCGGCCCGGACGACGCGGCCGCTCCACTGCCACAGCTGCCGTCCGATGTCGGCTTTGACGACCACCTCGGGCCCGGCCGTGCCGCGCTGGGCCGTCTCGCCGCGAAAACGCTCCGGCAGATCGACGAATTCCAGCTGGCGGTCCGTCAGCGGGAGGCGGATCTCGACGTAATCGGTGGCGTACACGCGGGCAAGCAGGGTGCCGGTGGAGACGAACTGGCCGACGTCGACGTTTTTCTCCAGCACCTGGCCGTCATAGGGCGCGCGGATGCGGGTCCGCTCCAGGTCGAAACGCGCACGCTCAAGTTGGGACTCGGCCGACAACAGGGTGGCTCGCGCCGCCGCGATCTGCGGCTTGCGCAGGCCCAGTTCAGGCGCTTCCTTGCCCAGCATGCGCCAGTCGCCTTCCACGACCTTGGCCTGAGCGAGCTCCTGTTCCAGGGCCGATTGAGCCTGTGCGACCTGTGCCTCGGCGCTCGCGATGGCGAGTTCGTAGTCGCGGGGGTCCAGCGTCACGAGAATGTCGCCCGCCTCGAAGAACCCCCCTTCCCGGAACGTGGGTGAGATCGCGACGATCTGGCCCGACACCTGCGGGATCAGGGTGCTCTCCGTACGCGGCTCGACGGTACCCTCGCTGTGCACGACGACACGGTAATCCTGCGGCGCGACACGAATCGCGTCGATGGAGACGGGAACCTGCGGCGGCGTGAACTGGGGTGCGTCCGGCCGCTGGGAAACGATGTAGCGTCCCCCGGCGATGGCCAGCGCAAGCACCAGGAGGGGAAGGGTCCATTTGAGGAGCTTGTTGAACATATCTCGCTGCCGTGATCAGGGACGGAAAGAAAGTGGTCGAGCGTGTCATCGCGCCGGGCGACGATTCTAACTGCAATACGACCCGCGACTGCTATGCTGAGTTAAGGCAAGGAATCACGCGGAGGGTTCCATGGCCAGTTCGAGGATGGAACCTTGCTTGCAGGGATTCTGGGTCGGCCGCGCCAACTGCCGACTCTGCGCCCGGGCGACCCGCATGCCCTTCAAGCTGCTCGAGGAAAAAGAATTCGGCAGCGACCTGCTCGAAGTCGAAAGCTACGCCGTGCCACGTGATTTTCCGCTTGTCGCGGCCGGCGATTCAGCGGATGCCGTTCTTGCCATCCGCGAGGGATTCGTCAAGGTCTGGCAAAAGGATTCGGCCGGCGCGGTGAGGATCGTCCGCCTGTTGCGGGCCGGCGACATGCTCGGACTGGAAGGCCTGCTCGATGATCGCTATGACGGCAACGCGACGACATTGAGCGCGGTGAAACTCTGCCATATTCCACGCAGCGTGCTGTTTCGCCTGGAACACAAAGAAGCGGCGCTCTATCGGGAGATCGAACGGCGCTGGTACGACCAGCTCCGGCGCAGCGATCTGTTCCTGCTGACCGTCGCCCGCGGCCCGTCACGCCAGCGGGTCATCAGCCTGTTGCGCTACCTCGCTGCATTCGCCGCCCCGGCACCTTGCCCGCATGTGAGCCGGGGCGACATGGCCGCGATGCTCGACATCGCGAGCGAGACTGCAGCGCGCGTGGTGGCCGGCCTGAAGCAGGCCGGCCTGCTCGAGGAAACGCCGGAGCACCTGCTTTTTGATCCGGAAAAGCTCTCGGGCCCGATCAGTAAATTAATGTGACGCCCGTCACATTCTTTCCTGCTTCTCAGCCCACCGACTGACCGCCGTCAGTTTTCCGCCGCCCGTCTGACGGCGACGCCCTAGCCTCAGGTCATGCGAACCCGGCGGAAGGCCGGCAGGGCTGCCGGCCCCGGGGGAGCAACGGAGGGCGAATCATGAAACGCTCAATATTGTCGCTCGTCACGGCGGTCTCTGCCGTGCTCAGCATCCAGGCCGCCATGGCCCAGACATTTGATGGCGACGTCCTGGAATTCTCGCCGGCCGAGGGCCCCAGCGTGGTCTCGGACGGTGCATCCACCAACAAGGTCAAGATCCTGCGCACACCGGACGGCACGCTCTTCGCGATCTACGGTGACACCCAGGACGTCGGCATGATGGCCTGGAACGCCAAAGCCGGCGCAACGCAACTGCCCACTGACATCGTCATCAAGTATTCGATCGACGACGGCGTCACCTGGAGCGAGCCGCTGAACATCGACAACACAGCAGCGCTCTCCTCCGCCAGGGGCATCCTGGTGCAGGAAGGCCCGCCGATGCTCGATCCGCTGACGGGGACTCCAGACCTGGTGAACGACCCGAACGCCGTGGACTATCCAGGCGACTCGGACAAGCCGAACCATCGGAACATCGGCAACTACCTCTTCATATCTTTCAACAGCAAGTACTGCCCGGCGGATGAAACACGCTTCCCCGGCGAAACACAGCGCTTCGTCACCTACACGGAGCTCTTCGGGGTCACCGTGCCCTACAGCTGCCAGTACGCCTCTCGACTGGTGTGGAATCCCAGCACCAAGGCATTCAACACCTATGAAGCCTGGGGCGGGCTTCCTTACAAGACCGAGCGGCTGACCAGCGGCATGCGCGACGCCAAGCAGGACGCCAACCGCGGCAACAAGTTCGCGCATGTCGTCAACTGGCAGGAAGACCCGCTGGGCCTGAAACTCGGTGAAGCCGAGGGTCCGGGCAGCGGAGCCTCCGGCGCCAATGTCAACAATGGCACGGACATCTGGTACAGCTACCTCGACCTGCTCAACGCGGCCGGTACGGGCGTGGACCCGGCGAAGTTCGTCAATGGCTCCTACACCGCTCCGGTGCGCATCTCGCGCAACATCTTCGCCGCACAGTCGCTCGAGGGGCGCGACATCGAGACGCACCCGCCGGGTGACTATGACCGCGGTAACGTCGGCGCTTCCCGGCCCAACATCGGCCAGATCGACGACACCGTGGTCATCGCCTATGAGGAGACCAAGGGCACGCAGGGCTGGGAGGACGGCAAGTACGTCCGCTACCATGCCTTCCGTTTCGACACGCCTCCCGCAGGCGGCGAGCACGGCTGCATCATCAGCGACCCCTGGGAGAATGCCCGCCGGGTCCGTTTCCTGACGCAGTCCGCGTCCCAGGAAGTGCCGCTGCTGTTCATCTACAAGCAGGGCGACTTCACCCAGGGCGGCGCGTCCGACATCATGCTGCGCCGCGCGGTCGGCGGCTTCATGCCGGAAAACCTGCAGCCTGCGGTGGACGTCGAGAACTGCCGCGTCAGCATCATGGATGACCTCGACCCGCTGTACATGACCGTGAACGCCCCGGCCATGAACTTCAGCGGCACGCGCGCCATCGGCGGCGTCCCGGGCACCGGCCAGATGGGCGAGTCCATCGACACCGGCGCAAACATGCAGGAGAACGCGCTGGCGCATCGCGGAATGATGCGCGGTAGCGACATCCTGGTCGGCTTCAGCTACGTGCCCGACCTGGCACGGTTCCAGATCCTCGACACCGAGGCGCCGTACAACTTCATGGTACGTCGCTCGACTGACGGTGGAGCCACCTGGACGGACGCAGTCAATCTCACCCCGCTGGTGACGGCGGAATCCGGCTACACAGTGAAAGAGCCACGCATCGTGCCGACACCCGGCAGCGGGCCGAACTGTGCAACCGATCCCACCGACTGCCAGGACCCGAACGTGATCTACGTGGCATACGGCTTGCAGAGCAACGTCCTGGAGTACCAGGAAGCCGGCGACTTCGACATCTACATGGCGGTCACCTTTGACGGCGGGGCGAGCTTCTCGGCGCCGAAGGCCATCACGGGCGGCGACGCACTGTTCGGCGTCACCGACGAGTTCGAGGACTTCGAGACGCAGATCAAGCTGCGGCCCGATGGGCGGGCGAGCTATACGGTCTGGTCCGGTAACGACGGTACCGCCAAGCACGCCATGTTCCGCAGCGGCCTGGTCCGCGGCGATACGCGGGCGGTCGAGACCACCCTCAGCGGCAAGCAGTCGCAGTTGACGGTGATCCCGGACGAGCAGTCCGAAGCCTTGCTGGTCGACCCGATCTGGAAGTCCCCGAGCGACTACCCGGTGCAGCTGGAAGGCTACAACCTCCCGTACGGCGTGCTGGAGTTCACGGTCGAGCGCGTCGACCTTGGCGGGCAGATCGAAGTGACCTTGACCTTCCCCGACCCGCTGCCGGAAGGCACGAGCTACTGGAAGTTCGGCCCCACGCATGAAGACGGGACGGAGCACTGGTACAGCGTCCCGGCCACCATCGACGGCAACACGATCACCTACGTGCTGACCGATGGCGAGAACGGGGACGACGACCTGGTAGTGAACGGGATCATCGTCGATCCAGGCGCCCCGGCCGTCTACAACCCGCCGCCCGTCGTCACGCCCACGCCGGTATCGAGTTCCGGCGGTGGCGGCGCCTTTGGCGCAGGCAACCCGGTCGATCCCGCCCTGCTGGCACTCGCACTTCTCGGCTTGCTGCAAATCGCACGCCGGCGGAGGATGCTGCTGAGCTGAGTCCATCCCTCCGGGCTTGGTCTGCGGCAGTGAGGGGCGCCCCGCGGGGGGCGCCCCTTTTTCATGCTCATCCGTTCCAGCGGACGGCGCGAAAACATGGTTGAATAGTTTGCCCGACCGCCAGAGTCCCAGGCCCGCCCCTCATGCGCGACACGCTGCCACTCCTGCTGGACACCGACTTTCCCGCGATCCGCCGCGACCGGCTCGACACGCTGCAGATGAACCTGGGCTACCTGTGCAACCTGGCCTGCCTGCATTGCCATGTCGCGGCAGGGCCGACGCGCAAGGAACTCATGGATCGCGAGACCATGGAGATCGCGCTCGAGGTCATCGCCCGGCATGACATCGGCACGCTGGATCTGACCGGCGGCTCCCCGGAGATGAATCCCCATTTCCGCTGGCTGGTGGAGACCGCCACGAGCCGCGGCGTCCACGTCATGGATCGGCTCAACCCCACGATCATGCGCGAACCCGGCTACGAATGGGTCGGCAAATTCCTCGCCCGGCACGGTGTCGAAGCCATCGCTTCCCTGCCGTGCTACTCGAAAGAGAATGTCGATGCACAACGGGGCAACGGGGTGTTCGAGGCCTCCATCGCGGCGCTGCAGGAACTGAACCGGCTCGGCTACGGCGAGGCGGACAGTGGGCTGACTCTGAACCTCGTGTACAACCCCGTCGGGGCTTCGCTGCCGCCGCCGCAGGCGGCCCTCGAGGAAGACTACAAGCGCCTGTTGCATGAGGAGTTCGGCATCGTCTTCAACGCGCTGTTCACGATCACCAACATGCCGATCAAGCGCTTCGGCGCGGTGCTGCTCGCCAAGGGCCAGTACGACGGCTACATGGAGACGCTGCGCAACGCCTACCGCGCGGCCAACCTGAAGAACGTGATGTGCCGCAACCTGGTCAGCGTCGATTACCAGGGGTTTCTCTACGACTGCGACTTCAACCAGATGCTCGGCCTGCCGCTCGGCGGGAGCGAGCAGCGGCCGCATCTGCGGCAACTGCTGGAGTCGGGGGACGTGCCGCGCCGCATTGCCGTCGGCGGCCATTGCTACGGCTGCACGGCCGGGCAGGGCTCGAGCTGCGGCGGCGCCCTCGGCTGAGTCGATCGAGGCGGCGGCGAGGCGTCGAAACCGCCATGAGCGAAACCCGGGCCACGAAAAAGGGCTGCGATCCGGCAGACCGCAGCCCCCTGGTACACGCCCTGCGGCGTCGCGAACCTAGAAGTAGTACCCGATGTTGATGTTGAAGCGGGAACGCCACTTGCCGGCCGAACCGCCGTCGAGCCCGATGCCGTCGCCGCCCGCGAACCACATGTTGCGGCCCGCGATCCAGTCGAAGTAGGCGTACACGCCGCCGGCGGACACCGCGCAGCCCGTGACGTTCTGGACGGACTCTGCAGAGTTGTCCACCCGCGGGTCGATGTAGGTCAGGTTGTTGTAGCAGTTGAGCCCCGTGATCGGACCCCAGTCCACGGTGAAGGCCCGCGCCACGTTCGCCGTCCAGACCTCGCCCTTGGCGGCCATCAGGAAGGGGAAGCCGAAAGCGCCGTACTGCACGAAGTCGTCCGATACGCCGACAGGATTCTCCGGGTTGAACGCGTAGCTCATGCCCTGCAGCTGCAGGTTCCACGGGCCGTAATTGCCGTTCAGGTGGGCGGCCACGGCCCAACGATCGCCGTTGTCCTCGGTGGTCTGGTTGTAGATCTGGCCGGCCTGCAGGCTGAGGCCGAGCTCGGTCGTCCGGTCGGCTTCATGCGTGAGCAGCCGCGCGGCGCGGAAATTGACCTGGTTGGTCTCCGTGTTCTGCTGGTCGCCCCCGGTGACGAGATCGAAAGAGTAACGATCAGCGCGGCTGTCGTTGGCGTACTCCGGGTTCTTGAAGAAGGCGGTGTGGAACGTCCAGTCACCGGACTTGCGGACTACCTTGACGCCGGTGTCGTAGTCATCCTCGAAACCCATGTAATAGGCGCCGCTGAACCAGAAGCTGTGCGAGGCAAACGGCAGGATGCCGAAGGGCACCTGGGTAATGCCCAGCTCCACGTGCGTCTGCTCGCTGAACTCGTAGCCGACCCACGCGTGGTGGATCGCCTGGAAGTCGTTGTAGCGGCGCCACTCGGCATCCAGGATCACCTCGCCGATCGTACCGCGGGCGTTGATGCGGAACAGTTCCAGTTCGAAGTCCCCGCCCCGGTCCTTGTTCTGGTCGTCGTAGTCACGCCATGCGTAGTTCAGGCGTACGGCGCCGCCGAAATTGATGCCGTCCTCCTCTTCCGCCGTCGTCGTGACCGGCAGGCTGAGAAGGGTTGCGGCGAGGGCCGCAGCGTAGATTCGTCCGTGCTTCATATCTTGTTCCCCAAGCGCTTATTTGTGGTGAGGCCGCAACAGTTGTTAGGATGGCGGCTCAACCCCAACAGTCTAGACACTTCACAGCGGAGCGCAACCCGCTGATTTGCTTAGCTTTTCCTCAGGCCAGGCAACGGGCGGTTGACGCCTGCTGGAGGGCCGGGAGATCATCTTCCGGGCGCGATGAGCAGCCACCCCAACCCCCTTCCCACCCCGATGCTGGTGCTCTTCGGCCTGGTCAACCTGCCGTTGTCCATGCTGATGTCGCCCACCGCGGCGATCCTGCCCAATTTCTATCTCGAGTACAGCGCCGTGACGCTCGCCGGGCTGGCGACCGCGACCTTCATCGCGCGCAGCTTCGACGGCCTCACGGATCCGCTGATCGGCTATCTCTCGGACCGGACGGGCACCCGCAAACCGTGGATGATCCTGGGTGCCGTCGTGGTGGCGGCAAGCACCTGGTTCCTGTTCAACCCGGCCGCCGACGCCGGGCTGGGTCACCTGCTGACCTGGTACCTGCTGACCACCCTGGGGTGGACCCTCGTAGAGATTCCGCATACCGCGATGGCGGCGGAACTGTCTTCCGGCTACCACGAGCGATCCCGGATCGCGCTGTGGCGCCAGTTGCTCGGCTTCGCCGGCGGGATCCTGTTCATGGCGGCGCCGATGCTGCTCGTCGGGGGCACGACACGTTTCGGCCCGGAAGTGATGCGCGTCCTGGCCGTCTTCATCATGGCCGGGCTGCCGCTGTCCGTGGCGCTGATGTGCCTGACCGTGCCGGAACCAGTCCGCAGGGTCCGGGCGCGGCCCGTCCGCCCGGTCGATCTCTGGCACGCCCTGCGTGATACCCCGCCGCTGCGCTATTTTCTCGTCACCCAGGTCCTGTTCGGCCTGGCCACCGGCGCTGTCGCCAGCCTGTTCGTGATCTACGCGAGCCAGCACCTGGGCCTGCCGGACAAGGTGCCGCAGATTGCGCTGCCGATGACGCTGGCCATGGCGCTGGGCATGCCGCTGTGGCTGCAGGTCATGAAACACGTGGACAAGCACCGGGCGTGGGCGATCGCCGCGGGCGGGATGATCGCCACCCTGTTAATGGTCCCCTGGATCGCGCCCGGCCCCGGCGCGCTGCTGCCGATGATCGGCGTGATGACCAGCTTCGGTTTCTTTCTCGGGCTGTCCTCGATCGCTCTCCCGTCCCTGCTCGCCGATATCGTGGACTACGATATATGGCGTAACCGGCAAAACCGTGCGGCGATCCTGTTCTCGTTCCAGGCGCTCGTGACAAAACTCAACCAGGGACTGGGCGGCGCGATCGCATTGTCGATCCCGGCCCTGTTCGGCTTCTCCGGCCAGGCCGCGCCGTCAGCGCACGGGGTCCTCGGCCTCAAGCTTGCGTTTGTCGCCTGGCCCTGCGTGTTGCTGGCGCTGATGCTGGCGCTGGCGTGGCGCTACCCGCTGGATCGGCGCGCCCACGGCATCCTGGCCCGACGGATCGGTCGCCGGTCGCCGGGCCGGGCGCTCGGGACGGCTGATGCCGGGTCCGTCGAGACACCCTGAACACGGAGCAGACGAATGACGAAGATACTGGTGATCTACTACAGCATGTACGGCCACGTGGAAACCATGGCGGAGGCCATCGCTGCCGGGGCCCGCTCGGTCGACGGCACGGAGGTCGTGATCCGGCGAGTCCCCGAACTCATGCCCGAGGAAGTCGCCCGCGAAGCCGGCGCGAAGCTCGACCAGGCGGCGAAGATTGCGAAGGTCGATGAACTCGCGGACTACGACGCGATCATTTTCGGCACGCCGACGCGCTACGGGAACATGTGCAGCCAGATGCGGAATTTCCTGGACCAGACCGGCTCCCTGTGGGCCAAGGGCACGCTGGTCGGCAAGATCGGCAGCGTCTTCACTTCCACCGCCACACAGCACGGCGGCCAGGAAACCACCCTGACGTCGTTTCATACGACGCTTTTGCACCTGGGCATGGTCGTCGTCGGCGTGCCTTATGCGGCAAGCGAGCTCAGTGAAATGGACGAGATTTCCGGGGGGACGCCCTACGGCGCCAGCACGATGGCGGGCAGCGACGGCAGCCGGCAACCCTCGAAGAACGAACTGGCGATCGCCCGCTTCCAGGGCGAGCATGTGGCGAAACTGGCGCTGAAACTCGGCGGCTAGGGGCGGGGAGCGGCCGTCAGCCTGTTGATCAGCCCATTGACAAGGGCGAGGCGCTCAACAAATCAGGGCGAAGGCAGCGCGGTGAACTCGGTCACTGCGTGCACTTCGCCCTCGCTTGCTTGACGACTCAGGCGCGCTTGGCGTGCGCCTGGCGCCTGCGACGCCGGGATCGACGACCCAGACGGTCATCCTTGTCGGTCGGTGAAAGCCTTCCTCTGGCAGCGGTCTTGCGGGTTTCCATGGCAGCCTCCTTGGCTCTTTATGGACTTGAGCAGGAGTGATTCTAACGATGGAAGAGCCGTCCCGATGTGACGCGGTTCATATTCGCAGGCGGTTGTTTTTACGGGGTTTCCGAGACTTGCGGTGCAGCACGTCTGGCGCGGGCGAAGCCGCCCGCCCCGCGCCTCAGTCGGCGTCCGACGCCGGTGTCTCCCCGGGAGCCCATCCGCCGCCCATGGCGCGGTACAGTCCGACCATATTGGCGTACTGGGACTGCCGCGCCGCCACCTCGGCCAGCTCCGCCGAAAACAGTTCGTTGTCGGCGACCAGCACGTCGAGATAGCTGGCGGACCCGGCGTCGAAACGCATGCGCGCCAGGCTCGCATATTCACGCAGTGTCGCCACGCGGCGGGCCAGCGCGGCAGTATTGGCGTCCGTGGCCTCGACGCCGGCCAGCCCGTCGTTGACCTCGCGCAGCGCATTGAGCACCGCGGCCCGGTAACCCAGGAGCGCTTCCTCACGAGCGCCTTCGGCGACGGCCACCCGGCCGGCGACCGCCCCCCCGGTGAACAGGGGTCCAGCGACGTTCGCGCCCACGCTCCAGCTGCGCGCCGCGCTGTCCAGGAGATCCCCCAGCACGGTGCTGGCCTGGCCCAGGGCCCCGGTCAACGTGATGTCGGGAAAATAAGCCGCCCGCGCCGCGCCGATATCCGCGTTCGCAGCGACCAGGTTCTGTTCCGCCTGCAGCACGTCCGGACGCTGCTCGAGCAATGCGGCCGGCAACGCAGCCGGCACCTCCGGCAGGCCCAGGTCGGCCAGTGCGAGGCCCCTGGGAACGGGGCCCGGGGGACGACCCGTAAGGACCGACAGCAGGTTCTCCTGTGCCGCGATCTGCCCCTCCAGCAGGGGAATCGCCGCCGCGGCCAGCTGGTACTGCGATTCGACCTGGGCCACTTCCAGCCTCGAGATCACCCCTTCCCGGTGGCGCAGCTCGAACAACGACAAGGTCTGTTCGAAGTTGGCGGCCGTGGCGCGCGCGATCTCGAGCTGCCGGTCGAGCGCACGCAGCGCCAGGTAGCCGGCCGCCACGCCCGCGGTGACCGTAAGGAGCACGCCCCGCCGACCCTGCTCGCTCGCATAAACACGGGCCTGCGCCGCCTCGGATTCCCGCCGCAGCCGGCCGAACAGGTCCAGTTGCCAGCTGGCGCTGAGCGCCGCACGGTATTGCGTCGAGTAAGGATCGGCGCCGCCCGGGAGGAGCAACTCGCTGCTGCGCGCCCGATCCGCACCCACGCCGTAGCCGAGCTGCGGCATGAAACCCGCCCGGGTCGCCTGCAAGGCGCCGGCGAACTGAGCGACGCGGGCGGCTGCGATACGCGTGTCGAGGTTCTCCGCCAGCGCGGTCGCGATGAGCTCATCGAGCACCGGATCGCCTAGCTGTTCCCACCAGGCCGCGTTGGCCAGCGCCACGGCATTCTCCGGCGCCACGCGCCAGGTGTCGGGCAGGTCCATGGCGGGCCGCTCGTAGTCGGGCCCCACCGCACAGCCGGCGAGGCCGAGGCCCGCCAGCGACAGGAGCGTGCGCAACATCAAGGCGCGCATCTCAGCGCCCTTCCCGATCGGGCACGGCCGGGCCCGTCGGCGAAGTCACCGAACCCGCGGGCCCTGTCACGGCCGGTGCGCGCTTGCGACGCCCCTCCAGCAGCACGAAGAACAGCGGCACGAAGAACGAGGCGATGAGCGTGGAGGCGAGCATGCCGCCGATCACCCCGGTGCCGATCGCATGCAGGCTGTTGGCCCCCGGCCCCGTGGCGATCGCCATCGGCACGCAGCCGAGGATGAAAGCCAGCGAAGTCATCACGATGGGCCGCAGACGCATCCGCGCCGCTTCCGTGGCGGCTTCCTCGGCCGGCATGCCGGCGCGCATGTTCTCGACCGCGAACTCGGTGATCAGGATGGCATTTTTCGCCGACAGGCCGATCAGGGTGACCAGCCCCACCTGGAAATAGACGTCGTTCTCCAGCCCGCGTCCCCAGGTCATCAACAACGCGCCGAACAGGGCGAAAGGCACCGCCAGCAGCACGCCCAGCGGCAAGGTCCATTTTTCGTACTGCGCGGCGAGAATCAAAAAGACCATGATGATGCCGAACACGAAGGCGATCGCCGAGGTGCCGCCGGCCTTTTTCTCTTCGTAGGCCTGGCCCGACCAGGCATAGGCATAACCCTCGGGCAACACTTCGGCGGCCACGGCCTCCATCGCGTCGAGGGCCTGGCCCGAACTGAACCCGGGCGCCGCGCTGCCGTTGATCTTGGCCGCCGGGAAGCCGTTGAAGCGGCTCAGGAGCGTCGGGCCCGCGGCATAGCGATGCGTTGCGACGGCCGACAGCGGCAGGGTCGCTCCCGTGCCGGACACCAGGTAGATCTCGTCGAGATCGGCGGGGGCGTCCCGGTACCCGGGCTCCGCCTGGACGATCACCTGCCAGATGCGGCCGAACTGGGTGAATTGCGAAACGAACATCGAGCCGAAGTAAGCCTGCAGGGTCGCGTAGACATCCTGGACCGGAATCCCGAGCAGCTCTGCGCGTGCGCGATCGACGTCGAGGTACAGCTGCTGCTGGGCAGCCGAATAGGTGCTCGACACACCGGCCAGCTCCGGGCGCGCGGCCGCCGCCGCGATGAACTCGCGCGTCGTCCGCTCGAGCTGTGCCGGGTCGCCGCCGCTGCGATCCTGCAGGAAGAACTCGAACCCCCCGGTCACCCCGAGGCCGGGAATGGCCGGGGGATTGAGGGGAAACACCAGGCCGGGCTTGATGGCGGCAAATCGCTTCTGCATCTCGGCGACGACCGCAAACGATGACTCGCCCGGCCCGTCACGCTCCTCGAAGGGCTTCAACGCGACGAACAACGCGCCGGCATTGGCGCGGGTCTGGCCATCGAACAGGCTGAAGCCATCGATCTGGGCCGCATCCTCGATCGCCTCGTGATCGAGCAGCATCTGTGCAGCCCGGTCGGTGACATTCGTCGTCCGCTCGAGACTCGCGGCGTCCGGCAGCATGGCGGCGGCAAAAATATAGCCCTGGTCCTCGTCGGGCACGAAGCTCCCGGGGAGGATGCTGAACAGGCCGTAACAGGCGAGGAGCACTGCACCGAACAGGCCGACGCCGATGGATTTGTGTCGCAGCAACCAGCGCACGCCCGCGACATAGCTATCCGTGACGCGGCCGAAGCCCCGCTCGAACCACAGGAAAAAGCCCTTCTTCTCGGCGTGTCCGGGCTTGAGAATCAGCGCGGACAGGGCCGGCGAGAGCGTCAGCGCGACGATGCCCGACACCACCATCGCGATGGCGATGGTGATCGCGAACTGCTTGTACAGGGTGCCGGTCATGCCGCCCAGGAAGGCCACGGGCAGGAACACCGCCGCGAGGACCAGCACGATGGAAATCAGCGCGCCTGTCAGCTCCTGCATCGCCTCTTTCGCGGCCTCGCGCGGCGACATGCCCTTGGTGGCCATCTTGTGCTCCACCGCCTCGACCACGATGATCGCGTCGTCGACCACCAGGCCGATCGCGAGGATCATGCCGAACAGCGTCAGCATGTTGGTGGAGAAGCCGAGCGCGTAGATGCCGATGTAGGCGCCGATGATGGCGATCGGCACGGCCAGCGTGGGGATGATGGTCGCGCGCAGGCTCTGCAGGAACAGGAATACCACCAGCACCACGAGCACGACCGCTTCGAAGAAGGTGTGGATCACTTTCTCGATCGAGGCGGCGGTGAACTCGCTGGTGTCCATCACGACCTTGTACTGCAGCTTGTCGGGGAAGCCCGGGCGCAGTTCCTCGAGCAGGGCCCGCACCCGCGAAGAGGTCTCGATGGCGTTGGCCCCCGGCTGCTGGAACACCACCAGCGCCGCCGCGGTCTTGCCGTTCACCTTGCTCCTGACGAGATAGCTCTGGGCGCCCAGCTCGGCACGGGCCACGTCGCGCAGGCGCACGATGGCCGTCTCGCCGGATCCGTCTTCGCCCGTGCGGACGATGATGTCCTCGAACTCTGCCGCCGTGGCGAGCATGCCCTGGCTGGTGATCGGGAAGCTCTGCTGCGTCCCTGGCGGGGCGGGCGTCTGGCCGATCTGGCCGACGCCGAAGGCCTGGTTCTGCCCGCGGATCGCGTTCGCCACTTCGCTGGTGGTGATGCCGAGCTGCGCCATCCGGTCCGGCTTGAGCCAGACCCGCATGGCCACGTCGGGCGGCGGGAACATGCCCGATAGGTTCGCTCCCGGGACGCGCTTCACCGCATCCAGCACGTAGAGGTTGACGTAGTTCTGCAGGAAGATCGGGTCGAGCGAGTCGTCCTCGGCATAGAAGCCGATGAGCATCATGAAGGTGGACGATTTCTTTTCGACATTGACGCCCTGGCGCGTCACCACCTCGGGCAGCCGGGCCAGCGCCTGGCTGACGCGATTCTGCGTGTTGACCTGCGCGATGTCCGGGTCGGTGCCGGGCTCGAACGTCACGGTCAGGGTCATGGCGCCGGTCGATGAGCTCGAGGACGTCATGTAGATCATGCCCTCGACGCCGTTGACCTGCTGCTCGATCGGCGCTGCCACCGTATTGGCGATGACCTCTGCGGTGGCGCCGGGATAGGCCGCGGAGATGGTCACCGTCGGCGGCGCGATTTCCGGATACTGCGCGACGGGCGTGGCGCGCATCGCGGCGAGCCCGGCGAGCAGGATCACGATCGAGATCACCGATGCGAACACCGGTCGGTCGATGAAGAACCCCGGGCTCATGAGGCGCTTACCGGGAGCCGGTCTGCGGCGCGGACGGGCCGACGGGCACCGGTTTCACCGGCGCGCCGGGCGCGAGACGCTGCACGCCGTCGACGATGATGACCTCGTCGCCCTGCAGGCCCTGCTCGATGATCCAGTCGTCGCCCAACCAGTCGCCTGCCACGACCGGGCGCGGTTCGGCCACCCCTTGCGCGTTCACCAGCCACACGATGTGCCCGTCCGGCGACTTGATGACCGCCCGTTGCGGCACGACGACGGCGTCCGGTCGCGTCGCTCCCTTGAGAATTGCCGTGACGAACATGCCGGGACGCAGCACGAGGTCCGGGTTCGGCACGGCCGCCCGCACGGTGAAGGTGCCGGTGCGCCGATCGTAGGACGGGTCGGCGAAGTCCAGCTCGCCGGTGTGCGGGAATACACGCCCGTCGCTCAGCACGATCTCCACCACGTAACGGTCTTCCGGCGGCGCCACATAGCGTCCGGCGCGGATGCGCTCGTCACGCCGCGTGGCCTCGTTCTGCGACACGCTGAAATTCACCCAGATCGGATCCACCTGGGCCACGTAGGCCAGGTTGGCCGACTGCGCCTGCGCGTTGAGGAATGCGCCCTCGCGCTGCACCGCTTCGCCGGCCATGCCGGTGACCGGCGAGCGGATGGTGGCATAGCCGAGGTTGAGTTCGGCGCGCTTGATGCTGGCGCGTGCCGAGAACACCGCGGCTTCCGCTCCCTTGTAGTCGCCGATGGCACGATCGAGGTCGCTCTGGCTCAGGGCGTCGGCGGCGGCCAGCGGCTTGGTGCGGTCGAGGTTGGCTTTGGCCGTGGCGAGCCGGGCCATGGAGGCCTGGAGCTCACCCTGTGCGATCTCGAGATCGGCCTCGAAGGGCTTCTTGTCCATCTCGAACAGGACCTCCCCCTCGCGCACCATGCGGCCTTCGCGATAGACGATGCGCTCGAGAAAGCCCGACACACGGGCCACGACTTCGACCTGGCGGGAACTCTCGGTCTGCGCCACCCGGGACGTGAGGACGTCGATGGTGCGCGGCTGCAATTGCTGCACGGCGACTTCGACGGGGGGGCGCACCGGCGGGGGTGCTTCCTGTCCGCAGCCTGCGAGCAGCGCTAACGTTAAGCTCGATACGACAGCCTTGATGCACGGCTGTCTCAGAGCCACGTGCGCCATTACTCCTGGCATTGTTGCGCTTCCCTGGCGATGGAACGGATGAATCGCCTGGGGCGCGAGTATATTCGGCGACCGGCAGGCTGGCCATAGCAGGACCGGTGCGCAGCCGCCCAACTTGGGGGTTCGACTTTTCTACCGCGTGCGGCGGACTCAGTTCCGCAGGGCCTTCATCGCGACTTTCGCGATCGCCGACAGGTTGAAGCTCAACACGTGGCGGTGCCAGAACAGCTCCTGCTTGTCGCAAACCGTATTCTGGCTGAAGCGCGAAATCTCGCCGCGCAACCGCGCGACGTCCTCGTCCGGCAGGCCACCGTCGAGGCTCGCCTTGAGCCGGGCCCGCAGGCGGCGCGCCTCGGCGATCCCGTCCGCCACCACCTTCGCCTGTTTCGCCGTGATCCGGCCGTATTTCAGCTTCAAGGCATTGAGCCGCTCGGCGGAGTCGTAGGTCGCGTCGACCAGTTGCTCGCGGGTCATCCAGTCGCTCTCGTAGTTGAGGATATGTTCCCAACTCGGCTGGGTCAGCAGCTGGCGGTGTTCCTCGACGGTATGCGCGAACTTGCGGAAGCCGAACTTCTCCGGGTCCTCGAAGATCTGGCTGCCGGGATCGAGGAAGGGGCCCATCGGCGAGATGAAGCACTGCAGGCGCTTGTCGCCCCACTTGAACAGCGACTCGCAATAATCGATCGTCTCCATGACGGACTCGTAGGTCTGAAAAGGCAGGCCGATCATGTAGAACACGTCGATGCGGTTGCAGTTGAGCTTCAGGGCCTCCCGCAGCATGTTCTCCATCTCCTCGTTCTCGTAGCCCGCCTGGCCTTCCATTGCATGGCGCACCTTCTTGTCGTGGCTTTCCGGACTGACCTCGAAACTCCAGTTGCGCACCCGGGCGTCCACATAGCGCAGGAAATCGATCGGCGGGACGTCGAAGAACTCGAAGCAGATCTCGTTGTCCACGCCGGCCGCTTCGATTTCATCGATCACCTGCTTCGCATATTTCTTTCCGCCCTGCAGCAGGTCGCCCGGGATCACGATGGCGCCGCGCGACATGCGGCCGATCGCAACCAGGTTGGACACGAGGTTCGACGGGCTGCGGAACACCGGCTTGCGGCGCATCGTCATCTTCACGCAGGTCGAAGCCGAGCTCCCGCAGGTGACACACTCGAAAGCGCAGCCCTTCAGCGGCAAGACCATCGTGATCGGATTGCGCAGCCAGCCGTTGAAAGGCAAGACACCCGTCACGTCCCGGTGACGAATCGCCATTTCCACGAGCAGCTCGGGATGAACGTCGATGTAATCCAGGCTCTTGGGGACGAAGGTCAGCGGGTTGACGCGCACCTCGCCGTTCTTGCGCCACGTCAGGTTGGGCACCTGGTGGAAGTCACCGCCATTCTCCAGCATGCCGAGCAGCGTATGCAGCGGCGGTTCCGTGCTGTCGCCGCGCAGCACGAAATCGATCTCCGGATAGTCGCGCAGCAGCTCGTCGTGGAAGTAGGTCGAGGACAGGCCGCCGAACAGCACGGGCACGTCCGGGTGAACCTTCTTCGCCAGCCGGGCGATCTCGATCGCGCCATGGCAGTGCGGCATCCAGTGCAGGTCGATGCCGATCGCTTTCGGTTTCAAACCGGCAAGAAACTTCTCCACGTCGAAGCGGGCATCGGTCAGCATGCGCAGCGCGATGTTGACGATCCGCACCTCCAGGCCGCGTTCCTTCAGGTAGCCCGCCATGGTGAGGAAGCCGATCGGGTACAGCTCGAACATCACCGAGGACGGCACCATGTCGCTGACCGGACCGTACAGGATCGACTTTTCGCGAAAGTCGTAGACGCTCGGCGGGTGCAACAGCAGCAGGTCGATCGTCCGGGCGCTCATGCAGACGCTTCCTTGGTCGAATATCGGGTCAACGTTCCGATGCAGTCTGCCGGATGGAACAATGTTGCACCATGCCGGAAACTCCCATCACGTGAACTACGTGCCGTACCTTTCGACCCGCGTGCCGTCCTCGAGTTCGTCCGGGGGGTGCAAAACGACCTCGTCGCCGGCCGCCAGCCCTTCCAGGATCTCGGTTCGCAAGCCGCTGTCCGCACCGCGATCGACGGCCCGCAGGCGCGCACGACCTTCCTCGACCACGAACACGGCCCAACCGTCATCGCGACGGAACAACGCGCTCGCCGGCACGACCAACACGGACTCGCGCTCCCAGACGATGAACCTGGCCTCGACGCGATAGCCGTCGCCGAGTCTTTGCCAGGCCTCGGGTGGCGAGTCGATGTCGGCCACCACCAGGACTCGCTGTTCCTCGACGCCCAGTGCACTGACCTTGGTGAAACCCGTCGGTTCGACGGTACGGACCCTGCCCTCGAGATCCCGTTCCCCGCCCCAGCGCTCGAACACCACCCGTCCGCCCGGCGGAATCTGCACGGCATCGCGCGACAAGACCTCGACCACCACCTCCAACCGGCGCGGATCGCCCATTTCCACGAGCGGCTGGCCGGCTGCCACGACGCCCGCGCTCTCCTGGATCAGCCTGAGTACCCGACCCGCCACCGGCGCATCGACGATCACGGTCTCGGGCGCTTCGCCCTCGCTGGCCGCCGCGGAGTGACGCAGCCTCGCGAGCGCGCCTTCGAGCTCATGTCGCGCAACCGCCTGCGCGGCCGTGGCCGCCGCGACAGCTGCATCCGCGGCCTGCATCCGGCTGCGCGCCTGGTCGAATTCGGAGCGGGAAATCAGCCCGTCGGCCAGCATCTCCTCGCGGCGCCGGAACTCGTCTGCGGCGAGCCGCGCATCGGCTTCGGCCTGGCGCAGCGTGGCCCCCGCCTGGTCGATCGCTGCACGCGCGGCCGCCACGCGCGCCTCGGCCTCGGCGCGCGAGCGCGGATCCAGCACGGCCGGCCGCAACGGCTCCAGCAGCGCGACGACCTCGCCGGCCTCGACGGCATCGCCGACCTCGAGCTCGATGCGCCTGAGATAGCCATCCACGGGCGCATGCAGCAGGTAGCGGTCCTTGACCCGCGTGCGGCCCTCCTCCTCGACCGTCACCTGCAACGCACTCTGCCGCGCCGCCTCGGTCTCCACCATCACGGGCCGCGGCCAGAATCCCCAGGCGAGCGCCAGCACCACGAGGCCCAGCGCGGCCGACAGTCCGGTAAAACGTCGTACAGGCAAGTTCTACTCCCGGGTCTTCAGGACTTCGACAAGATCCAGAGCAGCCAGTTTCCGTGCGATCAGCAGGCCGCTCAGGACAAAAGATACCAGCACGATCGCCGCCGCCAGTGCGTAGGTCGACGGCTCGATGATCAGGGGAATACGGTACAGGTCCGAAGAGAACGAGAGCGCCAGGTAACCCGACAGGGCGGCGCCGAACACGAATCCCAGCGGGATCGACAACAGCGTCAACAGGCCGATTTCACCCAGCAGGATGTAGGCGACCTCGCCCCGCGTGAAGCCGAGCACCCGCAGCGATGCGAGTTCCCGGCCGCGCTCGGAAAGCGCGATGCGCGCGGAATTGTAAACCACGCCGAAGGCAATGAAGCCGCCCAGGAGCGCCGTGATGAAGCTGAAGTACAGGATCGTCTCTTCCATCATCTCGTTGAACTGCTCGATCGACGTGTCGCGGATCACGGTGCCGGCCACGCGCGGCATTTCTCCGAGGCGGTCATAGATGCCCTGCTCCAGGGCGGCGTCCACCGCCAGCCGTGCACCCGAGATCGCCGGGCCCTCGCGCATCAGGTCGTTGAGCGCCTCGCGGCTCATGTAGGCATTGACCCCCAGGTACTCGCGGGTCGTGCTGACCACGGTGGCATGCAGCACGGGGCGCGCGCCTTCCAGCACCTCGATGACGAGCGTATCGCCGGGTGCGATGTGCAGGATCTCCTCGGCGAGGTACTCGGTCAGCACGACGCCGACGGGTGGGATGGGGACGGGTTGCAGCGACGTATCCAGTACGCGATGCAATTCGCCACCCGGCTCGATCCCGTCGACGGACGTCCGGTAGCTCCTGTGGCCGTGGACCAGGCGCGCGGCGACGGAGCGAAACCCCTCGGCATGACTGACTCCCGGCAGGCTTTCGAGAGAATAGAGCGCGCGACGGGAGGTCGGCTCCGTGAAGATCACGGTGAGATCCTCGCGGCTGCTGAGGCCGTACTGCACGCCCACCATCCAGCTGATGGCGTCGCGCTGGAAATTCGTCATCATCAGGATGCCGCCCGCCGCGGCGATCCCAAGCACGGTCAATCCCGCCTTCAACGGCTTGCGTGCAATGTGCCGGACGATCATCCGCGAGGGCTCGGCAAGACGCTGTTGCAGGCCGAGCCTCTCGAGAATGGTGGCCCGGTAGACCGGCGGCGGCTCCGGCCGCATCCCTTCGGCCGGCGGCAGGGCCGCGGCGCGACGCACGGCGAAGGCGGTGCCGGCGAGTCCAGCCACCAGGGTCACGCCCACCGCCTGCAGCAGGACCGCCGGATCGATCCGGAAATGCAGATAGGGGAAACTGTAGAACACCTGGTAGATCCCGCCGAGCCCCCTCGCGAACCACAGTCCCACGGCGATTCCCGCCAGCAGGCCCAGGACGATGACCACCAGCACCAGCTTCGTGTAATGCCAGCCCACCTGGCGCGTCGAATAACCGAAGGCCTTGAGCGTCCCGATCTGCTCGCGCTCGGTCGCCACCAGGCGGCCGATCACCACGTTCAGCAGGAAGGCCGCGACCCCGAGAAAAATGACCGGGAATATCGTCGCCATGGTCTGCAATCCGCGGAGCTCCTCCGTGATGAAACGATGGCTGAACTGGTCCTCCCGCTCATAGGCCCCGAGCCCGCCGTAGCGCTCGAGGACATTGTCGACCCGATCGATCAGCCCGCGCGCCGAGGCGCCGCGCTGCAAAGTGAAACTCACGTCGTTGAAAGCGCCATCCATGTCGTAGGCGGTGGCCAGCGCCTTGCGATTCATCCACAGGATGCCGTAGCGCTCGTAGTCGGGAAAAATCGCGCCGGGCGGGATGGCGTACATGTACTCCGGGGACAGCGCGACGCCGACGATATCGAGCTGCTTGCGGCGTCCCTTGATGATCGCGACGATCCGGTCCCCGGGACCCAGCTCATGCGCCTCGGCGAAATCCTCGCTGATCGCGACCTCCTCCTCGGCGCGGGGCGCCGGGAGACGCCCCTGCCGCAGGTAGGGCACGTTGAGCCTGGGCTCGCCGGACTCGGGCAGCGACACGATCTTGCCCGTCACGGGATCGTCGAAACCCGTCACCTCCAGGTTGACGGGCGCCACGACACGCGTCTCCATGCGATTGACACCCGGCAGCTCCACCAGCTGCCCGGCCACCGATTCCGGGGCCCGCACCAGGCTCGCGAAGACCTCCGCGAAGCGCTGGTCGGCGTAGTAACGCGCCTGCGTGAACGTCAGCGATTCGAAGGTGACCCGCGCCATCACGAAGGTCGAGACCCCGCCCACCAGCACCAGCGAGATGGCCAGCGCCATGCCCCGCATGTGCCAGACATCGCGCAACAGCTTGCGATCCAGGGCGCGCATCACCAGTGCAACTCCGCCGGCGCCTTGCGCGAATCGTTGCGCTCGGCCCCCGAGATCTCGCCATCCGCCATGCGGATGACCCGGTCCGCCATCTCCGCGATGACCATGTTGTGGGTGATCACGACGGTGGTCGTGCCGAGTTCGCGGTTGGCCCGTTCCAGCGCCTCGAGGACCACGATACCGGTCGCGGAATCGAGGGCTCCCGTGGGCTCGTCACACAACAGCACCGCCGGGTTTTTCGCGATCGCGCGCGCGATCGCGACGCGCTGCTGCTCGCCGCCGGAGAGCTGGGCCGGAAAATGGTTCAGCCGCTTGCCCATGCCGACGATGTCGAGCGCCTTCTCCGGCGCCATCGGCTGGCGCGCGATCTCCGTCACGGCCGCCACGTTCTCGCGCGCGGTGAGGCTGGGAATCAGGTTGTAGAACTGGAACACGAAGCCGACATGATCACGGCGAAATGCCGTCAGTTCGCGCTCATTGGCCGAAGTCAGGTTCTTGCTGTCGTAATAGACCTCGCCGGACGTGGCGGTATCGAGTCCGCCGAGGATGTTCAACAGCGTGGACTTGCCGCTGCCCGACGGACCGAGCAGGACGACGAACTCGCCGCGGTAAAGCTCGAGATCGACGCTGCGCAGCGCCACGACCTCGACCTCCCCCATCCGGTAGACCTTGGACAGGCCGCGTGCGCGAAACACCACGTCGTTGCTCATGGGGGTCGAGTCTAGCCTCGCGGGGCGCAATTGCCGATTGCGGAATGATGAAATTCGCCCGCGGCGATTGCCCCCGGCGGGATCATTGGGCTACCGTCGGTGCCGTGATGACGCTCAAGGAACAGGTCGAACAATTGCTCCCCGACTGGGAAAGCTGGTATCCGAGCCTCTTCGATGCGGCCAGGGATCTCGGCGTGATCCGCGCGCGTGTCTGCGATCCCGGCTCCCTGCTGTTGTCGAACCGCCATGCCGGGGTCAACAGCGAGGCTGCGCGCGCCTATCGCGAGCAGTGGAGCATCGACGAGGATTCCGGCAGCGCTGCGCCATCCGCAAAGCGCCGGGCGGGAAAATCACGGCGCTGACATTCGTCCTAAGCTGAAGTCAGGACGGCCCGCAGGGCCGAAGACTTCAGACACGGGAGCGATGCCATGAAGACCCTACCCTTCGCGCGGACTTTCACCCTGCTCGCCGCAGCGGCGTTGTCGTTGCCCCTGCTGGCGGCGCCCCCCGACGACGCCCCGGGCGCTCAGCGGCAGGGCCCCGGCATGATGCACGCGGTCGACACCGACGGTGACGGCAGGATCAGTCGCGCCGAGTTCGACGCGGCGGGCGCCAGGGCGTTCGCCAGGCTGGACGAAGACGGCGACGGCTTCGTCACCATGGACGAGTTCGAAGCGGGACCGCACATGGGCCGGCAACACGCCGGACCCGGAGCGAAAGAGCGCAGGACGCGCATGCAGGAACGCATGAAATTGCACCGGGCGCAGCGCTTCGTCGCGGCGGATGCCAACGAGGACAGCATCCTGAGCCGCGCGGAATTCGATGCGGCCCGCGCAACCCGCTTCGATGAACTCGACCGCGACGACGACGGCAGCATCGATGCGGACGAGATGGCCCGGCACCGCGCCGAGCGACCGCATCACGGCAAGCGCGATCGCTGACGCTCGAAATAACTGCGGGTCTCGAGGCTGACCACGCCGGACAGCAGCAGGAGCCCGACCAGGTTCGGCAGCGCCATCAGGCCGTTCATCACGTCGGAGAACAGCCAGACGAAATCCAGGGAATGGATCGAGCCGACGAACGCCGCCACGACGAACAGGAGGCGATACGGCAGGATGGCGCGCACGCCGAGGATGTATTCGATGCCGCGTGCGCCGTAGTGGCTCCAGCCGATGATCGTCGAGAAGGCGAACATCGCGAGGCACACGGCCACGACCGCGGGTCCGAGCTCGCCCGGCAGCGCCGAGCCGAATGCCAGCTGCGTCAGCGGGGCGCCGTTCACGCCCGAATTCCAGACCCCGCTGGAGATGATGGCGATGCCCGTGAAGGTGCAGATCACGAGCGTGTCGATGAAGGTCTGGGTCATCGAGACCAGCGCCTGGCGCACCGGTTCCTGGGTCTTCGCCGCCGCCGCCGCGATGCCCGCCGAACCCAGGCCCGACTCGTTCGAGAAAATGCCGCGCGCCACGCCGTAGCGCATGGCCTGCGCGATCGTCGCGCCGAGGAAGCCGCCGGCGGCCGAGCTGCCGGTGAAGGCATCGGTGAACACCAGCGCGAAGGCGGCCGGGACCGCATCGATGTTGAACACCAGCACGATGGTGCAGGCGCCCATGTAGACGATGATCATCGCGGGGACGAACAGGCTGGTGAAGCCGCCGATGGCGCGAATGCCGCCCAGCGTCACGGCGCCGACGCCGATGGCGATCACGACTCCCGTCACCCAGTCGGGCACGCCGAAGGCCCCGCCGATGGCGTCGGCGACCGAATTGGATTGCACCATGTTGCCGATGCCGAAGGCGGCGAACGCGGTGAACAGGGCGAACAGCCAGCCGAGCGTGCGTCCCAGGGGCTTGTAGCCGATGCCCCGCGAAAGGTAGTACATCGGTCCGCCCGCCTGTTCGCCGCGTTCGTTCGTCACGCGGTACTTCACGGACAGCAGCGCCTCGGAGTACTTGGTCGCCATGCCGACCAGCCCCGTGACCCACATCCAGAACAATGCGCCCGGGCCGCCGAGCGCGATCGCTGTGGCGACACCGACGATGTTCCCGGTGCCGACGGTCGCCGCCATCGCCGTCATCAGGGCGGCGAAGTGCGAGATGTCGCCGCGCGCGCCATGCTCGGTGCGGACGATGAGCGCCTGGTGCAACGCCGGGCCGAGCTGGCGAAACTGCAAGCCGCGCAGCACGACGGTGAGGTACAGGCCCGTCAACAGCAGCAGGGGGATCAGGCAGTAAGGCCCCCACACAAAAGCCGAGACGGCGTCGAGCCAGGCGGTGATTTGTTCCATGATGCGGCGTCCCCGGGTGCGTCGTTATCGTTGTACTCGCCGCGGCCCGCTCAGGCGCGCGGCTCCATCGCCAGCAAGGTGTCGATCTGCGCGTCTTTCTGCTGCCAGAGTTCGCCCAGCCAGGCCTGGAACCGGGCGCGGAATTCCGGATCGCCCTGGTAATCGCCCTGCAGCACCCATGCCGGGATCTCGCGCTGCGTGACCCGCACGCGCAAGGTGTGCAGTCGCCCGCAGCAGAGATCCCAGAGGCTCGGCGTGTCGCCCGGATAGACGATGGTCACATCGAGCATGCGATGCAGGATCTGTCCCATGGCGCTGAGCACGAAAGCCGTGCCGCCGGCGCGGGGCTTGAGCAGGTGCCGGTAGGGCGATGCGCTCGCCGCGTGTTTTTCCGGCGTGAAACGCGTGCCCTCGACGAAGTTCATCACCGAGGTGGGATGCTGGCTGAAATGCTCGCAGGCGCGCCGGGTCGCCTCCAGGTCCTGGCCTTTCGCTTCCGGATGCTTCTCGAGATACTCGCGCGAGTGGCGCTGCATGAAGGGGAAGTCGAGCGCCCACCAGGCCAGGCCGAGCACCGGCACCTTGATGAGCTGCTTCTTGAGGAAGAACTTGAGAAACGGAATGCGGCCGTTGAATACGCCCTGCAGCACCAGGATATCGACCCAGCTCTGGTGGTTGCAGATGACCAGGTACCATTCGTCGCGCTCGAGCCCTTCCAGCCCCTCGACATCCCGGCGGATGTTCTGCGTGAGGCGGAAGATCAGCTCGTTGCCGCTGATCCAGCGGCTCGCCAGCCACACCAGCGCCCGGTCGCACCGGGCCCGCGCGCGCGGAGCAGGCAACAGCTTGGCCAGCGCAACGACGTACAGGGGGGTTGCCCAGAACACCAGGTTCAGGACGATCAGGGTCAGCGTCAGGATGCCGCGCAACGTGGCCATGGCGGCAGATTGTAGCCGCATCCACGCTGGTCGCGTCGCGCGGCCGACGGTAGTCTTGGCGCCATGAAAACCATTTTCCCGGATTTCGCGACCGTGAGCCGCGGCGACATCGACCTCGGGGCGCTCCAGGCCACGGGAATCGATCTCGTGCTGCATGACGTCACCTCCGTGGCAGATCTGCCGTCCCGGCTCGCCCCGGCCGAGATTCTCATCACCAACAAGATCCGCATCGGCCCCGCCGAGCTCGCGGCGGCGCCCGGGCTCAAGCTGATCTGCCTGTCGGCCACGGGCGTGAACAACGTGGACCTGGAGGCGGCCGGCACGCGCGGCATCGGCGTGTGCAACATCACGGCCTATTGCACCGCCTCGGTCGTACAGCATGTCTACGCGATGATCCTCGCGCTGACCCACCACCTCGCCGGCTACCAGCGGCTCCTGCAGCAGGGGGCATGGAAGGACAGCCCGCAGTTCTGCCTGCTCGATTACCCGATCCGGGAACTCGCCGGGCGCAAGCTGGGCATCGTGGGCTACGGCGAGCTCGGCCGCAGCGTGGCGGGAGCCGCGGCGGCCTTCGGACTGGAAGTGATCGTGAGCGAGCGGCCGGGCAACGGGTCGGCGCCAGGGCCGGCCGACGGCATCGAACGACTGCCTTTCGAACAGGTGCTGGCCGAGGCCGATATCCTCTCGCTGCATTGCCCGCTGACCGACGTGACGCGTGGCCTGATCGATGCAGCGGCGCTGGGCCGGATGAAAAACGACGCGATCCTGATCAACACGGCCCGCGGGGCGCTGGTGGATTCGGCGGCGCTGGCCGCGGCCCTGCGGGACGGACGCATCGCCGGCGCCGGCATCGACGTGCTGCCGCAGGAGCCGCCGGTGGACGGCGACCCCCTGCTGGATGCCGCCCTGCCCAATCTCGTCATCACGCCGCACGTCGCCTGGGCGGCGCGTGAATCCCGGCAGCGGGCGATCGACGAAATCGCCGCCAACATCCAGTCCTTCATGAGCGGCGGCCGACGCGGTCGGGTGATTTGAAACTCGCGATCTACTGGCTGCGCCGCGACCTGCGGCTCGGCGACAATCCCGCGCTCCTGGCGGCTCTCGAGGCCGCGGAGACGGTGCTGCCCGTGTTCATCTGGTCGCCCGATGAAGAGGCGCCGTGGGCGCCCGGCGCGGCCGCGCGCTGGTGGCTGCACCACAGCCTGGACGCGCTGGGGAGCGAGTTGCGCGCCCGCGGCAGCCGGCTCCTGCTACGGACCGGACCTGCAGCCGAAACGCTCGCCGCGCTCGTAGCCGAGATTGGCGCGGAGGCGGTGTTCTGGAACCGCCTCTACGAGCCGGCGCTGGTGGCGCGGGACACCGGGATCAAGACACGACTTCGTGAGCAGGGCCTCGCGGTCGAGAGCTGCAAGGCTGCGCTGCTGTTCGAGCCCTGGGAGCACTCGACCGGCAAGGGGGAACCCTACCGGGTGTTCACGCCCTTCTGGAAATCGGCGTTGCGGGAACCGGAACCGGCCCCGCCGCAAGCGGCGCCCGCCGATCTCAAGCCGCCGGATCGGTGGCCGAAGGGACTGGATCTCGCCACCCTCGAGCTCCTGCCCCGGATCCGCTGGGACGACGGGCTCGCGGCGCACTGGACGCCGGGCGAGGCGGCGGCGCAGGCGCGTCTCGCACGCTGGTGCGAAGCGGGGCTGGACGCATACCCGGCCGGCCGGAACCGGCCCGATCGCGACGGCACGTCGGCGCTGTCGCCCGCCCTGCACCACGGCGAATTGACGCCGCGCCAGGCCTGGCATGCCGCCACCGCCCAGCGCGGCAACGTGCCTGAAGCGGCGCTCGAGTGCTGGCTGCGCGAACTCGGCTGGCGCGAGTTCGCGCACCATGTCCTGTTTTATTTTCCGGACACGCCGACCGAGCCGATGCACGAGAAATACGCGGCATTCCCGTGGCGCGAGGATCGCGCCGCCCTGGTCGAGGCCTGGCAGCAGGGCCGCACGGGGATCCCCATCGTCGACGCCGGGATGCGCCAGCTGTGGGCCACGGGCTGGATGCACAACCGCGTGCGCATGATCGTCGCCTCGCTGCTGGTGAAGAACATCCGCGCCCCGTGGCAGGCCGGGGCCAGCTGGTTCTGGGACACGCTGGTGGATGCGGATCTCGCCAGCAACACGCTGGGCTGGCAGTGGAGCGCGGGGTCCGGGGCCGATGCGGCGCCCTACTTCCGCATTTTCAATCCGATGCTGCAGGGCGAGAAGTTCGATCCCGAGGGACACTACGTGAAACGCTGGGTCCCGGAACTGGCCGACGTGCCGGCGGACCGCATCCACACGCCGTCGCCAGGACTGGCGAAGGGCTATCCGGGCCCCGTGATCGACCTGAAGCGCAGCCGCCAGGAAGCGCTCGACGCGCTCGCCAGCCTGCGCAAATAGCGCGGGCGTGCCGTTCGCGGGTCGGGACGGCCAGGGCTCGCCCGACCCGCGAACGGGGCCTCAGGCCGCGACGGCGGCCTCTGCGTCGGACACGGTGGCCAGCACGCCGGCCGCGGCGGTGATCACCGCGGCGATGCGGGCGGCGCTCTGCACGCCCTCGCGACCGATCCCCGCTTCACGCACGACTTTCTCGTGGGCCCGAATGCAGAACTCGCAGCCGTTGATCGCCGAGACCGCCAGCGAATACAGCTCGAACTCGGCTTTCTCGATGCCGGGGTTGCCGATGACGTTCATCCGCAGCCGCGCCGGCAGCTTGCCGTACTCGGCATCGCCGACGAAGTGCGTGAAGCGATAGTAGACATTGTTCATCGCCATCACGGCAGCCGCGGCCCGCGCCGCGTCCCGGCGCGCCCGGTCCAGCTTGTCTCCGGCGATGCCCTCCACCACGGCGGCCAGCTCGTTGCTGCGCACGGCGACTGCGCAAGCGAGCGCAGTGCCGAGCGCCTGGGCCTCGGTGAGGCCCGGCGCGCCGGTGCCGCCCAGCACCGTGGAGAGGTTCAGCTTGATGTCGCGCGCGTACTCGGGGAAGCGCGCCTTGACCTGTTCGAGATTCATCATGGGTTCCTCAGGCGGCCTTCAGGGTGTCTTCGCCCTTCTGCCAGTTGCAGGGGCAGAGCTCGTCCGTCTGCAGGGCGTCCAGCACGCGCAGCACCTCGTCCGGGCTGCGGCCGACGTTCAAATCCGTGACATAAACGAAGCGCACGATATCGTCCGGGTCGACGATGAACGTGGCCCGCTGCGCGACGCCTTCCGCCTCGTCGAGAATGCCCAGCGCAGTGCTCAGCTCGCGCTTGATGTCGGAGAGCATCGGGAAAGGCAGGTCGCGAAGCTCTTCCTTGTCGTTGCGCCACGCCACGTGGACGAACTCCGAGTCGGTGGAGACACCGAACACGTGCGCATCGCGATCGCGGAACTCGCCGTTGAGCGCGCCGAAGGCGGCGATTTCTGTCGGGCAGACGAAAGTGAAGTCCTTCGGCCAGAAGAACAGGATCTTCCATTGCCCCTGCAGGGCCTCGTCCTGGCTGGAGAAGTCCTTGAAAGCGGTGTTGATGTCGTTGCTGACGACACCCTTGAGATTGAATGCGGGGAATTTCTTGCCGACGCTGATCATGTTCTGACTCCGTACGTTAAGGTGTTTGCTGATTGCATGGGAACAAGTCTGCGGCCCGGCAGTTGATTTATCCAATGAATTAAACTTATCTTCTCCATAGATGAAACCTATCAACATCCATCTCAGCCTCAGGGCGCTCGGCTACCTCGTGGCCCTGGGCGAAAGCCGCCACTTCGGCAAGGCCGCGGAGCGGTGTTACGTCAGCCAGCCGACGCTGAGCGCGCAGATCAGGAAAATGGAGGACCAGCTCGGCGTGCAGCTCGTGGAGCGCGGCCAGCAGGTGCGCCTGACGGACATCGGCGAACGCATCGCGGAACGGGCGCGGCGCGTGATCGACGAGGCGCGCGAAATCGAAGAGCTGGCGCGCAACTTCCAGGACCCGCTCGCCGGTGAGTTGCGCATCGGCCTGATCCCGACCGTCGGGCCCTACCTGTTACCGCACATCGCCGCCCCGCTGCGGGCGCGTTTCCCGGAACTGCGCCTGCTGCTGGTCGAGCACCAGACCCACCGGCTGGTCGAATTGCTCAAGAGCGGCGATCTCGACGTGGCCATCCTCGCGCTGCCGATCCCGCCCGAGCGGCTCGTCACCCGGCCACTCTATGCGGAGAGCTTCCAGGTGGCGCTGCCCGCCGATCATGCCCTCGCGCGGCACAAGCGCCTGTCGCTGGACGACCTCGACGGGGAAACCCTGCTGCTGCTGGAGGACGGCCACTGCCTCCGCGACCAGGCGCTCGCGGCCTGCCAGCTGGCCCGGGTCCGGGAAGCGCCCGATTTTCGCGCCACGAGCCTCGAGACCCTGCGCCAGATGGTGGCCGCAGGGGTGGGGATCACGCTGCTGCCCAGCCTGGCGGTCGATCAGCCGGGCGGCCGTGCGCCGGCCATGGCGGTGCGCCGCTTCAGGGAGCCGGAACCCGAGCGCACCATCGCCGCCGCATGGCGTCCCGGCTGTGCACGCGAAGAGACGATCGGCCACGTGTGCGACGAGATCGAGCGGCTGATGGTGAAGTCCCGCCGAGCCGAGCCTCAGTAGCCCCGCAATACGTTTGCGGGCGGATGCGTGACCACCGTGCGCGTCGCCAGCACCCCCGTGCCGCCCACGACGAACAGCCCCGCGAGCAGGCCGGCGACCCAGATCATCGGGTCGAACGCGAACTCCAGCTGGAAAACCCGCCGCGCCAGCAGCCAGGCGACGCCTGACGCCCCCGCCGCGGCCAGCACGCCGGAAATCACGCCCAGCGCCGCGAACTCCACCGCCACGCCCGCGAGGACCACGCGCTTTCTCGCGCCCAGCGTGCGCAGCATGGCGCTCTCGTAGAGCCGCTCCTCGCGGGTGGACTGCACGACCGCGAGCATCACGAGCAGCCCGGCGCCGAGTGCGAACAGGAAGACGTATTGCACGGCGAGCGAGGCCTGGCCCATGACGTCGCGCACCTGCTCGATGGCCGCCTCGAGATCGATGACCGTGACGCTGGGGTGGCTCCGCACCAGCTCCAGCACGTCACCGCGCAGCGAGCGGTCTACATAGATGCTGGAGATATATGTCCGCGGGAAATCCTCCATGAGCTGCGGCGGAAACACCATGAAGAAATTCGGCTTGAACGTGTCCCACTGGACCGTCCGCAAGCTGGTCACCTTGGCCTCGAGACGTTCCCCCGCCACGTCGAAGACCAGCCAGTCGCCCAGCTCCAGGCCCAGGTCGCGCGCGAAGTCGACCTCGACGGACACCTCCGATTCGTCTCCCAGGGGCCACCAGCGCCCGGCCACCACCCGGTTGTCCGGCGCCGGCTCGCTCGCCCAGCTGAGGTTGGACTCGCGATCGATGAAGGACTCCGCGCGCGGCGAGGCGAACTCGATCTCTTCCACCGGCTCGCCGTTGATTTCCGTGAGCCGCGCGCGGATCAGCGGCACCAGTTCGCCGCCGCCGAAGCGCTCGGCGAGGAACTCGCGCACGCCTTCGGCCTCGTGCGGCTGGATGTTGATGAGGAAACGGTTCGGCGCATCGGCGGGCAGCGTGTCCTGCCACTGCTCGAGCAGCCCCGTGCGCACCAGGGTGAGCAGCAACAGCACCATCAGGCCGATGCCGAAGGCCCCCACCTGGACGATGCTGTCCGTGCCGCGCCGGCCGACGTTCGCCATGCCGTAACGCCATGCGCCGCCGCCGCCGCGCAATCGCGACGCCCCCTTGACCAGCAGCCAGCCGCCGGCGGCGAGGCCCAGCATGACCGCGGCCGTGCCCAGCGCCAGCCACCCGACCAGCACCGCGTCGCGCACCTGCCAGGCGAGCAGCGCGAGACCGCCGCCTATGGCGGCTCCGTAGACCAGCAACGGACCCGCGGCCGGCGGCAGCATGTCGCGGCGCAGGACCCGCCCGGGCGGCGTGCGGCAGAGCTCGATGATCGGCACCAGGGCGAAGCCGCCCAGCACCACGAACGCGAGCAGCAGGCCGCCGACGGCCGGGGCGAGCGTCGGCGCGGGCAACTCGTCGCCGACCAGGTCGGCCAGGATGAACACCAGGCCCTCCTGCGCGGCCCAGCCGAGGCCCAGCCCGAGCAGTGAGGCCGCAAGGCCCACCACGGCCAGCTGCGCCAGCATGGCCGTGAGGACGAAACGTCGCGAGGCGCCGACGCACTTCATCAGCGCCACGGTATCCATGCGGCGACTGGCGAAACGCCGCGCGGCCATCGCCACCGCCACGGCCGCGATCAGGGCGCTGACCAGCGAGGCCAGGCCGATGAAACGCCCGGCCCGCTCCACGGCATTGCCGATCTCGGGCTGCGCCGTGTCGATGCCGCGCAGCCGCTCGCCCGTGCCGAGCATGACCCGGTCGCGAAAGGCCTGCAGCGCGCGCCCGTCTCCCGCCAGCAAGAGGCGGTAGGACACGCGGCTGCCCGGTGCGACGAGGCCGCTGGCGACCACGTCCGCCTCGTTGATCAGCAGGGTGGGGGCGAGCTCGGCGAAGCTGAAACCCTGGTCCGGGCGATAATCCAGCAGGCGGCTGATCTCGAGCTCCGCCCGGCCGACCCGCACGGTGGCGCCGACCTGGGCATCCAGCCGGGCGAGCAGGCGCGGGTCCGCCCACGCCTCTCCCGGCGGCGGCACCTCGCGCACGGTTTCCGACTCCGCCTCCAGCCCGCGGCTGACCTTGAGCGCGCCGCGCAGGGGGTAATTCGCCGACACCCCCTCGATGTCCGCCAGCGCGCTGTCATCGCCGGCCAGCACGACGCTCGGGAAGGACGTGGTGCGCGCCGTCGCGAGGCCCAGCTCGGCGGCCAGCGCCTCGTGCTCCGCCGGGATCGGGCGGTTCGAGCCGACCACGAGGTCGGCCGCGAGCACTTCCGCGCTGCGCGCCTGCACGCCCTGCGCCACGCGATCGGTAAAGAAGCCGACCGCCGTCATCGCCGCGACGGCCAGCGCGAGCGCTGCGGCGAGCACCCGCACTTCGCCGGACTTGAACTCCCGCCGGACCTGGGTCAAACCGAAGGCCAGCCCTTTCAAAGCAGCCTCCCGCTGTCCATCTCGAGCTGCCGGTCGCAGCGCTGGGCCAGCACGCGGTCATGGGTCACCAGCACCAGGGTGGTGCCGCGCTCGGCATTCAGGCCGAACAACAGGTCGGCGATCCGCCCCCCCGTGCGTGAATCGAGGTTCCCGGTCGGCTCATCGGCGAACAGCACGGCCGGGGCGCCGACGAAGGCCCGGGCGATGGCGACGCGCTGCCGCTCGCCGCCCGACAGCTGGCGCGGATAGTGGCCGATCCGGGGTCCGAGGCCCACTTCTTCCAGTGCGGCGCGCGCCGCGGCACGCGGATCCGGCCGCCCGGCCAGCTCCAGCGGCAGCATGACGTTCTCGAGAGCCGTCAGGGCGGGGACGAGATGAAAGGACTGGAAGACAAACCCGACCTGGTCGGCGCGGACCGCGGCGCGCCCGTCCTCGTCGAGCGCGGTCAGCTCGCGGCCGTTGACCCAGACCTGGCCGCTGGTCGGCAGGTCTAGGCCCGCCAGCAGCGACAGCAGGGTGGATTTGCCGGCCCCGGAAGGGCCGAGAATCGCCACGGACTCGCCCGCGGAAATCTCGAGATCCGCCTGGTCCAGGATGGTAAGCTCGCCCTCCGGACTGCTAACCTTCTTCGTCAACCCTGCGGACTTGAGAACCGGCTGTGCTCCGGTCGCCTGTTGCATGTACAGAATCCTTTTACTCTCGATCTTGCTGTTCACGGGCACCGCCGTCGCTGCGCCGCCCGTGGTGCTTATTGTGGGGGACAGCCTCAGTGCGGGCTATGGCCTCACCATGACAGAAAACTGGCCCCGGCTGCTGCAGGAGCGTCTCGCCGCCGACGGCTACCCCCACCGCGTCGTCAACGCGAGCATCAGCGGCGACACCACCAGCGGCGGCCTGGCGCGCCTGCCCCGCGCCCTGGAGCGCAATTCACCGTCCATCGTGGTGATCGCCCTGGGCGGAAACGACGGGCTCCGCGCCCTGCCCATAGCGGAGATTCGACGCAACCTGGCCAGGATGATTCAACTTTCTTCAGATGCGGGCGCCGACGTGGTCCTGGCGGGCATCCATATCCCGCCGAATTACGGCCCGGCCTACACGAGCGACTTCCACGAGGTGTTCCACGAACTCGCGCAAGAGTACGACACCGGCCTGATCCCGTTCATCCTCGAGGGCGTCGCGCTGCAGCCGGGCCTGATGCAGGCGGACGGGATTCACCCGACGGCCCAGGCGCAGCCGGTGATCGTCGAGAACGTCTGGCCCGCGCTTGAACCGCTGCTAAACGGTAAGATCACTACGACACATAACAAATGACGCTGGAGTCGGTGGGGAAACGATGGAAAAGATCTGGCTGAAAGAATATCCCGAGGGCGTGCCCGCGGAGATCGACGTGAACGAGTTCCCGTCGCTCCGCGAGTTCCTCGAGCAGTCCTTCGAGAAGTACCGGAGCCTGCCGGCCTTCACCAACATGGGCCACTCGATCACCTTCGGTGAACTGGACCAGTGCTCGCGCTACCTCGGCGCCTGGCTGCAGAAGAATGCCGGGCTGTCCAAGGGCGACCGCGTCGCGGTGATGATGCCCAACGTCATCCAGTACGCCGTGGCGGTGGCCGCGATCCTGCGCGCCGGGCTCACGGTCACCAACGTCAACCCGCTGTACACGCCGCGCGAACTCGAGCACCAGCTCAAGGACTCCGGCGCCAAGGCGATCATCATCGTCGAGAACTTCGCCGGCACGCTGGCCAAGGTGCGCAACAACACGGCCATCAAGACGGTGGTCGTGACCGCCATCGGCGACATGCTGCCGGCGCCGAAACGCCAGCTGGTGAATTTCGTCATCCGCCGCGTGAAGAAGATGGTCCCGGAGTGGAACATCCCGGACGCCGTGTCCTTCCACAAGGCTTTGAAAGAGGGCAAGTGGCAGACCATGGACCGGCCGTCCCTTGGCCACGAGGACGTGGCGTTCCTGCAGTACACCGGCGGCACGACCGGCGTCGCGAAAGGCGCGGTGCTCATCCATCGCAACATCATCGCCAACGTCCTGCAGGCGCGCGCCTGGCTGAGCGCCACGGTGACCGAAGGCCAGTCGGTGGTCATCACGCCGCTGCCGCTGTATCACATCTTCTCGCTGACGGCGAACTTCTTCACCTTCACCTTCATGGGCGGCAACAACATCCTGATCACGAATCCGCGCGACATGCCCGGCTTCATCAAGGAACTGAAGAAGCAGAAGTTCACCTTCATCACCGGCGTCAACACGCTGTTCAACGGCCTGCTGAACACGCCGGGCTTCGACGAGGTGGATTTCAGCCAGCTGAAAGCCACCCTCGGCGGCGGCATGGCCGTGCAACGCGCCGTCGCGGAACGCTGGAAGCAAGCGACCGGCAAGCCGCTGATCGAGGCCTACGGCCTCACCGAGACCTCGCCGGCGGCGTGCATCAACCCGATGACCAACACCGACTTCAACGGCTCGATCGGCCTGCCCATCTCGTCCACCGAGGTGAGCATCCGGGACGAGGAAGGCAACGACCTTGGCATCGGCGCCGTGGGAGAAATCTGCATCCGCGGCCCGCAGGTCATGGCCGGCTACTGGAACCGTCCCGACGAGACGGCCAAGGTCATGCTCGAGGGCGGCTGGTTCCGCTCGGGGGACATGGGGCGGATGGACGACAAGGGTTACGTGTTCATCGAGGACCGCAAGAAGGACATGATCCTGGTGTCCGGTTTCAACGTGTACCCCAACGAGGTCGAGGGCGTGGCCGTGATGCACCCCGCGGTGCTCGAGGCGGCAGCCGTCGGGATTCCGGACGAGAAGTCCGGCGAGATCGTGAAGCTGTTCATCGTCCGCAAGCCCGGCGAGAGCGTCACCGACAAGGAACTCATCGCCTTCTGCCGGGAAAGCCTGACCGGCTACAAGGTCCCGCGGCTGGTGGAGTTCCGCGACGAACTGCCGAAGACCAATGTCGGCAAGATCCTGCGCCGCGAGTTGCGCGACGGCACGGCCTGAATGAGCAAGGGCCCCGCGGGCTGAGCTCGCGGGGCCCTTGAATCGAAGCTGCTGCGTGGAGCCTCAGCCGCGGCGACGGCTACGCATCGCGCCGGCGCCCAGCAGGCCGAGCGACAGGAGCGCCAGGGTGCCGGGTTCGGGGACCGTGCCCACGACGCGGAAATCACCGATGACCAGCTCAGCGAGATCTCCGAAGCCGGGATCGAATCCGAGCGCCGTGAGACGGAAGCCAAATACGTCGCCGGCGAGAATATCGAAGGTGCCGGACCCGAACTCATTGACCAAACCTAGTGCGCCCTGATCGAAGACCTGAGTGATGCCGAATATATTCGTCGCCACACCATTCAGCACGAATTCGAGAACCCCGGCGATATAAAAGGGATCTGCCAAAATCACATCCCACGAAAAACTTACACTGCCGTTGATGTTGGAGTTAACCAGGAGTTCGATGCTGCAGGTGTCCTCGCAAGTGAGTCCGAGTTCATCATCGGGTTCCCCCTTGATTCCTATTGTGTCGATCTCGGCGATACCGATTGTCGTCGGCGACCAATTCTCGAACCCATAGGCACCGGTAAAGCCCTCGATAGTGATCGGTCCGGCATGTGCTCCTGCCGAAATGGCGAGGAGCACTGCTCCCGCTACGGCTTTCAGAAAATTCCCAAGTCGCATGTGATTTCTCCTGTCCTTCCCTTGTTCTTGAATCGGCTTGTTATGCAGCGCGTCGAAGCGACTGCTTAAGAAAGAAGACTCAAGCAGCATCCATGCCAGACGAGAAATTGTGTGTGTTATCGAACATTTACTTTCTGCGCGGAGAGCGACGGGCCGGCGGAATGTAAACTACGCCGACATCGCTGAGGCCGCTCGCGGGTATCGCCCGCGGCGCAACCATTGCGACCTTCGGTGACCCGGGACCATCATGTGAGTCAACTGACGCCTACGCGAGGATCGCAACACCATGAAAGCCATCAACGCCTCCCTGCACAGGGGCCGGCTCCTGGCCGGCGTCCTCTGCCTGGCCATCGGTCCGACGGGCTGCGGAGCCGTGACCGAATCGCCCGACAACGATACCGATCCCCGCCTGGTGGGACGGGAGATGTCCCGCCCGCTGCCTGAGCGCGTGTTGTCCACGGCACCGGCGGGGGAGCAGGCGCTGCCGCCGGAGTCGCTGCTCGCGCAGGTGCTCGCGGACGCCGCCAAGCGCACTGGGTTGGCGCAGGCGTCGCTCGAGGTGGCCGATTCGCGCCGCGTGACGTGGAACGACGGTTCGCTGGGCTGCCCGCAGCCCGGCATGAATTACACGCAGGCGCTGGTGCCCGGCTGGCACGTGCTCATCGCAGCGGGCGAGGCGACGCTGGACTACCGTCTCGCGGAGCAGGGCTATTTCCTGCACTGCGCCCTCGGCCGTCCCGGGCCGCACGGCGGGAATAAAAAAGGCCCCTCCGAAGAGGGGCCTCCAAAGTCCTGACAGCCGTGGCTGGCAGCATGTAGCACTCGGCCGTTAGCGACGACCCCGAGGTCGCGGCGCGGGGGCGGCCGCCGCCGGTGGCGGCGCCTCCTGGAACAGGATCGCCTCGGTCTCCGCCGTAGCACCGCCGTGGGCACCGGCCCCCCGGTCACCGTTGGTGATCAGCAGCAGGCCGAGCTCGCCCGGGTTGTTTCCGGCAGCGCCGAAGTCGAGCACGGTCATCTGGCCGCTCTGGCCGGGAGACAGGTCGGTCAGGTCAGGCGTGAAGAAACGCTCGCCCAGGGGCGCGAACACCGTCGGTGCCGCGTTGAACGAGCCACCGAAAGACACGTCGTCCACGTACGCCAGCGCGTTCATGGGCGCGAACAGCGCCTGGTTGCCGATCTGCGTATTGCACACCAGCAGCACCTGGTTCGCAGAATTGTGCGCGTGCTCGGTAAAGAAGAAGACGTTGCCAAGGCCGGTGCTCACGTCCACCGCGAATGTCACGGTGCGCCAATCTCCGGGGAATCCCAGGAAATTGCGCGCGATGTTGAACACATCGTACTCCGGCACGCCGTCGCCGTCGGTGTCGAGCAGCACACCGACCAGTCCGGGGTACAGCGAATAGGCCGTACGCTCCCAGAGATTGAAGGCCAGGCCCATGATGTAATCCACGGCCCCGTCACCCGGACCGCAGAACCCGTCCCGGACCAGGAAGGTTTGCACACCGAAGCCGCGGATCGACGGGTTCGGGAAGGATTCTCCCGGCCCGCCGGTCGGCTGCTGCGGGAGGCTGAGCAACAGCGAGTACGCGTCGTTCTGCGCCGTGCCCACGCCGGTGTTTGTCAGCGTGATCACGTCGCCGCCATCGGCGATCGTCGTCTTCGAGGGCTCGACGCGCGCCGCCTGGCGGGGCAACACGTGCCACGGCATGGTGATGGCCGTCGCCTTGCGGTTCTGCTTCAGCGGCTTGAATACGAGGTAACCGTCGTACTCGTTGCGCGTCAGGTTGGCGCCGCTGTAGCTCCCCCCGGAGTTGAGGAAGTTGCCCTCGAGATTGGCGCCGTTGATCGTCATGTCCACGCGAATGATCCGGTCCTTGCCGGCAGGAATCGTGAGCCGGCGCGGCAGCACACGGATATCGACGGCGCCGGAGGCCTCGGCCTCGGCAGAACGGAAGGTGTTCTCGACTGCGTAGAAAACGTTCTTGTTGCTGTAGTTCCTGACCCGCACGAAGCGCCGGATCCGGATCTGCTCGTCAGCAACCTCGACCGCGCCGAAGCCCAGGCCACCGCTCAGGGACTGGATGTCCCAGGCCGCGGTGGTCGAGGCGAGTGCCGCATCGACGCGGACTTCGCCTGCACCCACGCGGCTGACGGGCACCGGGGTTCCCGCCAGGTCGCCGACCACATCGGTCTCGGCGGTGTTCATCAGCACGGCCTTCAGCTCGGCCAGGCTGCGCCCGGGGAAGGCCTGCATGAGGATCGCGGCCGAGCCGGCCACCATCGGCGCCGCGCCGGAGGTGCCGCCGAAGGTGCGGGTGCCGTCGCCCGTGCCGGAATTGGCCGACACGGATGCGCCCGGCGCGCCGATCTCGGGCTTGAGGCCGCTGTCGCGGAAACGCGGGCCGCGCGACGAGCTGTCCACGATGCGCGCGGCGAAGGGGCTGACGGAATCGAAGCGCACGACAGCCTCACCGCTGCGCAGGATGTTCGCCGTGCCCTGGCTGATCATGAAGCCCGGAATGAAGGGCTCGCCACCGCCGAAACCGCCGTTGAACGGATCATCGGCCGTCACCAGGCCGATGATGCCGAGCTTGGCGCCGGCTGCAGCCAGGTTCGAAATCTTGACGCTGAAACCGCAGTCGCCGCGATCGACGAGGACGATCTGGCCTTCCAGGGAACCCGCATCAAGAGGCTCGCAACCAAGATTGGAGGGCCCGAGGTAAGTGACCAGACCCTCGATGACGCCATCCAGCGGCGCCGACCAGGACTGGAACACCGCCGGGTAGTCGCCCGCAGCGGCGGCCGGCTCGACGACGGTCATCCGGTCGACAACAGACGCCACCTGGGTCTGCGCCACGGAAATCGCGGTGCTGGCCGCAGCGGGCGTGCCGGTGATGAAGGGGTTGTCGCCACCATTGCCGGCAGACGCGACCGTCAATACACCGATGGCGCTCAGGTTCTCCACGGCCTGGGCCAGCGAGTTGTCGAAGTCCTGGCCGAAATTCGCGCCCAGCGACATGTTGATGATGTCGACGCGATCGGAGATGTCGCCGTCACGATTCGGATCGGCGGAAAACTCCATGCCCAGCAGCAACGCCACGCCATTGCAGGCCGAGGAGTACGCTGCGCAGGTCTTTACCGCGTAAAGATCGGCACCCGGCGCGACGCCGTTGACGCCGGCGATGATGTCGGCCACGTTGGTGCCGTGGCTGCCCACGCCGGGCGCGCCGATCGGATCCGGATCCTCGGTACGTGGCGGGCTGCCGGCGCCGCCGACCCAGAGCTCACCCACGAAATCGAAGCCCCCGACGACCTTGGGGGTGGGGAAGAATTCACCGGGCACGGTGTTGGCGCTGTCGAAGCGATCAGCGCCGTAAGCCTCGGCATAGGCGTCGAGCGTGCCGGGTCCGCCGAACGCGGCGTGCATGTAATCGATGCCGCTGTCGAGGACCGCGACCTTGACGCCCGTGCCGTCGAAACCACGTTCCTGTGCGATGGCCGCGCCGATCTGCGGCACCGTCTCGACGAGGTGCCGCTCGTAATCCCGTACCCGGCTGATCTGGTCCACGGACGGGTCCTGCGCGATCGCGATGAGATCAGCTGTGCTGACGCGCGCGACGACACTGTTGAGCACCACCTGGGTCTGCGCCGAGACCTCGAAGCGGCGCGCATGGTTCTGGCTGCGGGCGATGAAGCCGCTCTGCTCGGCGCGCAGGTACTGCTTGCGGGCCTGGCCCTGGGAGCGGCGCGCCGACGGTGAGGTCTCCTGCGCAACGTACTGGGTCACCGGCGACTCGCGCAGGCGGATGAGCACTTCCTCGGTGTCCGAGGTCGTCCTGAGCAGAGCGGGATCGATACGACGCAGCGCCCGGTAATCCAGGTCGCTGGAGATCGGCTCGTCCAGCTTCAACGCCTGGATATGCGCGGGCGCCTGCCGGGCGGCGAGATCCGCACGCGGATCAGCGGGCCCGGCATAGGCCGCGGTAAAAAGTGTTACGGACGTCGCGGCGACGAGCGCGCCCCGGGTAGCCAGGCGCGCTATGGCTGTCTTGAGCATCGTGTGTATCCCCTCTCGGATTCGATCATCAGTCGTCATTCGACTCGCACAGGCGGACTGGTGACAGCTCTGTTCGCGTGCAACAAACTGTGACGTGGTCCGTGGTTATTTTTTTCGTGCGATGGCGGACAGTAGCCCGCCTTTCAGGCGTGCGCAAGAGAAAACTGGCACCAAAGAATGACGACCCGAACGAGGTTCAGGCTTGTTCTACAAGAAGGAATGCTGCGCCGGATCAGGAGCGGATGATGATGTCCAACCGGTCCAGCAGATCGTCAAGGCGGTTCGTCATTTCGTTCTTGTAGTTGCCGAGTCGCATCGGGTCGGGGCGGCGCGACAGCGCCGATGTGAAATGGCGGTCGCGATCCTGCAGGATGGCCTCGTTGATCGTGATGTCGTGGCGCTTGAGGATGGGGCGCAACTTGCGCCGGCGCAGCCACAGGTCGCGACGCGTCGTACGGTAGGCATGCTGGCAGACCATCTCGCGATTCGCGTAGCTGAACACGTTGGTGAAGAACATCTTCGAGTCGCTGCTGTCGGGTTCGAACAGCACGACGTCGCGATCGACGTAGCTGGTCTCGTACTTCGCCATGCCGACGATCATGCGCGAATGAATCAGCGCGCGGAAGGTCTGCGAGAGGACCACTGGCAAGCCGCCCTCGACCAGTGAGTCATGGCGTTTCTCGCGGCCCGGGGGCGCGAGGCTCGCGTCATAGGGCACGATCGGGTTGACGCAGAACAACAGGTCCACGCCCTCGTCCAGCGCCGACGAGGCGTGCAGCGTCCGCTTCAGGCCGCCATCCACGAAATAGCGGTCGCCGATGCGCACCGGCGGATACAGGCCCGGCAGGGCGGTGCTCGCCTGCACGGCCTGGGAAATCGGCACGTCGTCGTGCCCCGGCGAACCGAAGCGCACGGCCTCGCCGGTATCGAGATCCACCCCGACCACCAGGAGCTTGCGAGAGAGCTGGCGGAAATCGTTGGTCATGCCCCGATTACTGAACAGGTCGGCGAGAAAGCGCTCGATCGGCTGGTTGTCGAACACCGCGGTCGGAATGGCCTTGGCCAGCCCGCTCAACGACTCGAGCAAGCCCTGTTTCAACGGGTTCCGCGCGAAGCCCCAGAGGCCCTCGAGCAGCAGGCGCGGCAGCTGGGAAGAGCGGCGCAGGTACTCCGGGAAATTCGGCTGCAGGAACAGCGCCGGATCGAAACGTTGCGGTCGGCCGCGGCGGCTGACGAGCAGGCGGCCCATTTCCTCTACGGAGATTCCGTTCGCCAGGGTGGAGGCGACGAACGACCCCGCGGAGACGCCCACGTAGACATCGACGTCGGCGAAATCGAGCCCGTCGATCGCCTCGTTGAGCGCCAGCAGGGCGCCGATCTCGTAGATGCCGCCCAGCGGCCCGCCGCCGGCCAGCGCGAGGCCGATCTTCGGCCCGCTGGCCTTGTCCTGCTGGTGCATGTGCTGGGTCTGCAACATCGCGTCAGCTACCGGCCTTCTTCTTCGCCACCGGCCGCGCAGGCTTCGGCGCGGCGGCGGGACCCGTCGCTGGCGTCGGCGCCTTGCGAACGCCGGCTGCCCGGGCGCCGGCTTTCCGCGCACTGGCTTTTCGCACGGCGGTCTTTTTCACGCCGGCCTGGCGTGCGCCGGCCTTGGGACCCGGACGCGGGCCGCGCTGCCGCGATGACGCCTCGAGCGCCTGCGCCTGCGCGGCGCGCCGCTCGAGCGCGAGTACTGCGCGCTGCAGGGCCTCGACGCGCCCGTTCAGTTCCTTGATATCGCGCGCGGTGGGGATCTGCAGCGCATTCAATGCCCGCGCCACGCGATGCACGAACGCGTCCTCGAGTCGATCCCAGGCCTCCGTCGCCGAGCTGCGCGCCTCGTAGACGCGGCTTTTCGCGCCCCGGTCGATCCGGCCGCCGATATTCAGCAGGCCACCGACCAGGCGGCCGCCCTCGGTTTCAGCCATGGACACCGCGCCGCGGCCCGCGTGCCATACCTGGTTGGCCGAGCCGCGCACCAGCCGCGTAATCGGGTTGTCCACCAGGGATTTACCGCCGTTATTCTTTGACATAATCCTGCCTCAAACAACTGTTTGATCTTTGCAGGATAACACCGCGAAGCAGTGTGTCACAGTGACAAGTCGCAATTCCCGCCATGTCATTTAACGCAAGCAAAATCATCGCTCTGCATCTACAATGCCGTGCCATGGGCAGGGCAGATATCAAGGAAGACGGGGCCAGGCGGCTCGCCGAACAGCTCGAGCGCAGCCGGCTCGCCCGCCTCCGCCAGTATGACGAACATGGGCTGCGGCCCGAATGCCGGATCCTGGCGTCCTGGCAGGCCAGGCGCCTGCGCTACACCTATCGCGACCTGCTCGAGGTCTCCCGCTACCGCAAGGCGGTGGAGTTCTTCCTGACGGACCTCTACGGTGACAAGGATTTTTCCGCGCGCGACGAGGGCGTGGAGCGCGTCTACCCGATCATGTCGCGGGTCATGCCCGGCGCGGCGCTGCACACCATCAGCATCGGCATCGAACTGCATGCGATCAGCCAGGAACTCGACCTGGACATGGTCGCGATGCTCTGGGGCGAGATGGGCATCGGCGACCGCCTCGACGCCGAGTCCTATGCCGAGGCCTACCGGCGCTGCGGCAACGTGGAAGCCCGGCAACGCCAGATCAGCATCGTCGAGGACGTCGGCACCTCGCTCGACAGCGTCGTGTTCAAGCCCTTCATCTACAACGCCGTCAAGCTCGGCAAGGGCCCGGCAAAAATGTCCGGGCTGCTGGCGCTGCACGACTTCATCCAGCGCGGCTTCGTGGCGTTCCGCGCCATGAAGGGCTCCGACGAGTTCATCGACACCATCGTCAGCCGCGAGACGGCCATCATGGACTCGATCCTCGCGGCGGAGCCGGTGGCGGCCTGGGCGCCACCCGACGACCCCGCTTTGGCCTGACCGGCCCGCTTCCGCGTGGCCTAGCGGTGGTAGGCGGGACTCAGCTCGACCACCGCCTCGATCATCGCCCCGGCGTGCTCCGGCTTCACCTCGGGATGAATGCCGTGCCCCAGGTTGAAGACGTGGCCGGGACCGTGGCCGAAGCTTTCCAGCACCTGGCGCACTTCCTCGCGGATCACCTCCGGTGAGGCGTACAGCACGGCCGGGTCGAGGTTGCCCTGCAGGGCGACCCGATCGCCGACCCGGGCCCGCGCCTCGGCGAGGTCCGTGGTCCAGTCCACGCCCAACGCATCGCAACCCGTGTCCGCCATGGCTTCCAGCCAGGGCCCGCCGCCCTTGGTGAACAGCACGACGGGCACCTTGCGGCCTTCGGCCTCGCGCGTCACGCCGTCGACGATGCGCTGCATGTAGTCGAGCGAGAAGGTGTGATAGGTCTTGGGGGTGAGGATGCTGCCCCAGGTGTCGAACACCATCACGGCCTGGGCTCCGGCGGCCACCTGCGCGTTCAGGTAATCCAGCGTGGTGCGCGTGACGCGCTCCAGCAGCGAGTGCAGCAACTCCGGCTTGTCGTAAAGCATGCCCTTGATGCGGCTGAAGTTCTTGCTGGTGCCGCCTTCGACCATGTAGGTCGCGACGGTCCACGGGCTGCCCGAGAAGCCGATCAGGGGCACGCGGCCGTCGAGTTCGCGGCGGATGGTCCGCACCGCGTCCATGACGTAGCGCAGTTCGCTCTCCATGTCGGGCGTCGCCAGGGCCGCCACGTCCGCTGCAGTCTGGATGGTGCGCTCGAAACGCGGGCCTTCGCCCCCTTCGAAATACAGGCCCAGGCCCATGGCATCCGGCACCGTGAGGATATCGGAGAACAGGATCGCGGCGTCCAGCGGATAGCGCTCCAGCGGCTGCAGCGTGACTTCGCAGGCGAGATCCGGCGCCTTGCACAGTTTCACGAAACTGCCGGCCTGGGCGCGCGTGGCGCGGTACTCGGGCAGGTACCGACCCGCCTGGCGCATCATCCACACGGGGGTACGGTCCACCGGCTGGCGGCTCAGCGCCCGGAGGAAGCGATCGTTCTTCAACTCGACAGTCATGCGTTTACCGCCTTTGCAATACTGGCCTGGATGGCTTGCGCGGCCGCCCTGGGATCCTGCGCATCCCGGATCGGCCGCCCCACTACGATGTAATCCGCGCCGAGACCGAAGGCCTGGTCCACGGTGACGACGCGCTTCTGGTCGTCCTCCGGACGGTTGTCCACGGGCCGGATGCCGGGCGTGACGACCAGCAGGCGCGCATCGAGATGCTCGCGCAGGCGCGCCGCCTCCAGCCCGGAGGAGATGACCCCGTCGCACCCGGCCTCGAGGGCGCGTCGCGCACGCGACAGCACCAGTTCCGGCACGTCGCAGGCGAAGCCCATGTCCTCGAGATCGCCGCGGTCCAGGCTGGTCAGCGCCGTGACGGCGAGCACCTTGACGTCGCCGCGCGCCGCGACGGCCGCTTCCATGATCCCCTGGTTGCCGTGCACCGTGCAGAAGGTCACGCCGCGACCGTCGAGCCGCGCCACCGCGCGCCCCACCGTGGCCGGCACGTCGAAAAACTTCAGGTCGACGAAGATCTTCTTGTCCCGCGCCGCCAGCCAGTCGAGCAACTCGAAATAGCCGCCGGCCATCAACAGCTCGAGGCCGAGCTTGTAAAACTGCACGGCGTCGCCGAGTTCCTCGACCAGCTCGCGCGCCTGCGCCGCGTCGGGCACATCGAGCGCGAAGATCAGGCGCTCGTCGGCAGGGATGTCTTTGGGTTTCATCAGTCGGTTCCGCGCTCGGATCAGCGCGCGATTCTAGCACCCGGAGGCGCCCCGGCATCGTCGGGAATGCCCGCAATGCACGATCGGCGGGCTCAAACCAGGGCGCTGGGGTCGAACAGGCGGCTGTGCTCCAGGATTGCGAAACGGTCCGTCATCCCCGCGATGTAGTCCGCGACCGCCCGCGCGCGACCGCCCGGGCCCTGCAGCGCCTCCATGCGCGCGGCCTCGTGATCGTGGCCCTCGGGCATGAGGCGCGGCTCTTCCATGAACGCCCCGAACAGGTCGGCGACCGTCCGCTTGGCCTTGGTGGTCATGCGGATGACGCGATTGTGGCGATACAGGCGTTCGCGCAGGAAGCGCTTGAGCTCGAGGTGCGCGGCACCCACCTCCGGGCTGAAGCGCACGAGGCGCTCCCCGGCGTGGCGCGCGGCTTCCGCCGACTCCGGGCCGGCCGTCTCCAGGGCAACGCGCGAGGTGACGATGGCGTCCTCCACCACGCGGCCGATCATCCGCCGCACGATCTCGTGCACCAGGCGCCGTCCGGCAAGATCCGGCCAGCGATCCCGCACGATGTCGTACTGCTCCCGGAACAGGTGGGCCTCGGCCAGCTCCTCGACCGTGATCAGCCCGGAGCGCAAGCCGTCATCGACATCGTGGTTGTTGTAGGCGATCTCGTCCGCGACGTTGGCCAGCTGGGCCTCCAGGCACGGCTCGAAGCCCTCGAGGAAACGGCGCCCCAGCTCGCCCAGCGTCGCCGCGTTGCGCCGCGAACAGTGCTTCAGGATGCCCTCGCGCGTCTCGAACATGAGGTTCAGGCCGGGGAACTCGGCGTATTTCTCCTCCAGCTCGTCCACCACGCGCAACGACTGCAGGTTGTGCTCGAAGCCGCCGTAGTCGGCCATGCAGCGATTCAGCGCTTCCTGGCCGGCATGGCCGAACGGCGTGTGGCCCAGGTCGTGGGCGAGGCAGATGGCCTCGGCCAGGTAGGAATTCAGCCCCAGTGCCCCCGCGATGGTGCGGGCGATCTGCGCGACCTCCAGCGAGTGCGTCAGGCGCGTCCGGTAGAGGTCGCCCTCGTGATTGACGAACACCTGGGTCTTGTAGACGAGCCGCCGGAAGGCCGTCGAGTGGATGATCCGGTCACGGTCACGCTGGTATTCGCTGCGGTAGAGCGGCGGCGCCTCGGGACGGACGCGACCGCGGGAGGCCGCATCGTGACTGGCCCAGCAGGCCAGCGTCTCGCTCACCTGCCGTCTGCCATCGCCAGCACCGCGTCGAGATCGGCCTCCGGGACGTCGTCCCTGGCGACGCTCGAGCCGATTCCGGTCGGCAGGATGAAGCGCAATCGTCCGGCCGCGATCTTCTTGTCGATGGACATCAGCATCTTGAGACGCTCGGCCCCGACCGGCGGCGGACGGGTCGGCAAGCCGGCCGCCTCGAGCAGGGCCCGCACCCGCCGGACGCTGTCAGGATCCAGCATGTCGAGCCGTACGGCGAGTTCCGACGCCATCACGAGCCCGACCGCGACGGCCTCGCCGTGCAGCCAGGAACCGTAGGAAATCGAGGCCTCGATCGCGTGGGCGAAGGTGTGACCGAGATTCAGCAGGGCACGCTGTCCATGCTCACGCTCGTCCGCGGCGACCACCGAGGCCTTGATCGCGCAACACCAGTACACCAGCCGTTCCAGCGCGGCAGGCTCCCGATCGAGCACGGCGGCGAGATTGTCCTCGAGCCAGTCGAACAGGCCGGCCTCGAGGCCGAGACCGTACTTCACGACCTCGCCGAGCCCGGCGCAGTATTCCTTCCGTCCCAGGGTCCCGAGCGTCGCCGTATCGGCGATGACCGCGCTGGGCTGGTGGAACGCGCCGACCAGGTTCTTCCCCGCCGGGATGTTCACCGCGGTCTTGCCGCCCACGGCCGCATCGACCTGGGCCAGCAGGGTGGTGGGGATCTGGACGAAACTGATGCCCCGCTGCCAGCAGGCTGCAGCAAATCCGCCCAGGTCGCCGATCACGCCGCCGCCGAGGGTCACGATCGTCGCATCCCGGTTGAAGCGCTTTTCCGCCAGGACATCGAACAGCACCGCCAGGCTGTCGAGACTCTTCTGGTCTTCGCCGTCGGGCAGCACATGCACTGCGACCTCGTGTTCGGCAAGCACGGCGCGCAGCGGCTTGAGCCAGAGCGGCGCGACGATCTCGTTGGTGACGATCATCACCTGCCGCCCCGCGAGGTAGGGCGCCAACACCTCGGCCCGGCCAAGCAGCTGCCGCCCGATCAGCACCGGGTAGGACCTCTGTCCCAGGGATACATTCAACGCGTGCATAGCTTGCCTCAGCCATCCTCGTTGGGTGCGGCCAGGCGGCGGCGGATTTCCTGCGCGACCTCCCGCACCATGCGACCGTCCGTGGCGACGACAAGCGTCGCCAGTTCCCGATAAAGCGGCGCTCTCTCCTGCATCAACTCCGCCAGGCGACCGGCCGGATCAGGCGTCTCCAGCAGTGGACGATGGTTCGATAACCTCGTCCGCTCGAGTTGCTGCTCCACCGAGGCGTCAAGGTAGACGACCCGGCCGCGCGATGCCAGCACCGCGCGGTTGTCGGCGTCCAGCACCGCGCCTCCGCCGGTGGCCAGGACTATACCTTCGAGGGCCGTCAGTGCGTGAATGACTTCGCGCTCCCGGCGGCGGAAACCCGCCTCGCCTTCTTTCTCGAATATGAATGCGATATCGACGCCGGTACGCTGCTCGACAGCCGCGTCGCTGTCATGAAATTCCAGCTGCAACATCCGCGCGAGTTGCCGGCCTACCGCCGACTTGCCGGCGCCCATCGGCCCGACCAGGAAGATGTTGCTAAGCGCCATGACCCGTCCGTCTGCCCCATAACACGAGGCCGGCTTACGCCGGCCCCGTAATCATAACCGCAACCGGCCGATGCTAGTTCAGCGTGCGGCAACCGAGCGGGCGTCCACCGGGGAAGCCGAGCTCGATGAGGCGCTGCCCCCCCAGGGGATCGCCCAGGAGCGGATCCGTCGCATCCGGCGTGGCATCGAGATCGGAGCCGCCGAAACGGCTGATGATCCCGCCCGGCGGACTCTGGTTGACGTTCGCATCCGAGGCCAGGATTTCCAGCGCGTGGTCCGAGCTCTCCTCGAAGGCCGTGCCCTGCACGGCGGCGCGCGCATTGATGGTCACGGTCAGCCAGTTGCCGAATTCCTGCGCGTAGACGATGCGGAACAGGGCCGTGCCGCTGTCGTTCGTCACGACCTCCCCGGGCGACACGGACACCGCGTTGCCGGCCTCGAGCTGGCCGGAGTTGTTGAAATCCTCGTTGGCGTCGAGCTGCCCGTTGGCGTTGAAGTCCTCGTCCGGGCAGGTCAGGTTCGGCCCGACCACCCACTGGTCGTTGTCGCCCTCGACGTAGAAGCCCTTGCGATAGATCTTGGAGCGCGCCGAGAGCTGCACCTGCGCGTTGGGCACGCCGACGCCCTGGCTGTCCGTCACCTGCACGATGAACTCCCGCTCGTAGGTGGCGCTGTTCGGCTCGAACAACTCGTTGCCGGTACCGATGCTGATATCGACCTCGCGCCTCGCCACGGTCAGTCCAACCGTCTCGGTGAGCGTCGGGTCCTCCTGGACGATCGCGGTGATGATGACATCGCCGCTGCCGCTGATAGTCTCTCCGCCGGTGTAGATGGTCTGCGCCGTGCCGGCGCTGCCGGTCGTCGCCGTCCCCACGGACAGGCTGCCGCCGGTGACATCCTCGATCTGGAACTGCACGACCTTGTTCTTCACCGGGTTGCCGGCCGCGTCGCGGACGGTGGCGACGATGGTGCTCTGCTCACCCGGGCCGACGGTGAAGCGGCTCGCCTGCACGACGATCGTCGCGGGGGTCGTCGCCACGAACTCGACGGCGCGCTGCGTCTCCGGGCCGGCGCTGCCGACGCGGGCCGTGAGCGTGGCCGGTCCGGCGGTCGCCGCGCTGATGTTAACGGTGGCGCTACCGTCGACCAGGGCCGCACTCAGGGCGGACAACTGGCCGCGCGTGGTGCTGAAGTTGACGGTGCCCGACTGGGCAACTCCTCCGACGCGCCACTCGACGGTGACGGGCTGGCTGGTGCCCAGCGGGATCTCCGCCCCGCCGACCGGCTCGATGAACACCAGGCTGTCCTCGGCGCTGACCGACAAGGGCGCCTGGGCCGTGAGCCCGAGCGCGGTCGCGGCGATCGTGTCGTCCCCGCCCTCGGTCCCGGTGACTTCGAAACTGACATCGCCCTGGGTGTTGGTGACCAGCGAGGTCGCGGACAGCACATTGCCCGCCTCCGAACTGATCTCGACGCTGCGCCCGCCAAGCCCTGCGCCGGCCGAGTTTCTCAACCGGGCGGTGAACGGCACCACGTCGCCGAGGATCACGTTGTCCGGCCCCTCGAGCGTCAGGGTCGTGCCCGACACCGTGACCGTCACGGCATCCGCAAGAGTCCCGGTGGAGGCCTGGACGACGATCGGACGATTGGTCGGGTCGCCGCCCGTGCCGAGCTCCGCGCTCGCGCTGCCGGTGGCGTCGGTGAGCGAATCGATGACCTGGAGCAGCCCCGAGTCGGCGCTGAAGGTCACGGGTACCCCTTCCACGACGTTATTGTTCGCATCGCGGACGAAGGCGGTCAGCGTCACGGGATTGCTGCCCGCGGAAGGCAGCAGGTTGCTGCTGGCCACGAGCGTGATCGACGACACGGGAGATGTTCCACCGCCCCCCTCCGGGGGTTCCGGCTGGACGATCGTGGAATCGCTGCCGCACCCGACGAGGAACATGGCGGCCAGGAATGCGGGCAACCCGATGACCCGGCGTGTGAATCTGTTACTCATAATGGGGCTCACTCGCATCAGCTCCTGGGCGATCAATAGATGTTGCTGCCTTCACGGAGGATCTTCGGCGTGACGAAAATCAGCAGCTCGCGCTTGCTCGAGACCGAGCTGTCCCGCTTGAACAGGCGACCGACGCCCGGGATGTCGCCAAGGAAGGGCACCTTGTCCTCGGTATCGCGCCGCTCGGTTTCGTAAATGCCCCCCAGCACGACGGTCTCGCCGTCGTTGACCAGCACCTGGGTGATGATCCGGCGGGTGTCGATGCTGGGCACGTTGCCGCCGGTCGCGCTCGGCACGATCTGGCCGACGGTGTCCTGGGTGACGGCCAGGTCCATGATGATCCGGTCGTCGGGCGTGATCTGCGGCGTGACCGTGAGGCTCAGCACCGCCTTCTTGAACTGCGTGGCCGTCGCGCCGCTGGCGGAGGCTTCCTGGAAGGGGATCTCCACGCCCTGCTCGATCAGCGCTTCTTTCTGGTTGGCGGTGATGACGCGCGGACTGGAGACGATCTCGCCCCGGCCCTCGGCCTGCGCCGCGGACAGTTCGAGATCCACGAGGTAATCGGAGCCGAGAATCGCCAGCCCGATCCGCCCCGCGGCATCGCTGATCGGCAGGTTCACGTTGTAGCGCTCATCGATTCCCGGAAGACTCACGGGGAAGGCCGTACCCGTGTTGTTCAGGTTGTCCAGTCCTGAGCCGACGATCGTGTTGGATCCCTGGCCGCTGCCGGTGATGGAGATCAGGCCGTCGGAGCCGTTCTCGCGGACATAGGTCGCGCCCATGCGCACGCCCAGCTCACGGCTGAAGTCGTCGTTGGCGACCACGATGCGCGATTCGATCAACACCTGGCGCACCGGGATATCGAGCGCCGCCACGAGCCGGCGCACATCGGCGATGCGGTCGGCCGTGTCGTTGATCAAGAGCGTGTTGGTGCGCTCGTCGATGCTCACGTTGCCGCGCTCGGACAACATCGTGCGCGAGCCGGCGCTGCCGCCGCCCTGGCCGGAGGTCTCCGTCAGCAGCGCGGCGAGGTCGGAGGCCTTCGCGTAGTTGACCTGCAGGAACTCGAGACGCAGCGGCGCCAGCTCCTGGATGTCCTGCTTCGCCTCGAGCTCCTGCTTCTCGCGCGCCGCGATCTCGGCCGCGGGCGCCACCAGCACGACACTGCCCACCTGGCGCATGTCGAGGCCCTTGGTCGTCAGGATGATGTCGAGAGCCTGGTCCCAGGGCACGCTGTCGAGACGCAGCGTGACATTGCCGCTGACCGTGTCGCTGACGACCACGTTGAGGCCGCTGATCTCCGCGAGGAGCTGCAGCACGGCGCGCACCTCGATGTCCTGGAAATTGAGGGTGAGGGCTTCGCCGGTGTATTCCTTGCGCTCGTCGAATACGCCGAGGTCCTGCATATCCTCCGCTGCGACGGGCCGGAACTCGATGCTGAACTGGTTGTCGGCCTGGTAGGCGAGCTGCTCGTAGTCTCCGCCTGCCTCGATGACCAGTCGCGCGCCGCCGGGGAAGCGCACGCTGTCGATGAACTCCACCGGGGTCGCGAAATCGAGCACGTCGAGACGGCGTAGCATCTCATCGGGCAGCGTCGCGCCGCGGAACTCGACCACCGTTCGATTGGCTTCCTCGCGAATATCGATCGGCACGGAAGGATCACTCAGGTCGACGATCACCCGGCCCGCGCCGTCGGCGGAGCGACGGAAATCGATGCTGCTGATTTCCACGCCGCCGCGCGCCACCGGGGTCGGATCGGGGGTGCCGGAAGGCTGGCCGAATACGGTGGGGCGCGTGGTGGCGACGGCGGCTGCCGGCGCGCCGAGCGTCAGGGTGATCCGGTCACCTGCCACCGCAGTCTCATAGGGCACCATCGAATCGAGATTCAGCACGATGCGCGTGCGGCCCTGGGCCTCCGCCATCATGATCGTGTCCAGCGCGCCGCGCTTGATGTCGCGGCGCCGCTCGCCGAGCCCGAGGCTGGTGCCGGGAAGATCGAGCGAAATCCGCGCGGGATCCTCGATCGTGAAAGCCAGCGGCTCCGGGGCAGGGCCGCTCGTGGTCAGGACCAGCACGACCCGCTCGCCGGGCAACGTGCTGACGTCGAGATCCGTCAGCTGCAGGCCTTGTTGCGCCGAGGCCGCGCCGGACCACCACAGCAGGGGCAGTGCGGCGAGGGTCCACCAGCCCAGTCGCGACCTCGTGCCGGTCCCGCCTGTCCTGTTGCTCCGCCATTGATCGCGCATCATGAGTGCTTTCTCCCCGAGCTTCATGTATCACCCAGGCTGATGGAGGCCGCCCGCTCGGTATAACCCCCGAGGCCATCCGGGACGATCTCCAGCACCTGGATCTCGGAACTGGTGATGGAAACGATACGGCCATCGTTCTGGCCGACGTAATTACCGACGAGGACCCGGTGAACCAGGTTGTCAGACGTCTGGACGAGGCCATAGCGCTGGCCGCCCATGTTGAGCGTGCCGACCATGCTCAACGTGTCGAGGGGGAATCCTTCCAGGTACTCCCGCCGACGGTCCACGTCCGGCCTGACGCCGCCCGGGGTGCCGGCCGTCGGAAGGTCGGGCACGAACGGCGAGCGGGCGTCGCCCGGATCGTAGCGGAAACTCTCGTAGGTCTTGATCTCGGGCAGGGGATCGATACGCCCGCCGGGACGGGCCTTGACCTCGGCGATATAAGCATCGAGGTCGGCCATGCCGCCCGAGCAGCCGGTGACCAGCAGGACGACGGCCAGGAGCGCAGCGGCGACGACGGTGCGAATGGATGCGCTCATTGCCCTGGATCCTCGTCCTCGAGGTAACGATAGGTTTTCGCCGTCACGTCCATCACGAGGCGCTGGCTCGGCGCCGCATTACGGTCGCCGGTCTGTTCCGGCTTGAGCACGACATCGTGCAGCGTGACGATGCGCGGCAGCGCCACGACGCCGCTGACGAAATTCCCCAGTTCGTGATAGGTGCCGACGAGCTGCATCTTGATCGGCAGCTCGCTGTACGCCTCGCGCGTCACTTCACTCATCGGCTGGAAGAGCCGTTCCTCGAGGCCTGCGGCGAGGCCGGTCTGCGATATGTCGATCAGCAGGCTCGGGACCTCGGTCTCACCGGGCAACTGGCGAAGCATCGCGCCGAAGGTCCGCTCGACTTCCTCGAGCTGGTCCTTGTAGGCGTCCAGGTTGGCGGCCAGCCGTTGCCGGCTTTCGAAGGTGGCCCGCAGGTCGAGTTCCTGGCGCTGCACCTGCTCGAGCTGCGGAATCTTGTTGCGCCAGACGAAATAGTAGGTGCCGCCGACGGCGACCAGGACGAAAATGATGCCGATCGCGATGCCGCGAAACAGCGGCGGCCAGCGGCCGATGTCCTGGGTGTCGAGACCGCGGAGCTGGTCGATGAAGTTCATGGCTCCAGCACCTCCTCTTCTTCATCGCCGCCACCGGTCTGCCGCGCGGCGAGCGCAAACTCGGCCTGGCGCCCGGGGCCGCGGGGCGCCGCCGCGGCACCGCGTTGCGGCTGGCCCGACTGGACCACCTGCAGCCGCGGATCGGTCATGGTCTCGGAGCCCGCGATGTTGCGCATCAGCGCCGAGACTCGCGTGCTCGATTCGGCCACGCCCTTGAACAGGAGGCTGCGGTTGTCCTGGGTGAACTCGGTGAGATACACGCCGTCCGGCATGACCTCCACGACCTCGTCGAACAGGCGGGCGACCTCCGGGCGGGCGCGCTGCAGTTCGTCGATGGCCGCCATGCGAAGCAGGAGCCGCTCCTTGCGCAGCCGCAGGTTGCGGATCTCCTTGATCTGGTCGTCCAGCGTGGCGATTTCCTGCGTCAGGCGCTGGTTGCGTGCGTTCTGGTGGTCGATGCGCGACTGCAGGAAGGTGTTCACCGACCACATGATCAGCACACCGACCAGGATCGAGGCCACGGCCGCGATGACGAAGTTCTTCTGGCGTTCCTTGCGCTGTTCCTCGCGCCAGGGAAGCAGGTTTATGCGATGCATCAGTCGAAGCTCCTGAGCGCCAGGCCGCAGGCCGTCAGGAGCGCGGTGGCGTCCTTGAGCACACCCTGCGAACGGGCCTTGGAGGAGAGTTTCATCATGCCCAGCGGATTGCCGATCTGCGTCGGGATCCCCACCCGGCTGCCGATCACGTCCGCAACCCCCGGGATGTTAGCGCAACCGCCGCACACGAGGATCTGTTCCGGCGGCTCGCGGTTGGTCCCGGACGCGAGGAAGAACTGCAGCGAGCGGCTCACCTGTTGCGTCATGTCGTCGATGAAGGGCTCGAGAATCTCGGGCTCGTAGTTGCTCGGCAGGCCGCCTTCTTTCTTGGCGCGGCCCGACTCCTCGAGCGTCAACCCGTAGGTCCGCATGATCTCTTCGGTCAGCTGCTGGCCGCCGAAGGCGAAATCTCGCGTGTAGGTGACCTTGAGGTCCCGCAGGACGCTGAAGGTGGTGCTGCTGGCGCCGAAATCCATGACCGCCACGTTGTGGCCCATGCCTTCGTCCTGCATCTGGTGCCGCAGGAGGCGGCAGGCGTTTTCCACCGCGAAGGGCTCGACATCCATGATGCGGGCCCGCAGTCCCGCGGCCTCGACCGCCGCCTGGCGTTGCTCGACGTTCTCGGTGCGCGTCGCCACCAGCAACACGTCGATCATGTCCGGGTCCTTCGCAGTAGGACCCACGACCTCGAAATCGTAGCTCACCTCTTCCATCGGGAAGGGGATGTACTGGTCGGCCTGGAGTTCCACCTGGCCTTCCAGTTCGGCGCCGCTGAACGTGGCCGGCATCTGGATGATCTTGGTGATCGCAGCGTCGCCGCTGATGGCGACCGCAGCCTCCCGCGAACGGGCCCCGGAGCGCTTCACTGCACGGCGCACGGCCTCGCCGACCACCTGGGCGTCGACGATGGCTTTTTCGTTCACGGCATTCAGGGGTGTCGCCTCGGCCGCATAAGCCTCGACGCGATAGGTATCCCCGGACTTCGAAAGCTCAATGAGCTTCACGGAGGAAGTCGTGATATCCAGCCCCAGCAGGGGCCTGTTGGCTCTCCCGAAAAGCACTTTGAATTTCCTTTAGCGTCCGGGGCTTGGAGGGCGAAGATAGACTACGACATTAAGTAATGCAACGGACTCCCCGAGTCCGCCCGCCGGCCCATCGGGCGCCGGACGTCCACACTGCGCCAGAAAGCGCCGCAGAATCCGTGATCCCGTTCACGGGTTGACATATTACTCCAGCCAGCCGGGGAACCTGTCGGGCCCCGCCGGCGTCGAACCGAAAGCCCCGCCCGTGGCGCTTATTCAAGGCCGCCGCGCAACCCGACGACGGCGCCGTGCCGGGAATTCGATGCCGAAATGTTAAACTCCTGAGCGCCTTGGCAAAAGGCGAATCGAACATCTCCGCCCCATGAGAATTCTCCTGCGCATCCTATATGGCATCGCCGCTGTCGCCGCGATGTCCGTGATCGGCCTCGGCCTGGCCGCGATCGGCGCCTATTACTATGTGGCGCCGAGCCTCCCCGACGTGGAATCGCTGCGCGAGGTACGCCTGCAGGTCCCGATGCGGGTCTACACGCGGGACGGCCTGCTGCTGGCGGAATTCGGCGAGCAGCGGCGGATACCGCTGGAAATCGATGAGATTCCCGCGCGGCTCCAGCAGGCGTTCCTGGCCGCGGAGGACGACCGCTTCTTCGAGCATCCCGGCGTGGACTGGCAGGGTCTCACGCGCGCCGCGGTGGCGGTCGCCCTGACCGGCGAACCCACCCAGGGCGGCGGCACGATCACCATGCAGGTGGCGCGCAACTTCTTTCTCGGCCGCGAGAAGACGATCTCCAGGAAGGTGCGCGAAATCCTCCTCGCACTGCGCATCGAGCACATCCTGTCGAAGGAGGAAATCCTCAGCCTGTACCTCAACAAGATTTTCCTCGGCCAGCGCGCCTACGGGGTCGGCGCGGCGGCGGAGGTCTATTTCGGCAAGACGGTCCACGAACTGACGACGGGCGAAATCGCACTCATCGCCGGTACCGGACGCCTCCCCTCGCTGGAGAATCCCGTCAGCGGCCCGGAGCGGGCCCGCCAGCGGCGCGCCTACGTGTTGCGGCGCATGCTCGAGACCGGCGTGATCGACGCCGCAGAAATGGAGGCCGCCCTTGCGGAGCCTGTCGTCTCGCGCGTGCACGGCGCACAGGTCGAGGTGCGCGCGCCGTGGGTGGCCGAGATGGCGCGCAACGAAATGCTCAACCGCGTCGGGCCCGAGGCCTACACGGCCGGCTACGCCGTGGTGACCTCCATCGACAGCCGGCTCCAGCCGCTGGCGCAGCACGCGGTGCGGGCGGCGCTGGAAGATTACGACCGCAGACACGGCTATCGCGGCCCGCTGGCCACGCTGCCCGCCCCGCCCGCAGACCCGGCCGAGGCCGATCTGCTGCTGGAAGGCTATCCCGAACCTGCGGGACTGCGCGCCGCCGTGGTGCTTGCGGTGGACGAGGCGGGCGCCGACATGCACCTGCGCGGCACGGGACCCGTCCGCGTGCCGTTCGAAGGGATGCGCTGGGCGCGCAGCTACATCGATGAGGACCGGCGTGGTCCGGAGCCCGAAACGCCCGCGGACGTGGTGGCGCCCGGGCACGTGGTGCTCCTCGACGAGCGTGACTCGGCCTGGGCTCTCGCGCAGGTGCCGGCGATCCAGGGCGCGCTGACGGTGCTCGATCCGCGCGACGGCGCCGTGGTCGCGCTGAGCGGAGGACTCGACTTCGAACTCAGCAAGTTCAACCGCGCCATCCAGGCCCGACGGCAACCCGGTTCGGCGTTCAAGCCCTTCGTCTACTCGGCGGCCCTCGAGCGGGGCCTGACAGCGGCCAGCATCGAGATCGATGCCCCCGTCGTATACGACGACCCGCAGCTGGAGGACACCTGGCGGCCGCAAAACTACACGGGGCGCTTCTACGGGCCGATGCGGCTGCGCGAGGCGCTGGTGAACTCGCGCAACCTCGTCTCGATCCGGGTCCTCGAGCGAATCGGGATTTCCGCGGCCGCAGAGCACATCAGCGACTTCGGCTTCCCGCCGGAGGCGCTGCCGCGCGACCTCACGCTGGCGCTCGGCAGCGGCGGCGTGACGCCACTCGAGCTGGCGACCGGCTATGCCGCATTCGCGAACGGCGGCTTCCGCGTCGAACCGTATTTCATCGACCGGATCTACGGACCCGAGAACACGCCCCTTTACGAGAGCCAGCCGGCCTGGGCCTGTCCGGAATGCGAATACGGCCTGCTACCGGACTTCGCTCAGTCCGCACCCGAGGACATGGTGGACGACACGACGGATGCCGAGCTGCCGCCGCCGGTGAGCGCCGAGCCTCCGCCGCGCGCCGTCGAGGCGCGCAACGCCTGGATCATCGCCAGCATGCTGGAAGACGTCATTCGACGGGGCACGGGCGTCCGGGCGCGCGCGCTGGAACGCAGCGATCTTGCCGGCAAGACCGGGACCACCAACGACGGCCGCGACACCTGGTTCGCCGGCTTCAACGGCGACCTGGTGGCCACCGCCTGGGTGGGTTTCGACCAGGAGCGCCCGCTCGGGCGTGGCGAAACCGGCGCCTCCACCGCCCTCCCGATGTGGATCGAGTTCATGGGTCCTGCGCTGGAAGGCGCGCCTCCGAGCCGCAGCGTCGAACCGCCCGGCCTGATGACGGTGCGGATCTCCGCGGAGACTGGCCGCCTGGCCCGCGCCGGTGAGCCGGGCACCCTGTTCGAGACCTTCCGGGTGGGGCACGTGCCCCCGGCGGCGGAACCCGGCGAGGCGGATTTCCCGGACGGACGCGACCGCGCCGAGGAAGACAGGCTGTTCTGATCGACGGAAGCTCATGCCAAGACGTGCACTGAACAGGACGACCGAGTTACGCAGCCGGGTGGCCGAAGAGGCCGCAAGGATCATGCGCGAGCAGGGCGTGCGCGACTTCCTGCTGGCGAAACGCAAGGCGGCCGACCGGCTCGGCATCGTGGACCGGAACGCTTTGCCGGCGAACCAGGAGATCTCGGAAGCCCTCGCCGCGCAGCAGCGCCTGTTCGGTGGCAGCGCCCATCGGGACAACGTCCGTGCCCTGCGCGAAACGGCATTGCAGGCCATGGACCTGCTGGCACGCTTCAAGCCGCGACTGGTCGGGCCGGTGCTGGCCGGCACCGCCACGCCGCACAGCGACGTCTCGCTCCATCTATTTGCGCCGACGCCGGAAGAGGTGGCGTTTCTGCTCATCGAGCGCGCGGTGCGTTACCGGACCGGGGACCGGCGGGTACGCCTGCCGGGCGGCGAGCACGCGAGCTATCCGAATTTCGAGTTCGAGCTCGGGCAGGTCACGATCGAGGCCACGGTGTTCCCCGACCTCGGGCTGCGCGAAGCGCCCCTGTGCCCGATCGGCGGCGGGCCGATGCATCGCGCGCGGCGTGCGGAGGTGGCCGCACTGCTCGACGAGGGGCCGGACGACGGCCCCGACGAAGACGAGCCCTAGAGTCCGCGCCGCTCGATCGGCGTGTAGTCGCGGCTGCCGGCGCCCGTGTACAGCTGCCGCGGCCGACCGATGCGCCGCTGCGGGTCGGTGATCATTTCCTGCCAGTGCGCGACCCAGCCGACCGTGCGGGCGATGGCGAACATGACCGTGAACATGGAGGTCGGGATGCCGATCGCCCGGTAGATGATGCCGGAATAGAAATCGACGTTCGGGTACAGCTTGCGCTCGATGAAGTACTCGTCCTCGAGCGCGATCTCCTCGAGGCGCAGCGCGAGCTCGAACAGCGGTGAATCGGTGTGGCCGAGCCGGTTGAGCACCTTGTGGCACATCGTGCGGATCAGCTTGGCGCGCGGGTCGAAATTCTTGTAGACGCGGTGACCGAAGCCCATCAGGCGGAAGGAGTCGTCCTTGTCTTTCGCCTTGGCGATGTACTTCGGGATGTTGTCCACCGAGCCGATCTTCTCCAGCATCGTCAGCACGGCCTCGTTGGCTCCGCCGTGTGCAGGGCCCCACAGCGTGGCGATTCCCGCCGCGATGGCCGCGTAGGGATTCGTGCCGGAACTGCCGGCGAGCCGGACCGTGGACGTGCTGGCGTTCTGCTCGTGGTCGGCGTGCAGGATGAAGAGCAGGTCCAGCGCCTCGGCGGCCACCGGATCCACGCGGTAATCGGCGCAGGGCACGGCGAAGAACATGTTCAACAGGTTCGCGCAGTAGTCGAGGTCGTTCTGCGGATAGATGAAAGGCTGGCCGACGGAATGCTTGTAGGCGGCGGCGGCGATCGTCGGGATCTTGGCAATGATGCGATGCGCGAAAATCTCGCGATGCCGCGCGTTCTCGATGTCGGTGGAGTCATGGTAGAAGGCCGACATGGAACCGACCACCGAGGCCAGCATGGCCATCGGGTGCGCGTTGTGGTGGAAGCCGTTGAAGTGACGCAGCAACGTCTGGTTGATCATCGTGTGCGTCGTGATGATGTGGTTGAAATTCTCCAGCTGCGCACGGGTCGGCAGCTCACCGTACAACAGCAGGTAGGACACCTCGAGGAAACTGCTGCGCTCCGCCAGCTGGTCCACCGGGTAGCCGCGATACAGGAGCACACCCTCGTCGCCGTCGATATAGGTGATCGCGCTTTCGCAACTCGCCGTGGAGACGAAGCCCGGATCCAGCGTGAACACGCCGAACTCCTTGTAGAGTGCGCCGATGTCCACGACATCGGGACCCACCGTGCCCGCGCGCACCGGCATCTCGAGGCGCTTGCCGTCCGCTTCACTGCTGAGGGTCAGGATCTTGTCACTCATGCTCGCTTCCCTGGTGCTTGTTGCGCTGCCGCGTGGCGGCGGCCGATTATAGTCCACCGTGAAGGTCATGTCCCGGATCATGCACCGTGACGCGGCAGCGCAGCAGCCGGGGCCGCGCCGCAGGCCGGCCGTGCGCCCAGGCCCCTGTGCAGCCCGGCCCGGACGAGGCCCCGCCGCGATGCAAACGAAAAGGGGCGCCTCACGGGCGCCCCTCGATAAAACAGCGGTCGGACAGCCGGCGTCAGGCGCTCATGCCACCGTATTTGCGACGGAACTTGTCCACGCGGCCGCCGCTGTCCAGGATCTTCTGCTTGCCCGTGTAGAACGGGTGGCACTGCGAACAGACCTCGATGTGCAGCTCTTTCCCCAGGGTGGAGCGCGTCGTGAACGTGTTGCCGCAACTGCAGACCACGTTGATCTCTTGGTAATCGGGATGGATGTTCGACTTCATGCTCGACCTTCCGGACTCGGGGGGCAGTGGAAAAGCTCGCCATAGTATCGCGCGGGGAGTCGCCCGGCAAGCACCTGCCCACGCGGCGAAACCATGTCCCGTTCCCGGGGAGGTGCCGGTGGCCCCGACCAGGGATCATCGACGCATGCGTGCCGGGCTCGCGCGGGCCCCTGCGCGCCGATTGCGCTGCACCAATCTCCTGAGGAATGACTTTAACTTCTGCAGGCTAAGCATTCGCCCGGAATGCCGTTTCGACTTTATCCACAAAAGCTGTGGATAACTCTGTGGACGCCCGCTTGATGATTGCGTTGCGAAGGCCTCGCCGCAAGGTCGGGAACAGATTGGCGAAAAAGCGACCAAGGTGTCTGAAGGATATATGAATCAATTACTTGCGCGCCCAGGGGGTGTGGCCGCTGCGGCACGATGCCGGCGCATCGGCCCGATCGGTCCGGGATCGCGACCGGCACGGCCTCCATGTGCATAAGTCGATGCGTTCAGGCCGACGATGCCGGCAGAAAAAGCCCCTGCACGTCATTCAGGAAGCGCCGCCCCAGGACGGTGGGCTGCCAGTGATCTTCCCCGGTGCGGGCGAGGAGGCCCCGCCGCCGGCCCGCCTCGAGGCCGGGCGCGGCCGCCTCGGCGCCGAGACCGGTGCGGGTGCAGAATGACCGCAACGAGAAGCCCGCGGTCAGGCGCAGGGCATTCAGCATGAACTCGAAGAGCAATTCCTCTGCCCCGAGCACGCGCTCCTCCTCGAGGCGCGGCCCCGCCATCCATCCCGCGGGACGCCGTCGCCGCTGGCGCCTCAGCACGCGGCCGTCGGCCAGGCTGAGCTTGCCGTGCGCCCCCGCGCCGAGCCCCAGGTAGTCCCCGTAATTCCAGTAATTCAGGTTATGCCGGCAGGCCTGGCCGGGGCGCGACCACGCGGACACTTCATAGCGCTGGTAGCCGGCTGCCTCGAGGACGGCCGTCGCGTGTTCCTCCATCGTCCAGCAGTCGTCGTCGCCGGGCAGTGGCGGGGGGCGGCGATGAAAAGGCGTGCCCGGCTCGAGCGTCAACTGGTAAAGGGACAAGTGGGGCGGCGCAACGGCCACGGCGGCGGCGAGATCCGCGGCTGCAGCGTGTGCGCTCTGGCCGGGCAGGCCGAACATCAGGTCCAGGTTGAAGTTGCCGAGGCCCGCGCCGGCGAGTTCATCGATCGCCGCGTAGGCTTCCCGGTCGCTGTGGATGCGCCCGATCGCGGCCAGCAGGTCCGGCTGGAAACTCTGTACGCCGAGCGACACGCGGTTGATGCCCGCCGCCGCGAGTTCGCTGAAATGTCCGCGCTCGACGGTGCCCGGGTTGGCTTCCAGGGTGATCTCCGCCGTGGCGGCGACAGGCAGCCGGGTCGCCAGCCCGGCAAGAAACCGCTCGATCAACGACGGCGGACAAAGGCTCGGCGTGCCGCCGCCGAAAAACACCGTCTCGACCTCGCGTCCGGACACCAGCGGCAGGTCGTCTTCGAGATCCTCGAGAAGACACTCGACATAGTTGTCGAACGGCGCTTTTCCCCGAAGTTCGTGACTGTTGAAGTCACAATAGGGGCACTTTCTGACACACCAGGGCAGGTGGACATACACGCCCAGGGGCGCGTTCGCCCGACCCGCTTCCGGGCCGGCGGCCGTCACGCGCGCCCGGCGGGCGGCGATCCGCCGGCGTACCGCAGGCGCTCGAGAAGCGCATCGAAAGCACGGCCACGATGACTGACGCGGTTCTTCTCGCCAGGCCCAAGCTCGGCTGCGCTGCGCTTTTCTCCGCGCGGGATGAAGACGGGATCGTAGCCGAAGCCGCCGCTGCCCCGGGGTGCGCCGGCGATCGTGCCTTCCCAGCGTCCCTCGCAGACGATCGGCAAGGGATCCGCGGGATGCCGGAGCAGGACGGCAACACACACGAAGCGCGCCCCGCGAAGCGCCTCGGACACCCCCTCGAGCTCGGCCAGCAGCTTGCGCACGTTGGCCGCGTCGCCGCCCTCGGCGGAGTAGCGTGCCGAGTGAATGCCGGGCGCGCCGCCCAGCGCATCGACCACCAGCCCGGAATCGTCGGCGATGGCCGGCAGGCCGCTGCCGGCGGCGGCATGACGCGCCTTCAGCAGGGCGTTCTCGATGAAGGTCGCTCCCGTCTCGTCCGCCGAGACCAGGCCGAATGCCGCCTGTGACAGGACCTCCAGCCCGGCCGGCGCCAGCAGCGCACCGATCTCCCGGGCCTTGCCCGGATTCCCCGTGGCGAGCACCACCCGCGGACCGACGCCGTTCACCCGCGCAACGCCGCCTGTTGCAGCGACAGCAGCGTCGCGATGCCGCTGCCGGCGAGATCCAGCAGCTGGTCGAGCTCCGAGCGGCGGAATGCGTGGCCTTCGGCCGTTCCCTGGATCTCGACGAAAGCACCGGCCTCGTTCATGACGACATTCATGTCGGTCTCCGCCTCCGAGTCCTCGGCATAGTCGAGGTCGAGCACCGGGACGCCCCGGTACACGCCGACGGACACGGCCGCGATCTGGCCGTGCAGGGGATCCGCGTGCAGCACTTTGCGCCGCCGCAGGCTGCGCAGGGCATCCGCCAGCGCGACGTAGGCGCCGGTGATCGCTGCGGTGCGCGTCCCGCCGTCCGCCTCCAGCACGTCGCAATCGACCGTGACCGTGCGCTCGCCCAACGCGCTGAGATCGAGGACCGCCCGCAGGCTGCGACCGATGAGGCGCTGGATTTCCAGCGTGCGGCCCCCCTGGCGGCCGCGGGCGGCCTCGCGCGGATTCCTGGTGTGCGTGGAACGCGGCAACATGCCGTACTCGGCCGTCACCCAGCCCTGGCCCTTGCCCTTGAGAAACGGCGGCACACGCTCCTCGATGCTCGCGGAGCACAACACCCGCGTGGCGCCGCAGGTGATCAGCACGGAACCTTCCGCATGGCGCTGGAAGCCGCGCTCGAACTGCACGGGGCGTAACTCGTCGGGTCGTCGATCACTGGGTCTCAAGGGTTTCTCCGCCAGGGGCCGTTCAATCCGCCAGGACGCGCAGCGCCGCGGCGGTCGTGTTGTCACTGTAGGGCGTGCCGGCGCGCACGGCGCGCCCGGCGAGACGCGCCAGCCAGTCCTGGAGCGCGCCGTCGGGGTCCGGACCGGCGGCCAGGTCGGCGTCGCTCAACCCCGACCACAAGCCGTCGGAGCACACCACCACGAGGTCGCCGACCTGCAGCGATTCCACCTCGGATAACGCCACCAGCGGCTGCTCAGGCGCACCCCCGAGGCAATACTCCACGTAGTGGCGCATCGGGTGCCCGGCCACCTCCTCCTCGCTGATGAGGCCGTCCTGCAACAGGCTCTCGATGGGCGTGTGATCGCGCGTGCGGGTCACGATCGCGCCATCACGCACCAGGTAGACTCGCGAATCGCCGACGTGCGCCCAGGTGGCGCGCTCCTCGCACACCAGGCAGGCGGCGCAGGTGGCGCGGGGACGGCTGCCGAGCCCGATCTTCTCTCCCGTCGCGACGACCGCATCATGCGCCGTGGCCATCGCTGCGCCGAGGAACTCGCGGCAATCCGCAGCTGTCGGCGGACGCGCGGCCAGGCTCCGGCACAGCGAATCGACCGCGACCTCGGCCGCCAGCGCGCCGCCGGCGTGCCCGCCCATTCCGTCCGCCACCACCAGCAGAAGGCGACCTCCGGTCGACTGCACCGTGGCGCGATCCTGGTTGTCCTCACGGTCACCGAGGAGACTGACCTCAGCTGTTTCGAAGCGCAATTGATTCCCCGGCCTTCTGCTAGACTACCCGCCCGCCGGGAGCGGGAAATCCGCAAGTATAAGCGCGCCGCGGCATCGCGGCATGGAATTGCAGCAAATGATCCGGAGCATGACCGGTTTCTCGCGTACCGAGTGCGATGCACCCTGGGGCTCGCTGGCCTGGGAGCTGCGCTCGGTCAACCACCGATACCTGGAGACCGGGCTGCGCCTCCCCGAGGAATTGCGCGCACTGGAGTCGCGCTTCCGCCAGCAGGTCGCGGGGCGGCTGAAGCGCGGCAAGGTCGATTGCGCCCTGCGGGTGAACTGGGACGCCGCGGGCGCCCGGGCCCTCGCGCTGGACCTCGAACTGGCCGAGCGCGTCGCCGACGCCGCGGAGAAGATCCGCGCTCGCGTCGGGGCGCTGGCCATGCCGGGCACCATCGATCTCTTGCGCTGGCCCGGGGTGGTGCGCGAGGCCGAACGCGACGTCGAACCCGTCGCCGAGCTCGCCGCCGAGGCGCTCGACCGGGCGCTCGCCGAACTCGATGCGGCCCGCCGGCGCGAGGGCGAACGCCTCGGCGAGGTGCTCGCGGAGCGCTGTGCGGCCATCGGCCAGCTCGTGGCACAGGTCCGCCTCCTGTTGCCGCAGATCCGCAGCGGCCTGCGCGCGCGACTCCTGGAAAGGCTCGCGGGCCTCGACCTGGAGACGGATCCCCAGCGCCTCGAGCAGGAACTCGCCATCCAGCTCGGCAAGATGGACGTGGACGAGGAACTGGACCGGCTCGACAGCCACGTCGCCGAAGTCCGGCGCATCCTGTCGGGCGAGGACGAGGAGGCCAACGGTCGCCGGCTGGATTTCCTCATGCAGGAATTCAACCGGGAAGCGAATACGCTCGGCTCCAAGTCCGTGGACGCCGAGACCACGCGGATCGCGGTAGAGCTGAAGGTCCTGATCGAACAGATGCGCGAGCAGGTCCAGAACATCGAGTGAGCCCGTCTTGAATGCCCAGAACCGACTCTTCGTGATTTCCGCGCCATCCGGCGCCGGCAAGACCAGCCTGGTGCGCGAGCTGATGGCACGCGAACCCGGCCTGCGCTTCTCGATCTCCTACACCACGCGTCCGCAGCGCAACGGCGAGGTGGACGGCGAGGATTACTTTTTTGTCAGCCAGGCCTCGTTCCGCAGCATGATCGCGGCGGGCGCTTTTCTCGAGCATGCCCGCGTGTTCGATCACTTCTACGGCACGTCGCGCGCCCAGGTCGAATCGCTTCTCGGGGAGGGCTACGGCGTGGTGCTCGAGATCGACTGGCAGGGCGCGCGCCAGGTCCGGGCCGCCATGCCGGACTCCGTGGGGATTTTCATCCTGCCGCCCTCGCGCGCCGAACTCGAGCGGCGCCTGAGATCCCGCGGCACGGACAGCGAGGACGTGATCCGTCGCCGGCTGGCGGATGCCGCCACCGATATTTCGCACTGGAGCGAGTTCCGCTACGCGGTCGTCAACGACGAGTTCCCGGCGGCCCTGCAGGCGCTCCTGGACATCGTCGGCGGCAAGGGCGAGGCCAGCCGGGCGGACCGGCCGGAACTGGCGCCGCTGGCGGAAGCGCTGCAAGCCTGAGTACGCCTCGCCCGCGTACTGGCAGCGCCGGCCGCTATTCCGTTAACATGGAACGCTAGCCCCGAAAACCGGGGCGCCTTTCCCCAGAGAGAAACATGGCCCGGATCACTGTCGAAGACTGCATGCAGAACGTCGATAACCTGTTCGACCTCGTCCTGATCGCGGCGCGGCGCGCCCGCCAGCTCGCCAACGGCGCACCGTCCACTCTCGAGTGGGAGAACGACAAGGCCACCGTGCTCGCCTTGCGCGAGATCGCAGGGGGCGCCATCAACCAGGACATCCTCGACGAGCCGGATCCGCCGGTGGCCGTGCGCGAACCGGAATCTTTCGATCGTCCCATCCCCCCGATGGGAGACTGAACCCGGAGCGCGCGCCCGTGGACTACGCAGCTTCCTTCCTGGCTCGACTGCCGAAAAGGAAGCGGTCCATTGGGCTCGACCGCCTCAACCGGCGGATGGAGCGCTACCTGTCGGCCGAACAGGTCCGCCAGGTCATGGACGCCTACGAGTTCGCCGCCAAGGCCCACGAGGGCCAGCAACGCTACTCCGGCGAGCCCTATATCTCCCACCCGGTGGCGGTGGCCACCATCCTCGCCGACCTGAAGCTGGACGCGCAGACGCTGATGTCGGCGCTGCTGCACGACGTCATCGAAGATACCGGGGTCCCGAAAGAGCACATCGCGGAGCGCTTCGGCGAGGAGGTCGCCGAACTCGTCGACGGCGTCAGCAAGCTGGACAAGATCGAGTTCCGCAGCCGCGCCGAGGCCCAGGCCGAGAGTTTCCGCAAGATGCTGCTCGCCATGGTGGGCGACATGCGGGTGATCCTGGTCAAGCTCGCGGACCGCACGCACAACATGCGGACGCTGTGGATCATGCCGCCGGAGAAACGCCGCAGGATCGCGCGCGAGACCCTCGAGATCTACGCCCCCATCGCCAACCGGCTCGGGATGAACACCATCCGCCTCGAGCTGGAAGACCTGGGGTTCCGCTGCCTGCACCCCTATCGTTACCGGGTGCTGGAAAGAGCGCTGAAACGGGCGCAGGGCACGCACAAGCAGATCATCCAGAAAATCAGCCGGCGCTTCGACGACGGTCTCGGGGAAGCGGGGATCGACGCGCGGGTCGCAGGGCGCGAAAAACACATCTACAGCATCTACCGGAAGATGCGCGACAAGAAGCTCGCCCTCAACGAGATCGTCGACGTGTACGGGCTGCGCATCGTCGTCGAGAGCGTCGACGACTGCTATCGGGCGCTCGGCATCGTGCACAAGTGCTACAAGCCGATGCCCGGCCGCTTCAAGGACTACATCGCCATTCCGCGCGTCAACGGCTACCAGTCGCTGCACACGACGCTGTTCGGCCCCGGCGGGCTCCCCTGCGAGGTGCAGATCCGCACCGATGACATGGATCGCGTGGCGGAGTCGGGCATCGCGGCCCACTGGCTCTACAAGAGCGGCAACGCGCCGGCCGCGCAGCCCGAGGTGCGTGCGCGGGAGTGGCTGGCCAACCTGATGGAGATGGAGGAAGGCGGCAGCTCCGAGGAATTCCTCGAGAGCGTCAAGATCGACCTGTTCCCCGACAAGGTCTACGTGTTCACACCCAAGGGCGACATCGTCCGCCTGCCGCGCGGCTCGACCTGCGTCGATTTCGCCTACGCGGTGCATACGGGCGTCGGCAACCGCTGCGTCGCCGCGCGCGTGGATCGCCGCCCGGTGCCGCTGCGCACGGTGCTCAAGAACGGCCAGACCGTGCAGATCGTGACGGCACGCGGCGCCTCGCCGAACCCCGCCTGGGTGAACTTCGTCGTGACCGCCAAGGCGCGCATGGCGATCCGGAATTTTCTCAAGAACCTGCAGCGCCACGAGGCGACCGACCTGGGCAAGCGGCTGCTCGACAATGCCTTGCGCGAGTTCAAGCTCACGCTCCGCAAGGTGCCGGACGAGCGCATGAAGGCCACGCTCGAGCTGCTCGGCTGCAACGAGGTGCAGGAACTCTACGAGCAGATCGGCCTCGGGGAACGCATGGCCTCGCTGGTGGCGCGCCGCCTCTTGCCGGAGGAAGCCGACAAGCGGGGCGGCGAACAGGCCGCGCCGCTGACGATCGCGGGCACGGAAGGGATGGTCGTGACTTACGGTCGCTGCTGCCATCCCATTCCCGGCGACACGGTCTTCGGTTACCTGAGCGCCGGCCGCGGCATCGTCATCCACCGCGACGATTGCGGCAACCTCACCGAGTTCCGCAAGCAACCGGACAAGTGGCTCGCGGTCGAATGGGAACGCAAGCTGAACCGCACCTTTCCCGTGGAGGTGCGCGCCGAGGTGCGCAACCGGCTCGGCGTGCTGGCGGCGGTCGCGGCGAATATTTCCTCGACCGAGACCAATATCGAGCACGTCCAGGTCGTGGAACGCGACGGCGACAGTTCGTCCCTGATCTTCCTGCTGCAGGTCGACGGCCGCGCCCAGCTCGAGCGCGTGCTGCGCAGCATCCGCGCGATGCCGGACGTGCTGTCCGTCGGCCGCACCAATACCTGAAGGAGACCCCATGACCCGTCGCACCATCGCCACCTCGAATGCGCCGGCCGCGATCGGCACCTACGCGCAGGCCGTCGCAGCCGGGGGGGCGATCTGGCTGTCCGGCCAGATCCCCCTCGACCCGGAAACCATGACCTTGGTGGAAGGCGATATCGAGGCCGAAGTGCGCCAGGTGTTCCGCAACCTCTCCGCGGTCGCGGCGGCCGCCGGCGCGACGCTCGACGACGCGGTCCGCCTGACCGTCTATCTCACCGATCTCGGTGATTTCGCCGTCGTGAACGAGGTGATGGCGGAGGTGCTTCGCCCCCCTTACCCCTCTCGCGCCACCGTGGAGGTGGCCGGCCTGCCCAAGGGCGCCCGGGTCGAGGTGGACGCCGTGCTGGTGCCCGGGACCTGAGTCGCCGGCCGGATCCGTGGCCCCGGCTCCCGAAGATTCCGTCACGCGGCTCAGCGGCGTGGGACCCGCGCTCGCGGCGCGGCTCGAACGGCTCGGCGTGCGCACGGTCGAAGATCTCGTGTTCCTCCTCCCGGTCCGTTACGAGGACCGCACCCGCATCACGCCCATCGGCGCGCTGCGCCCCGGCCAGCGGGCCGTCGTCGAGGGCGAAGTGCTGCTGACGGAAGTCGTGCGGCGCCGCCGCGCCATGCTCGTGGTGGCACTGGGTGACGCCACCGGCAGCCTGACGCTGCGCTTCTTCCACTTCAATGCACGCCAGCAGGAGGCCCTGGCCAGGGGCGCGAAATTCCGCTGTTTCGGCGAGGTGCGCGCCGGGCAGCGCGGCCTGGAGATGGTGCACCCGGAATTCCAGCGGCCCGCGGAGGAAGAGGAGGGCACCCTGACCCCGATCTATCCGGGGACTGAAGGCCTGACACAGGCGCGCCTGCGGCAGCTCGTCGGGCTGGCCCTGGCCGCACTCGGGCGGGGACCCGCGGAACTCGTGCCGGCCGACGCGCTGGCGGGCCGCGGGTTCCCCACCCTGCGCGCGGCGCTGCAGCTGCTGCACCGCCCGCCGCCGGACGCCGACCTAGCCGCGCTGGAATCCGCCACCCATCCCGCTCGCCAGCGCCTGGCGCTCGAGGAACTGCTGGCTCACCAGCTCGCCATGCGCGCATTGCGCCATCGCGCGCGGCGCCTCGCGGCATGGCCGCTCGCCGGCGACGATCTCGTCGAGCGCTTCATCAGCGGCCTGCCGTTCGCGCTCACCGCCGCACAGCGGCGCGTGATCACCGAGGTGCGCCACGACCTGGCCCGGGCCGTGCCGATGATGCGCCTCGTGCAGGGCGATGTCGGCAGCGGCAAGACCGTGGTCGCCGCGGTGGCGGCTCTGCAGGCCGTCGCCTGCGGCGCGCAGGCCGCGATCATGGCGCCGACGGAACTGCTCGGCGAGCAGCATCACGTGAACTTCCGCAACTGGCTGGAGCCGCTCGGCGTGGGCGTGTCCTGGCTCTCCGGATCCCAGCCCGCCGCGCAGCGCCGGGACGCGCTGGCGCGCCTCGCATCCGGCGAGGCCGGCGTGGCGGTGGGCACGCATGCGCTGTTCCAGGACGGCGTCGATTTCGACCGGCTCGCGCTCGCGATCATCGACGAGCAGCACCGCTTCGGGGTGCACCAGCGGCTCGCGCTGACCGACAAGGGCAAGGCCGCGGGGCGCCGGCCCCACCAGCTGGTGATGACCGCCACACCGATCCCGCGCACGCTCGCGATGGCGACCTATGCCGATCTCGACACTTCGATCATCGACGAGCTGCCGCCCGGGCGCGGCACCGTGCGCACGGTGGCGATGCCCGAGACCCGCCGGAGCGAGATCGTCGCGCGCATCCGCGACGCGTGCGCCGCCGGGCGCCAGGCCTACTGGGTCTGCCCGCTCGTCGAAGAATCCGACCAGCTGCAGGCCCAGGCCGCCGAGGACACGGCGGCGAAGCTCACCGAGGCGCTGCCGGAGTTGTCCGTGGGCCTGATCCACGGGCGGCTGCGCGCCGCCGAGAAGGAAAAGATCATGCGCGCCTTCAAGGGCGGCGAGATCCACCTGCTGGTCGCCACGACCGTGATCGAGGTCGGCGTCGATGTGCCCCGTGCCAGCCTCATGATCATCGAGAACGCGGAGCGCATGGGCCTCGCGCAGCTTCACCAGTTGCGGGGCCGCGTAGGACGCGGGGAGGAGGACGCCAGCTGCCTGTTGTTATATCGCCCCCCACTGTCGGCTATCGCCACGACGCGCCTTGCGGCGATGCGCGATACCAACGACGGCTTCGAGATCGCGCGCACGGACCTCGAGTTGCGCGGCCCGGGCGAGGTCCTGGGGATTCGCCAGACGGGCCTGCTGGGGCTGAAAGTGGCCGACCTGGTGCGCGACCAGCACCTCATGCCGGCCGTGCGGGAGCTGGCCGACCAGATGCTTCGCGGACCGACGGAAGCCGTCGCGGCGCTCACCCGGCGATGGATCGGCGCGGCGACGCGTTACGGCCAGGTCTGACGCGAAGCCGAACCCATCTATAATGTTCACCTGTCTTCCTTGCCCCCCGTCGCATGACCAGTAAAAGCTCTCTAATCGCCGGGACCCCCGGCCTTTCCGATCCACTGGCCTGGCTGTCCGCCGACGCCGCCGACGCGTTGCCGGAGGACCCCGGCTTGCAGGGCTGGTTGCTCGATGTCGGCTCGCTGACGTCACGCCTCCGCGGGGCCTGCAATGACGGCTTCCGGCTGGAGCTGCTGGGCGAGGCGGATGAAGCCGTTCCCCTCGACGCCCGCCCGCTCCTCGATTTCGACACGGCGCGCGCGCGCCGGGTGCGCATGTTTTGCGGCGCCACGCTGTGCGTATGCGCGACCACCCTCATGCCGGGCGTGACGCTCGCCGGGGACCCGTGGCTTGCGAAGCTCGGCGACCGGCCGCTGGGCGACGCGCTCCTCGAGCGCGGCGGCATCCACCGTTCGGCCTTCGAGTACACGCGCACCGATCCCGACCACCCGCTGTTCGCCCCGGCCCTGGAAGGCATCGACATCCGGCCCGCCTGGGTGTGGGCGCGACGCTCGCTGTTCAGCCTGGCCACGGGGCGACTGCTCGTCTACGAGATCTTCCTGCCGGGCCTGACCCGATGCCGGAACCGGTAGAGGCGCGGGGGCCGGCGGCCCGGCTCGCCGCCCAGCTCAGGGAATACGCCCTGCTGATGCGGCTGCACCGGCCGATCGGGACCCTCCTGTTGCTCTGGCCGACGCTCTGGGCGTTGTGGGTGGCAGCGGAAGGCCGGCCGGATCCGCATGTCTTCCTGGTGTTCGTCGCGGGCGTCGTCCTGATGCGTTCCGCGGGCTGCGTGATGAACGATTTCGCCGACCGGCGGATCGATCCGCACGTCGAGCGCACGCGCGACCGGCCGCTGCCCCGGGGCACCGTGACGCCTATCGAATCGCTGCTGATCGCGGCAGCCCTGGGCGCCGCCGCCTTCGCTCTCGTCCTGACCCTCAACCGGCTCACGGTGCTGCTCGCGCTCGGCGGCGCCGTCCTGACGATCACCTACCCTTTCCTCAAGCGCTTCACGCACCTGCCGCAGGTCTGGCTGGGCGCCGCTTTCGGCTGGTCCGTGCCCATGGCTTTCGCGGCCCAGACCGGCGCGGTGCCCCCGCTCGCCTGGCTGATGTTCATCGCCGTGATGCTGTGGGCGGTGGTCTACGACACGATGTATGCGATGGTCGACCGGGACGACGACCTGAAACTCGGGGTGCGCTCGACGGCCATCCTGTTCGGGGATGCGGACCGGCAGATCATCGGCGCGGTGCAGGTGCTGCTGCTGATCGCCTTGTGGCTCGTCGGCCGGCAGGCCGGGCTGGGCGGCTGGTATTACGGCGCACTGCTCCTGGCGGGCCTGCTGTCTGCCTGGCAACAGGTGCTGATTCGCCGGCGCCGGCCCGCCGACTGCTTCCGTGCCTTCCTGAACAACAATTACTACGGCATGGTCGTGTTTCTCGGCATTCTCCTGCATTACACCTTCACGTCCGGCTGAGCGTGCCCGTCCCCCCGCGCGCCACCGCCCAGGCCTCGACCGAGGCCGCGCCGGCGTCCAGCAGCGCGACCCCGAGCGCGGCCGCGGTCGAACCAGTCGTGAGCACGTCATCGATCATCGCGATATGCAGCGCGCGCACCGCCGGGCCCGCCGTGAACGCGCCGGCCAGGTTCTGGTAACGCTGGGCGGCGGCGAGACCCGCCTGCGGCGGCGTCGCCCGGGTCCGCCGGCATGCCCGGGAGAGCAACGGGACGCGCAGGGTGGCCGCGACCGGCCGGGCGATTTCCTGCGCCTGGTTGAAGCCGCGCTCCAGCAACCGGGAGCGATGCAGGGGCACGGGCACGATCGCGTCCGGGCGGTGCGCCCGGCAATGGTCCCCCAGCAGTCGTCCCAAGAGGGCGCCGTAGTGCAGCGCACCTCCGTACTTGAAGCGGCCGACCAGCGCGTCCACGGGGAAACGCCACGCCAGCGGTGCGATCGCGCGCCGCCACGGCACCGGCGCCCCGCGGCAACCGGCACAGGGTCCCGGCGCGTCTCGCGGACGCGCGCAGAGCCGGCAGGCGGGCCCGATCCAGGGCAGCTCCGCACGGCACGGGGCGCAGATGCCGGCCGGGCCCGCCGGCGTCCCGCACAACTCGCACGGCCACCGCGACAGCCGCAGCCACGGCCCGTCGTCAACTCTGCCGGCGCTCATCGGTTGACAGCTCCTTCCCCGGCCGCGAATACTCCCGACGCATTGTGCGGCGATGCCCGGTGACGGGCACAGTCCCGCTTTCCTGCCTCCAGGCCCTGAAAACGGGTCCATGACCAACGAGTTTCCCTGCCATGAATGAACCGCGTTTCGACTGGCGCCTCGACGAAGTCCGCGAACTGTTCGAACTGCCGCTGTTCGAGTTGCTGTATCGCGCGCACGGGGTGCATCGCGCCAACTTCCCGCACCACCAGGTCCAGGTCAGCACGCTCCTGTCAGTCAAGACCGGCGCCTGTCCCGAGGATTGCGCCTATTGCCCGCAAAGCGTCCGTCACGACACGAAGCTGCCGGTCGATCCGCTGCTGGAGGTGGAAGACGTGGTGGCGCGCGCGCGCCTGGCGCGCGACTCCGGCGCGACACGCTTCTGCATGGGCGCGGCCTGGCGCAACCCGAAGCCGAAGCAGCTGGCCGTGGTAGCCGAGATGGTGCGCAGGGTGCGCGAGCTCGGCCTCGAGACCTGCGCGACCCTCGGCATGTTGACGGCCGAGCAGGCCGCCACGCTGCGCGCCGCGGGACTCGACTTCTACAATCACAACCTCGACACCTCCGAAGCGTTCTACCCCGAGATCATCACCACCCGGACCTATGCCGACCGGCTGGAGACCCTGCAACACGTGCGGGATGCGGGCCTCAAGGTCTGTTGCGGGGGGATCCTCGGGATGGGGGAGACGCGCGAGGACCGCGTGGCATTGCTGCATACCCTGGCGACGTTGCCGGCGCATCCCGAGAGCGTGCCGATCAACCAGCTCGTACGGGTGCCGGGCACACCGCTCGAGGGCGCCGAACCGCTCGACCCCTTCGAGTTCGTGCGCACCATCGGCGTGGCGCGCGTGCTCATGCCGGGCTCCCACCTGCGCCTTTCGGCGGGTCGCACCGAGATGAGCGCGGAGCTGCAGGCGATGGCTTTTTTCGCCGGCGCGAACTCGATCTTCTACGGGGAAAAACTCCTCACGACACCCAACCCGGACGCCGACGGCGACATGGCGTTGCTGCAACGGCTCGGACTCGTGCCGGAGCCGGGCCGGACAGACTCCCGTGTCGACGCCACCCCTGGCTGAGACACTCGCCGCCGGACTCGAGGAACGCGCGGCGGCCGGCCTGTACCGTCGCCGGCGCGTCACGGCGTGGCACGCCGGGCTCGGCCCCGCGGAACTGGAGGTGGACGGCCGGCGTTGCCTGGCTTTCTGCAGCAACGACTATCTCGGTCTCGCGCGGGATCCCCGCGTCGGCGCGGCGATGGCCGCGGCCGCGAAGGCCTGGGGCGCAGGCAGCGGTGCCGCCCACCTCGTCACCGGCCACACCACCGAGCACCACGCGCTCGAAGAAGAGCTCGCCGCGTTCACCGGCTTCCCGCGCGCGCTGCTGTTCTCCACCGGCTACATGGCGAATCTAGGCCTGCTCTGCGCGCTCGCCGGGCGCGGCGACCTGGTCGTCGAGGACCGGCTGAACCATGCCTCGCTGCTCGATGCCAGTCGCCTCTCAGGGGCGACGGTCCGGCGCTACCGCCACGCCGATGCCGAGGCGGCGGCCGGGCGTCTTGCCGGCACCGGCGGGCGCAGGTTCCTGGTCACCGACGGCGTCTTCAGCATGGACGGTGACCGGGCCCCGCTGGCCGCCCTGGCGCGCGTGGCCGGCGAAGCCGGCGCGGCGTTGCTGGTGGATGATGCACACGGCCTGGGCGTCATCGGTCCCGGGGGTCGCGGGAGCTGCGCCGCGGCCGGCCTGGAGCCGAACATGATCACCGGCCTGGTCGGCACGCTGGGCAAGGCGTTCGGCACCTTCGGCGCCTTCGTGGCGGGAGACGAGGCCGTCGTCGAGACGATCATCCAGCGCGCCCGCAGCTACATTTACACGACCGCCCCGCCGCCCGCCGTCGCGGCCGCCACCCGCGTCTCGCTGGCCATCGCTGCCGAAGAGTCCTGGCGCCGCGAGCGGCTCGACATGCTGGTGACGCGTTTTCGCGCCAGCGCGGAGACCGCGGACTTGCGACTCGGCGCGAGCACGAGCCCCATCCAGCCGGTCCTGGCAGGCGACGCCCGGGCCGCGCTCGACGCCGCCGACGCGCTGTTCGACGCCGGCCTGTGGGTCACGCCGATCCGCCCGCCGACGGTGCCCGCCGGGTCCGCCCGCTTGCGGGTCACGCTGTCTGCCGTCCATACCGAAGACGACATCGACCGCCTGCTGGAGGTCCTCGCCGGACTGCCCGCACTGCGCGGGGCGGTAAGCTCGGATACGAATGCGAACGCAGGCACGGCGGCGGACAGCGGGGCCGTGCCATGAAACTGCATGCGCAGACCGCCGGGCATGGGCCCGACCTCGTCCTGCTGCATGGCTGGGGGCTGCACTCGGGCATCTGGGCGCCGCTGTTGCCGGGCCTCGTGCCGCATTGCCGCGTCACTTGCATCGACCTCCCGGGCCACGGACTCAGTCCCCGCGACCGCGCGGACTTCACCGTCGAAGCCGCGGTGGCGGCAGTGGCCGCGGCCGCCCCGCCCGGCGCAACGTGGCTCGGGTGGTCGCTCGGCGGCCAGCTCGCCGTGGCCGCGGCGCTCGCGGGCCATGCCATCGACAGGCTCGTGCTCGTCGCGACCACGCCGCGCTTCGTGACGGCGCCCGACTGGCCCTGCGCAATGGCCAACACCACGCTCGCGGACTTCGCAGCCGCGCTGGACCGGGACCACCAGAAGACCGTGCGCGATTTTCTCGCGCTGCAACTCCGCGGCGATCGCCAGGCGGCGACTCGACTGGCGGAACTGCGCCGCCTGCTGGCGGGAAGCGACGAGCCCGACCCCCGCGCCCTTGCCGCCGGGCTGACGATTCTCGCCACGCTCGATCTGCGCACGCGCCTCGAAGAGGTGCGACAGCCGACGCTCGTGATCGCCGGGGAGCGGGATCGTCTGACGCCCGCAGAGGCCGGGCGCCGTCTCGCGACCGCCCTCCCGGACGGCCGCCTGCTCGTGATGCCCGGCGCCGCGCATGCGCCGTTCCTGGCGTGTCCGGACGATTTCGTGGCGGCCGTCACCGCGTTTCTCCCGGGAGCGCAGGCCGCATGAACCGCGATCCTTTTTCGCTGGACCGGGGCCGCGTGCGTGCGTCCTTCGACGCCGCGGCGTCCGGGTACGACGCGGTCGCGGTCATCCAGGCGGAAGTCCGCAGCCGCCTGCTCGAGCGGCTCGAACTGTTCCGGCTCGCGCCGCGACGCATTCTCGATGCCGGCTGCGGCACGGGCCACAGCGCCCGCGCGCTGTTGCGTCACTATCGGCGCGCGGAGCTCGTCGCGCTCGACCTCGCCCCGGGCATGCTCCGTGCAGCGCGCACGCAGCGCCCGTGGCTGCGGCGGCTCGACCCGGTGTGCGGGGACGCCGCGGCCCTGCCGCTGGCCGATGGCTCGGTGGACCTGGTGTTCTCGAACCTGATGCTGCAATGGTGCGACGCGCCCGACCAGGTATTCGCCGAGTTCCGCCGCGTGCTCAGGCCCGGCGGCCTCGTGCTGTTCACCAGCTTCGGCCCCGACACGCTGAAGGAGTTGCGGGCCGCATGGAGCGCGGCGGACGGCCATACCCACGTCAGCCGCTTCATCGACATGCACGATCTCGGCGATGCGCTGATGCGGACCGGTTTCGGCGAACCCGTGATGGACATGGAGCAGCTGACGCTCACCTACCCGGATGTGCGCAGCCTGATGCGCGATCTCAAGACCATGGGGGCGCGCAATGCCACCGCGGGCCGCAATCCCGGCCTCACGGGACGCCGGCGCCTCGCCGCGATGGAGGCGCACTACGAGCGCCTGCGCCGGGACGGCCGGCTGCCCGCGAGCTGGGAGGTGGTCTATGGCCACGCCTGGGCGGTGGAGCCGCGCGGGACCCGGGCAGGCGGCGAAGTGGCCGTGCCGCTGTCGGGCATCGGCCGGCGTCGCTGATGCGCGGCGTGTTCGTCACCGGCACCGACACGGAGGTGGGCAAGACCCTGTTCTGTGCGGCGCTGCTGGTGCAACTGGCCGCCGCGGGCGTGGCTGCCGCGGCATGCAAGCCGGTGTCGGCCGGGTGCCGGCGCGAGCAGGGGCGGCTGGTCAACGACGACGCGGAATTGCTCGCGCGTCTCGCGCCGCTGTCCCGCCCCCTGGAAATCGTCAACCCGGTGGCGCTGGAGCCCGCCATCGCGCCGCACATCGCGGCCGCGGAGGCGGGACTGCGACTGGAGGCGGGCGCCCTGGTGAGCGCATGTCGCAGCGCCGCCGACGACGCGGCGTTTCTCGTCGTCGAGGGCGCGGGCGGCTGGCGGGTGCCGTTGACCGGCGAGGACACGCTGGCCGACGTCGCGCGCGGCCTCGGCCTGCCGATCGTGCTGGTGGTCGGCCTCCGGCTCGGCTGCCTGAACCATGCGCTGCTGACCGCGGAGGCCGTCCGCGCGGACGGCCTCGAACTCGCCGGCTGGGTCGCCAATCCGCTGGCGAGCGCGATGCCGCGCATGGAAGAGAACATCGCCACGCTGACGGCGCGCCTCGGCCCGCCCCTGGCGCGGCTGCCCCACTGCCCGGACGCGGCGCCTGAAGCACAGGCGCGCGCAGCCGCGGCGGCGCTCCCGGCGGGCCTTTGGCGGCACCTCGCCGGGGGTCGCGGGACATGACCGTTGTTGCGCGGCATTGCGGCATTCACTTACGATTAGCGCGCTTTTGCGGCGCCGTGGGCGACCACGGGAGGTTGGCGCAGTCTCCGAACACAGTCACAGGCTTCTCGGGCATGTCCTGGTCAGCGCGAATGCTTCGCTGACGCCCGGGGCCGCGGCGCTGTTTTTCGGCGTGACGGCGGCAGCGTCCCTTGGTTTCGCGGGGGTGCTTGCGGCAAAAGGCTTCTGGCCGGTACTGCCGTTCGCAGGCGTGGAGTTGTTTGCTCTTGGCGTGGCGCTGGGCGTCACGGTCCGACGCGGCAGGTACCGGGAATTCGTCAGCGTCTACGGCGACCGGATCGTCATCGAGAAGGGCACCGGGCGGGTCGAGGAGCGGGTCGAAATACCGCGGGCATGGGCGCGACTCGAGCTGCAGCCGGCCCGCTGGCGCGGACACCCCGGCAGGCTGCTGTTGCGCTGCCATGGCAAAAGCTGGGAGGTCGGCGCGGTGCTGACGGAGACGGAACGGGAAAGCCTGCGGCGGCGGCTTGCGGAACTGATCGCCGCACCGCTGGCCGGGCAGGCAACCGAAGTGCCCGACGCGACGAATGTGAATGATTGACGAGTGTCCTGATGCAGGGGAGCCCGGACTGATGTCCAAGACCACGACCAGGTGGATCGGCCGCATGGCGGCTGGCGCGGGATTGACCCTCGCCGTACAAGCGACGGCATGGGCCGATTGGGCGTTGAACATGCCGCGCGGCGTGACCGCCATCAGCAACGAGGTCTACGGGCTTCACATGCTCATTTTCGGCATCGTCGTCGCGATCGCCGTCGTGGTGTTCGGCGCGATGATCTGGTCGATCTTCCATCACCGCAAGTCGCGCGGCGTGGAGCCGGCGAAGTTCACGCACAGCACGAAAGTCGAGATCATCTGGACGGTGATTCCGATCGCCATCCTCGTGGCGATGGCCGTGCCCGCCGCCGACACGCTGATCCGCATGGAAGACACGCGCAACAGCGACATGACCGTGCAGGTCACCGGTTACCAGTGGAAGTGGCACTACGACTACATCGAAGAGGACATCCGCTTCTTCAGCAACCTTTCCGAGGAATCCAACCGCGCCCGCCAGCTGAACTCGGGCATCGACGTCCGGACGGTCGAAAACTACCTGCTGGATGTCGATCGGCCGCTGGTGGTGCCGGTGGGCGCCAAGGTGCGGCTCCTCTTGACCTCCAACGACGTCATCCATTCCTGGTGGGTGCCGGACTTCGGCGGCAAGAAAGACGCGATTCCGGGCTTCATCAACGAATTCTGGTTCCAGGCCGAGGAAACCGGGCTGTTCCGCGGCCAGTGCGCGGAACTGTGCGGCCGTGACCACGCTTTCATGCCTGTCGTGGTCGAGGTGCTGCCGGTCGATGAATTCAACGCCTGGCTGGAAGCCAATTCGCCGGACGCCGAGGCGACGCCCGCGGTGGCGCGCGAAGTCCTCGAGGCCGCCCCCTCAGTCGCTGCGCCGGCCGGCGACACTGCGGAAGAGACAGCTGCCGCGCCGGCCCAGGCAGCTGACGCGGCTGATGCATGGAATATGGACACGGCGATGGACCAGGGCCGCGACCTGCATGTGCGCCACTGCGCGGCCTGCCACCAGGCGGACGGCAGCGGCCTGGCTGCCGCAGGTTTTCCGGCCCTCGCCGGGACGAGCGTCGGCCTCGAGGAACACATCGACGTCAGCCTCGACGGCCGTTCCGGCACGGCCATGGCCGCCTTTGGTCCCCAGCTCAGCGACGAGGAGCTGGCGGCCATCATCACTTACCAGCGCAATGCCTGGGGCAACGATACCGGCGACCTCGTGACGCCTGCCGATATCGCCGCCGCCCGCTGAGCCGAACCCGGGAGAATTAGCAGATGTCTACCGCTACGCACGCTGAACACGGCGATCACGGCCACCATCCCACCGGCCTGCTCCGCTGGCTGACGACCACCAACCACAAGGACATCGGCACGATGTACCTGGTGTTCAGCCTGACGATGTTCTTCGTCGGCGGCGCCATGGCGCTGGTGGTCCGGGCGGAGCTGTTCCAGCCGGGCCTGCAGTTCGTGGATCCCGGCTTCTTCAACCAGATGACCACCATGCACGCGCTGATCATGATCTTCGGCGCCGTCATGCCGGCCTTCGTGGGCCTGGCCAACTGGATGGTGCCGTTGCAGATCGGCGCGCCGGACATGGCGCTGCCGCGGCTGAACAACTGGAGTTTCTGGATCCTGCCCTTCGCCTTCACGCTGCTGCTGCTGACGCTGTTCCTGCCGGGCGGCGCGCCCGCGTCGGGCTGGACCATGTACCCGCCGCTCGTGCTGCAGACCGGCAACGCCTTCCCCTTCCTGATCTTCGCCATTCACCTGATGGGCCTGTCGTCCATCATGGGCGCGATCAACATCATCGTCACCATCATGAACATGCGCGCGCCGGGCATGACGCTGATGAAGATGCCGCTGTTCACCTGGACCTGGCTGATCACCGCCTACCTGCTGATCCTGGTGATGCCGGTGCTGGCGGGCGCGGTCACGATGCTGTTGACCGACAAGTACTTCGGCACCTCGTTCTTCGCCGCGGCCGGCGGCGGCGATCCCGTGATGTTCCAGCACATCTTCTGGTTCTTCGGGCATCCCGAGGTGTACATCATGATCCTGCCGGCCTTCGGCATCGTCTCGGAGATCATCCCGACCTTCGCGCGCAAGCCGTTGTTCGGCTACGCGGCGATGGTGTACGCCACGGCCAGCATCGCCTTTTTGTCGTTCATCGTCTGGGCCCACCACATGTTCACCGTGGGCATGCCGCTGGCCGGGCAGCTGTTCTTCATGTTCACGACGATGCTGATCGCCGTGCCCACCGGGGTGAAGGTGTTCAACTGGGTCGCGACCATGTGGCGCGGCGCCATGACCTTCGAGACGCCGATGCTGTTCGCCATCGCCTTCGTGTTCCTCTTCACCATCGGCGGCTTCTCGGGGCTGATGCTCGCCATCGTGCCGGCCGACCTGCAGTACCACGACTCCTATTTCGTGGTCGCGCACTTCCACTACGTGCTGGTGCCGGGCGCGGTGTTCGCCATCATGGCCGCGGTGTACTACTGGCTGCCGAAGTGGACCGGCAACATGTACAACGAAACCATGGGCAAGGTGCACTTCTGGCTGACCGCCATCTCGGTCAACCTGACGTTCTTCCCAATGCATTTCGTGGGGCTGGCCGGGATGCCGCGCAGGATTCCGGACTACGCAACGCAGTTCGCCGATTTCAACGCCATAGCCAGCGTCGGGGCATTCCTGTTCGGCTTCTCCCAGCTGCTGTTCGCGTGGAACATCTATCGCTGCGCCAAGGGTGGCGAGAAGGCGACGGCCGGCGTCTGGGAAGGCTCGCACGGCCTCGAGTGGACCGTCCCCTCGCCGGCACCCCTGCACACCTTCGACACGCCGCCCGTGGTCAAGTAATGGAGCGCACGGCTTGAATGATCCGTCCCAGCAGCAACGCCAGCGTCGTGCCCGCGTGATCCGCAATGCGGTGATCCTGGCGCTGACGGCCGTGGCGATCTATGCCACCTTCATCATGCTGGTCGCCGAGCGCGGCCCGGTGGCGCCATGAACGGGACGCGCTTTCTGATCGCGAAGCTGGTCGGCCTGACCTGCGCGATGTTCGCTTTCGGCTTCCTGCTGGTGCCGATCTACGAGGTGTTCTGCGACATCACCGGGCTGGGCGGGCGCACCAGCAACGAGGCCGCGGAAGCCGTGATCGCGCCCGACACCTCGCGCAGCGTGCGCGTCGAGTTCGTCGCCTCGGTCGGCGCCAACGGCCCGTGGGAATTCCGCCCGGCGGTCGCCAGCATGACCGTGCACCCCGGCCAGATGTACACCACGACCTACTGGGCCGAAAACCAGCAGGACCGTGACGTCATCGGTCACGCCGTGCCCAGCGTGGCCCCCGGCACCGCGGCGCGCTATTTCAACAAGACCGAGTGCTTCTGCTTCACCGAGCAACGTTTCGGCCCCAACGAGGGTCGCGACATGCCGGTCATATTCATCATCGATCCTGACCTCCCCGCCCACGTGGAGACGGTCACGCTGTCATACACCTTCTTCGACCGGGCCGAACTGGCCGCGGCGAACTGAGTCGCCGGCACCGGCCGGAAACAGGAAAACAACGGGGAATTCCGATGGACCAGTCTGAGCGCTATTACGTGCCCCATGGCAGTTACTGGCCGATCGTGGGCGCGGTCGGCCTGTTCTTCATGATGCTCGGGCTGTCGGCCTGGTTCAACGGCATCGGCCTCATGGGCTGGGTCGCCTGGGCGGGGGTCGCCATCGTGCTGGTGATGATCGTCGGCTGGTTCGCCACCGTCATCAACGAGAGCGAAACCGGCGCCTACAGCGACCAGGTCGGCCGCTCGTTCCGCATGGGCATGACCTGGTTCATCATCTCAGAAGTCATGTTCTTCGCGGCTTTCTTCGGCGCGCTCTTCTATGCCCGCCAGCTCGCGATCCCGTGGCTCGGCGGCGAGGGCAACAATTTCTTCACCCACCTGCTGCTCTACCCCGAGTTCGAGGCGGCGTGGCCGACCGGGGGGCCGGAAGCGTGGGGCGGGGACTTCAGGATCATGGGCGCCGGCGGGCTGCCCGCCATCAACACGGCGATCCTTCTGACCAGCGGCGTGACGCTCACCATCGCGCATCACGCGATCAAGGAAGGCAACCGGAAAATCACCTCCTGGGGGCTGTTCGCCACCATTCTCCTCGGCCTGGTGTTCCTCAGCCTGCAGGCCTACGAGTACGTGCATGCCTACCGGGACCTCAACCTGCGGCTCACTTCGGGCATCTACGGCAGCACCTTCTTCATGCTGACCGGCTTCCACGGCATGCATGTCACGCTCGGCGCGTTGATGCTGATCGTGATCTGGGTGCGCGTGCTGAAGGGGCATTTCACGACCACCGAGCACTTCGGTTTCGAGGGCGTGGCCTGGTACTGGCACTTCGTGGACGTGGTCTGGCTGGGGCTGTATATCTTCGTCTACTGGCTCTAGCCGGGCGACCCGGGCGAATACGCCCGGGAGGGCGGTTATCCCCCCAGTGTGGGGTAGCAGGCGTCATCGAAGTTCCGGCATCCCGCCGATCCGGTACGCAGCGTATTTGCCTGGACGGTCGGACTCAGAGATTTCCCGGCTCGATCCAGCCCGCCGCATAAGCGAGCAGCAACACGACGAACATCGCCACCGACAGGCCGATGCGCCATGTCAGCGCCTTGACCACCCGGCGGGAGTCGGTGTCGTCCTTGAAGAGATAGACGAGGCCCGACGCGAGGCTGAACAGGATCGCAGCGAAAGCGATCAGGACCAGGAGCTTGATTGGACTCATGAGGTACTCCGGAAAGTGCCGGCATTATAACCGCAGGAGCGCAGGCGCTTGCGCGCGGCGGCAAGGGCGTTGAGCAGCGGTCCGGCGCGTCGTTTCAGGCCCGGGATCCCCGCCACCCTGTTCACGGCTTTCTTCCTTCCCCTGCTGCTGTTCCTGGGCAGCTGGCAGCTCGACCGGGCCGGGCAGAAACAGGCCTTGTTCGATGCTTTCGCGGCGGGCGGGCCGGCGGTTGCGCTGGATGCGGAATCGGCCGGGCTCGAGGAACTGAGGCGTTATGCCCCGGTCGAAGCGACTGGCCGTTACCTCGCCGAGCGGCAGTTCCTCCTGGACAACATGGTGGCCGGCGGACAGGCGGGCTACCGGGTCTGGACGCCGCTGCTGGTCGGCGAAGACCGGGTGGTGCTGGTGGACAGGGGCTGGGTGCCGCGGGATTTCAGCGCGGAGCAGGCGCCGGACGTGGCGGTCGATCCGGGGCCCCGCACGGTCGCCGGACTGCTGGACCGCCTCCCGCGCCCGGGCATCGAGCTGGATACCCGCATGGCGCCGGGCTGGCCGAAGGTCGTCCAGTTCCCGACGCTCGACGAACTCTCGGAAGCACTCGGCCGGACCGTCATGCCCGGGGTCCTGTTGCTCGACGCCGCCGAGCCCGACGGTTACCTGCGTGACTGGCGGGCCTCGGACTTCGGGCCGGAACGGCATCTCGGCTATGCCTTCCAGTGGTTTGCGCTGGCGGTGACGCTGGTGATTCTTTATCTCGCCTGGTCTTTCAGGAAATCGGATTGAACATGAGCAAGCAAGGCAACAAAAAACGCGGCGCATGGCAGGCCTGGGGCCTCGCGCTATGGTTCTTCGGGCCGCTCGCCGTCGCGGGCTACCTGTATTTCGATACCGACTGGCGCCCGGGCGAACGTAACAACCACGGGGAACTGGTCGTCCCGGCGGTGCCTCTCCCCGACGTGAGGCTGCCGACCCCCGACGGCGGCCTGACGGACGAGACGTTCCTGCGAGACCACTGGTCGCTCGTCTATCTCGGCCGGACGCCGTGCGAGGCCGCCTGCCAGGAGGCGCTCTACAACGGCCGCCAGATGCGCCTGGCGCTCGGCCGCCTGATGGAGCGCGTCGAGCGGGTCTACCTGCACGTCGGCGCGCCGCCGGAAGCCGCTTTCATTGCGACGGAGCATCCGGACCTGCAGGTCGCGGACGCCTCGGTCCCCGCAGCCGCGGAACTGCTCGAGGCCTTCGAGGGGCAGGCGGAGGGCTACTGGCTCGTCGATCCGCTCGGCAACCTGATGATGCGCTACCCGGCGAATGAACCACCGCGCGGCATGATGGACGACATCAAGCGCCTGCTGCGCCTGTCGAGGATCGGCTGATGAAGACTTTCCGCAATATCGCACGCGTCTCGCTGGTGCTGTGCCTGGTCGTCGTCGTGCTGGGCGCCTGGGTGCGCCTCACCGATGCCGGCCTCGGTTGCCCGGACTGGCCGGGGTGCTACGGCAAGATGGTCGTGCCGGCGGGCGAGCACGTCGACATGACGAACCCGGACTTTGCGGCGCGCCCGTTCGATACCGGCAAGGCCTGGCGGGAGATGATCCATCGCTATGCGGCGGGAATCCTGGGCCTGCTGGTGCTGGTGCTGGCCGTCATGGCCTGGCGGCGGCGCCACGAACCCGGGCAACCGGTGAAGGCCCCATTGTTTCTCGCCGGGCTGATCCTGTTCCAGGTCATCCTCGGCATGTGGACCGTGACGCTGCTGCTCAAACCCACCGTGGTGACGCTGCACCTGCTCGGCGGCATGGCCACGCTCGGCATGCTCGTCTGGCTCTCGCTCCCCTCGCGCGCCGCCGAGCCCGACGGCGGCGCGACCTTCAGGCGTCTCAGCGCGCTGGCGCTGGTCGTGGTCATCGCCCAGATCACGCTCGGCGGCTGGGTATCCACGAACTATGCCGCGCTCAGCTGCCCGGATTTCCCGAAATGCCAGGGACAGTGGTGGCCCGAGATGGATTTCGCCCACGGGTTCACGCTCTGGCACGGTCTCGGGGTCGACTACGAGGGCGGCATCCTCCACAATTCCGCCCGCGTGGCGATCCACGTCACGCACCGGGTAGGCGCCGTCGTGGCCCTGCTGGCCATCGGCCTGGCCGCCCTGTGGGCACGGCGCCGGGCGCCCTCCGCGGCGGGACGGCTGGCGGGCTCGTTGGTCGGGGTCGCGTTGCTGGCGCAGATACTCCTCGGTATCGTGATGGTGAAAACCAGCCTGCCGCTGGCGATCGCGGTGGCACACAACGGCCTCGCGGCGGTGCTGCTGGCGAGCATACTGAACATGAACAAGGTGGCGTGGCGTGCAAACTGAGGTCCGGAAACTGCCTTCTGCGGGAATCGTCGCCCGGCTCGGCGACTACCTGGAGCTGTGCAAGCCGAAGGTCGTGAGCCTCATCGTGTTCACCGCCGTGGTGGGAATGTTCCTCGCCGTACCGGGGCTCGTGCCGCTGGACAAGCTGCTGTTCGGCACCCTGGGCATCGGCCTCGCCGCCTCCTCCGCGGCGGCCATCAACCACGTGCTAGATGCGCGGATCGACGCCGTCATGCGGCGCACCCGGCGCCGCCCGCTGCCGACCGGGCACCTGACCGAGATGGAAGCGCTCATGTTCGCCACGGCGCTCGGCATCGTGTCCATGCTGATGCTGTGGTTCCTGGTGAACCCGCTCACGGCCGTGCTGACCTTCGCCAGCCTGATCGGCTACGCGATCATCTACACCGGCTTCCTGAAGCGCGCCACGCCGCAGAACATCGTCATCGGCGGCGCCGCCGGCGCCGCACCGCCGGTCCTCGGCTGGGTCGCCATCACGGGCGAGGTCCATGCCCACGCGCTGCTGCTGTTCCTGATCATCTTCACCTGGACGCCGCCGCATTTCTGGGCGCTCGCGATCGCCCGCAAGGACGAATACGCGCAGGTGAACATCCCGATGATGCCGGTCACCCACGGCGTGGAATTCACCCGCCTGCAGATCCTGCTCTACACGATCCTGTTGTTCGTGGTCGGACTGCTGCCCTGGCTGACCGGCATGAGCGGCTGGCTGTATCTCGTCGGCGCGGTGGGTTTCGGCGGCGGCTTCCTGTACTACGCTATCGCGATGATGTGCTCGGACCGGCCGGAACTGCCGATGAAGACTTTCAGTTATTCCATCACTTACCTGATGGGGATTTTTTCGTTCCTGCTGGCCGACCACTACGTCCCGCTGTTGTCGGGTTGAGGTGGTGATGAAGCGTTATCTGCCCCTCCTGTTCGTCGTGTTCGTCGTCTCCGTCACCGCGGCGATCTTCCTGGTCTTCAGGGACTCGGCCGCACCCGAGACGCGGAGCGTCGAGATCGAGACGCCTCCCGAAGCCGCCAGCACGCCACCCGAAGCGACCATCACGCAGGCCGGAGACGACGCGCTGCCCCTTTTCGAAATCGAGACGGACGAGGAATACGAGGCGATGCTGGCGGCGCTCGGCACCAGCACCGAAGAGATCGAGGCCTGGGCCCGGACCCGGGGCTTCCCGCCGAGGACCTACACCAGCGTGCGGGGCGAGCCCCTGGAACGGCAGTACCGCACGATGTCCGCGGAGCGCCTGCTGGAGCTTGCGGAGAACGGCGACGTCTGGGCCATGCAATTCCTGGCGGCGAACGTCGGGCCGGAAATGCCCCTGGTGGCCGTGGAGTGGTATCGCAAGGCCGTCGTGCACGGCTCAGCCTACGCCGCTTACAAGCTCGGGTATTTCTATCGCGAGGTCGCGCGCTGGATGGTGATCAACGATGACGAGCGTGAAGACGTGCTGGAGATCGCACGTCGGGAGCAGCCGCTGGCCTATTCCGCGCTCGCCTGGCTGATGATCGCCGAGTACGAGGCCGGGCTCCCGCCCGGCGCAATGTCGGCCGCACTGACCAGCTTCCAGGCGCGTGACGAGGGTATCGATGCGGCCTGCGAGCGCGCCGCGACCCTGCTCGGCGAAATCCGTACCCAGCGCGAGATCGACGGCGTCGAACTGGCGCCACGCAAGCCGCCCCTTGCGATCGGGCTGCCGCCGGAGCACATCGCCGGCTATTGTCCCGCCGACGTCTTTCCGCGCACCGATTACAGCGGCTGCGCCGCCGTGCGACTCGCCGGGGAACTCGGCACGGCCACCGCCTACCGCTGCCGCTGACGCCTGCTGAAGAGGTAGGCCAGGAACTCGAAGGGATGCAGGAGCACCAGCCAAGACGGGAGTTGCGTTCCGTCTTCCCTAAAAACCGGAGCAATAGCTGCCCGAGCCGGGATAAGTTGCATTACGCGCTCTCCAGTTCGCCGTAATACTCACGCCCGCTACCGCAGCGCTGGCCGCCGCCACAATGCCGACTCCCTCACCGGGCAGGCTTACTATTTTCCAGTCGCCCGGCGTATCCCTCATCAGAACCGCTTGACGAGTCCCCCTTCGCGGGGCGTCATCGATCCTAACTGCCTGGAACAAAGTAGAAGAATTTTAGCCAGGCCCACCACCCGAGGCAGGACAGCGCGAGGAAGATGCTCACGTACTCGCCCCAGTTGTTCCATCGCTTCGAGACCATAAGCCGTCCCAAAGAGAGCCCGACCCAAAGCCCGACCCCGCCGACCAGGGCCAGCTCTCCCCAGGTCACGAGGAACATAGAATCCGGCATCGGGTAACCGTCGGCGTTATAGACCCGCATAACTGTCTCCCAATCCAGGATACGTGCTGTGGCAGCTGAGGGCCGCCCCGAGGTGTCGAAAAGGTACCAGAACCTCCTTTTGTAGGAAAATTCGCCCATATACGTACTTTGTCTCCATCGGCCTCTCTATCACAGCCGACCCAAGGTCAAGGCGGGTCCCGGTCTCATGGTGGTCTGGCGAGCAGGAAGGACCCGCTTCGGCTGACAAGTGGATAACGGCCAGACCGATGCCATCCGTGCCTCGCCGACGCGGCGGTCACGGCGGCGGGGTATGACAGGGTCCTGCGAGCGGCATCAGACTTCCAAGCGAGCGGGACCCTGTCATGGCCCGCCGCGGACAGACCTCCGATCTTCCGCGAAGCTGGGCCTGACCCGCGGCCAGGGAAGCATGGCGGGTACAATGCGACGTATGGATATCACCCCCATCCTCGACCCCCTGAACGACGCCCAGCGCGAAGCCGTGACGGCGCCCGCCGATGCGCCCGTGCTGGTGCTGGCCGGCGCCGGGAGCGGCAAGACGCGCGTGCTCGTGCATCGCATCGCCTGGCTCGTGCAGGTGGAAAACGTCTCGCCCTGGGGCGTGCTGGCCGTGACCTTCACCAACAAGGCCGCGGCGGAAATGCGCGGACGCATCGAAGCGTTGCTCGGCATGCCGGCAGGCAACCTCTGGGTCGGCACCTTCCACGGCCTTGCACATCGCCTGCTGCGCCTGCACTGGCGCGAGGCGAAGCTGCCGCAGGCTTTCACGGTGCTGGATTCCGAGGACCAGCTGCGCCTGATCCGGCGCCTGCTGAAGTCCATGGAGCTCGACGAGAACCGCTACGTGCCCCGCGAGGTGCAGTGGTTCATCAACGCGCGCAAGGACGAGGGCCTGCGCGCGGCGCACCTCGAAGCGGGCGACGACCCCAATCGCCGCGTCTTCATCCGCATCTACGAGGCCTACCAGGCGCAGTGCGAACAAAGCGGGCTGGTCGATTTCGCGGAGCTGCTGCTGCGCGCGTTCGAGCTGTGGCGGGACGACGCGAGCCTGCTGGACCACTACCAGCGCCGCTTCCGGCACCTGCTGGTGGACGAGTTCCAGGACACCAACGCCATCCAGTACGCCTGGCTGCGCCTGCTCGCAGGCAAGGCAGGCAAGCCCTTCATCGTCGGCGACGACGACCAGAGCATCTATGGCTGGCGGGGTGCGCGGGTCGAGCACATCCGGCGCTTCCGCAAGGACTTCCCGGGGACGCGCCTCGTGCGCCTCGAGCAGAACTACCGCTCGACCGGCAACATCCTCAACGCGGCCAATGCCCTCATCGCGAACAACCGGGAGCGGCTCGGCAAGAAGCTGTGGACGGCGGGACACGCCGGGGAGCCGATCCGACTGTACACGGCCTACAACGAACGCGACGAGGCGGAGTTCGTCGTCAACCGCATCCGCGCCGCCGTCGAGCAGGGCGCCGCGAACAGCGAGATGGCGGTGCTCTACCGCTCCAATGCGCAGTCGCGGGTGTTCGAAGAGGCGCTCATCCAGGCGCGTATTCCCTACCGCGTCTACGGGGGACTGCGCTTCTTCGAAAGGGCGGAGATCAAGGACGCGCTCGCCTATTTGCGCCTCAGCGCCAATCGTGACGACGATTCGGCTTTCGAGCGGGTCGTGAACCTGCCGACGCGCGGGATCGGCGCCCGCACGCTGGAGCTGTTGCGCGAATACGCCCGCGCCAACACCACCTCCATGTGGCGCGCGGCGGGGGCGTTGATCTCGGACGGGCTGACCGCACGGGCGGCCCAGGCCCTGCACGCGTTTCTCGCCCTTATCGAGGCGCTGGACCGGGACACCCGCGGCCTGCCGTTGCACGAGCAGGTCGATCACGTCATCCAGGCCAGTGGTCTCATCGCCCACCACGGCAAGGAAAAAGGGGAACGCGGCGAGGCCCGGGTGGAGAACCTCGAGGAGCTCGTCAGCGCGGCGCGCGGTTTCGATCCCGAGCCGGACAGCGAGATGCGGCCGCTGGACGAATTCCTCGCCCACGCCGCGCTCGAAGCCGGCGAGGGGCAGGGGGGCGCGTGGGAAGACTGCGTGCAGCTGATGACCCTGCATTCGGCCAAGGGCCTCGAGTTCCCCGTCGTGTTCCTGGCCGGGCTGGAGGACGGCCTGTTTCCGCACAAGCGCAGCCTGCTCGACGCGGACGGCCTCGAGGAGGAGCGGCGCCTGGCCTACGTGGGCGCGACCCGCGCGATGCGCGAGCTTTACCTGAGTTATGCAGAGCAACGCCGCCTGCATGGCGTGGACAACTACGGCATTCCGTCGCGTTTCATCGGCGAGTTGCCCGCCGAACTCGTCGAGGAGGTCCGGCCCGCCGCGCGGGTGACGCGCCCGGCCGCCGCGCCGAGCGGCCGGTTTCGCGACGAACCCCCGGCCGGGATCTCGCTCGGGCAGCGCGTCCGCCACGCGTCATTCGGCGAGGGCGTGATCCTCAACCACGAGGGCCACGGCAGCCATGCCCGGGTGCAGGTCAACTTCGAGCATGCGGGCCCGAAGTGGCTGGTGCTGGCCTACGCGCGGCTGGAAGTGATGTAACATCGGCAGCGCCGCCCAGGCCGGACGACAAGCACTATGAAAATCCTCATTCTCGGCGCGGGCACCGTCGGTTCCACGGCCGCCGAATCGCTTTCCGAGGAAAACGAGATCACCGTGGTGGACCTCAACGGCCGCCACCTGCGGGAACTCCAGGACCGCCTCGACATCCGCACCGTCGAGGGACACGCCTCCCATCCGCGGGTGCTGGACCAGGCCGGCGCCGCGGACGCGGACATCCTCGTCGCGCTGACCGACAGCGACGAAACCAACATGATCGCCTGCCAGATCGCGTACAGCCTGTACCGCACGCCCGTGCGCATCGCGCGCATCCGCGCCGCCGAGTACACCTCGCGCCAGGAACTGTTCACCACCAAGACGATTCCCGTGGACACGATCATCAGCCCCGAGCAGCTGGTCACCGAGCACATCGAGCAGCTGATCCACTATCCCGGCGCCCACCAGGTGCTGGACTTCGCCGACGGCAAGGTGCGGCTCGTCGGCGTGATGGCGAAGGACGGCGGCCCCCTGATCGGGCAGGAACTGCGGGAACTGCGCCGCCACATCCCGCACACCGACACGCGCGTCGCCGCCATCTATCGCCGCAGCGCGATCGCGCCGGTCGGCAACGAGGAGCCCGTCTACGAGACCATCCTGCCGGAAGGCGACACCGTCATCCGCGCCAACGACCTGGTGTTCTTCCTCGCGGCCCGCAAGGACATCCGCGTCATGATGAGCGAGCTGCTGAAGCTCGAGCATCCCGCGCGCAGCATCATCATCGCCGGCGGCGGGCACATCGGCTTCGAGCTGGCCCGGCGCCTGGAGAACACCAACCGCGTGAAGGTCATCGAGCGGGACCACGACCGGGCGCGCTACATCGCTGAACGGCTGAAGCACGCCGTGGTGCTCACGGGCGACGCCGTCGACGAGAACCTGTTGATGGAAGAGAACATCGACAGGGTCGACGTATTCTGCGCGCTCACCAGCGCCGAGGAGGCCAACATCCTGTCCTCCTTTCTCGCCAAGCGCATGGGCGCGTCGCGCGTGATCGCGCTGATCAACCGGCCGTCCTACGCGAAACTGGTCGAGGACCAGTACGTCGATATCGCCGTCTCGCCGCAGGAGATCACGCTCAGCGCACTGCTGGCGAAAGTGCGCGGCATGCGCCTCGACGTCGGCCAGGTGCACGCCCTGCGCAGTGGCGCGGCCGAGGCAATCGAGGCCGTCGCACACGGCGATACCCGGACCTCGCGCGTGGTGGGCAAGAGAGTGGAAGAAGTGCCGCTGCCGCCCGGCACCACCATCGGCGCGATCGTGCGCGACAACAACGTCCTCATGGCGCACCGCACGACGGAGATCCAGGCCGAGGACCACGTCATCCTTTTCCTCACCGATCGCAGCCAGATCCCGGCGGTGGAAAAGTTGTTCCAGGTAAGCGTGACCTACACCTGATGACGGACGGCGCGCGTTGAACATTCTCGTCGTCACGCGGATCCTCGGGCTGTTGCTCGCCCTGTTCAGCCTGACGATGCTGCCGCCGGTGGCCGTCTCCTGGTTCTACAACGACGGCGCCTGGCTGGCATTCGCCCAAGCCTTCGCCATCATCCTGGCAACGGGACTCGCCATCTTCCTTCCGCTGCGCCGCCATCGTGCGGAACTGCGCATTCGCGACGGCTTCCTGGTGGTGGCGGGCTTCTGGGTGCTGCTCGGCCTCGCCGGCGCCATTCCCCTGCTGCTCGTCGAAATCCCGATCATGAGCTTCACGGAGGCCGTGTTCGAATCCGTCTCCGGTTTCACGACCACCGGTGCCACGGTGCTCGTGGGCCTCGACACGCTGCCGCGCTCGGTGCTCTGGTACCGCCAGCAGACCCAGTGGTTCGGGGGGATGGGCATCATCGTCCTCGCCGTGGCGATCCTGCCCGTGCTGGGCGTCGGCGGCATGCAGCTGTACCGGGCCGAGACACCCGGGCCGATGAAGGACACCAAGCTGACGCCGCGCATCACGGAGACCGCGAAGGCCCTGTGGATCACCTATGTCGGGCTCACGGCGGTGTGTGCGCTCTCGTACCGGCTCGCCGGCATGACATGGTTCGACGCCGTCTGCCACGCGTTTTCCTCTGTCGCAACGGCGGGGTTCTCGACCCACGACGCCAGCTTCGCGTATTTCGACAGCGCCCTGCTGGAATGGCTGGGCGCGCTGTTCATGTTTCTCGGCGCGACCAGCTTTGCGCTGCATTTTTACGCCATGCGCCGCGTCATTCCGGATATCCGCCTGGAGCGCGGCGCCGGCCTGCCGCGCTTTCGCTGGCCGCACCGCCGCAAGGTCTCCCTGGGCGCCGCCATCAACGGCTATTTCCAGGATCCCGAGTTCCGCGCCTTCATGCTCCTGCAGGCCGTGCTGATCGGCATCATTGCCGGCTACCTGGCCATCAAGGGCCACCACACGCCGGGCGAATCCATGACCAAGGCCGTCTTCCAGTCCGTTTCGGTGGGCACCACCACCGGCTTCGCCTCGGCCGATTTTTCGGCCTGGCCGGGCGCCTTGCCGGTGTTGCTGATCCTGGCGAGCTTCATCGGCGGCTGCGCGGGGTCCACGGCCGGCGGGATGAAAGTGCTGCGCTGGCTGCTGATCGTCAAGCAGGGCTGGCGCGAACTCGCGCGCCTCCTGCACCCGAACGCCGTGATGACCGTGCGCCTCGGCGAGCGCGCGGTGCCGACCCGCGTCGCCGAGGCGGTGTGGGGATTCTTCTCGGTCTACATCATCGTGTTCGGCTTCCTCATGGCGCTGATGATGTTCATCGGCCTCGACCAGATCACGGCGTTCTCGTCCATCGCGGCGACGCTGAACAACCTCGGCCCGGGCCTGGGCGAGGTGAGCTCGACTTTCGGCACCGTGCCGGAGGCCGCGCAGTGGGTCGGGATCCTGGCGATGATTCTCGGGCGGCTCGAGATTTTCACGCTCCTCGTGCTGTTCACACCGGAATTCTGGCGGCGCTGATGCGAGCGGCGCTGGAGAAAATGCTGGCGAGCGGGCGGGACGATGCCGTGTTGAGATTTTCGCTCGGCAGCGCGTGTCTCAAGGAAGGCGACGCCTCGGCCGCCGCGGTCCACCTCCGCCGGGCGGTGGAGCACGATCCGGCCTATTCCGCAGCCTGGAAGCTGCTCGGCAAGGCGCTGCTGGAACTCGAGCGGGACGACGAAGCGGAGCGATGCTGGACGCTGGGGATTGCAGCGGCCGAGGACAAGGGCGATGTCCAGGCGGCGAAGGAAATGCGGGTGTTCCTGAAGCGCCTGCAGAAGTCCGGCGGGGACAAGGGCTGACGGCGACCGCAAGCGCTCAGGCGGCGACGAGATGCGTGCAGAACTGCTCGGTGGCCCGTTCCCAGGTGTGTTCCAGCGCCTGGCGACGGCATGCCGCCCGATCCAGTTCCAGCGCGCCTCGCACCGCGGTCGCAAGATCCTCGTCGAGAATCCCGGTCTCGCCATGGCGCACGACGTCGCGCGGCCCGTCCACCGGATAGGCCGCCACCGGCAGGCCGCAGGCCATGGCCTCGAGCAGCACGATGCCGAAGGTGTCGGTCCGGCTCGGGAACACGAAGACGTCGGCCGAAGCCAGGAGCGTCGCCAGTTCGACACCGTACTTCGGGCCGACGAAGTTGACCCCCGGCCAGGCCTGGCGGAACGAATCCAGCGCAGGGCCGCCGCCGACGACCCAGCGCGTCCCCGGCCCATCCAGCTGCAGGAAGGCCTCGATGTTCTTCTCCACGGCCACGCGTCCCAGGTACATCAGGTGGGGACCGGGTCCCGGCAGCGCATCGCGCCGTGCCGGGTGGAACAGGTCGGTGTCCACGCCTCGTCCCCACACCACCGGGCTGTGGAAGCCGCGCGAGGAGAGCTCCGCCTGCTGCGTCGTGGTGGGTACCAGCGTGCGCGCGCCGGCATCGTGGAACCAGCGCAGGACGCGCCAGGTCCACGCCAGCGGCACCGGCGCGCGGAGCCGCACGTACTCCGGGAAACGCGTGTGGAACGAGGTCGTGAACGTCTGTCCGCGCAGCCGGCACCAGCGTCGGCCGGCCAGGCCGATGGGGCCTTCGGTCGCGATGTGGACCGCGTCGGGCCGGAACTCGTCGAGGATGCGCCGGACCCGGGCCCAGGGCCACGCCGCCAGCCGGATCTCGGGATACGTCGGGCAAGGAAACGTGTGGAAGGGCAGCGGCGTGACCGCCCGTACCTGGTGACCGGCGGCCTCCAGGCATCGTGTCGTCTCACCAAGGGTCCGGACCACTCCGTTGGTCTGGGGCAGCCAGGCATCCGAGACCAGCGCGATTTTCATGCCGCACTCTCCAGCGGCACCACCGCCTCTTCCCGCGCGCGGATTTCGGCCCAGTGCAACAGCTCGATGCGGCCGTCGCGGTGCTCGGCGAGTGCCGAACAGCTCTCCACCCAGTCGCCGTCGTTGCAATAAAGCACGCCGTCGACCATGCGCACTTCCGGGCGATGGATATGTCCGCAGACGAGGCCGTCCACCCCTTCCTGTCGGGCGGCGCGCACCACGGCATTCTCGAAATCGCCGATGTACTGCACGGCGTTCTTCACGCGATGCTTCAGGAAGGCCGCGAGCGACCAGTACCCGTAGCCGAAATAACGCCGCACCGCGTTCAGATGACGATTCAGGGAGATCAACAGGTCGTATGCATGGCCGCCAAGCCGCGCCAGCCAGGGACTGCAGCGCACGACGCCGTCGAACTCGTCGCCATGCAATACCAGGAGCCGCCTGCCGTCCGCGGTGACGTGGATGCTGCGCTCCAGGATCTCCACGTTGCCGAAGACGGTGCCGAGATGATCGCGGAACAGTTCGTCGTGATTGCCGGGCACGTACACGACACGCGTCCCGTGCCGCGCCATGCCGAGCACCGTCCGCAATACGTCGTTGTGCGCCTGGGGCCAGTACAGCCCTCGCCGCATGCTCCAGAAGTCTATGATGTCACCGACCAGGTAAAGCGTTTCGCAACGCACGGACCGAAGAAAATCGAGCAGCATGTCGGCCTGGCAGCCGCGCGTTCCGAGGTGGATGTCGGAAATGAATAGCGTTCGGAAGGACATCGGGCGAATATTCTGCACTCCGGACATGACTGACCTCCGCAGTTGACCCGCGGGCACAATGCGGCCGGGGGGTTACACGGACATCACCGCAACGTGACAGTCCCGTTGCTTGTCGCGTCCGGCGTCCCCGGACGAGGGGCCGGAATGGCTGAATCGCCGACAGAAGGGCTGGGTTCCCACTAAAAGCAAAGTTTTGATCGATGTGGATATATTAAGCGCTAACTGCCGATTTCTTCTCCCCCGAGTGGGATTCATGGGCCTTATGAGGACCGATAATGTCTTTTGGGGGTAGCTCATGATCGGCCTGATCCAGCGCGTGACCCGCGCCTCGGTCCGGGTCGGGGACGACATCGTCGGCCAGATCGGGCCGGGCTTGCTGGCGCTGGTCGCCGTCGAGCGCGGCGACACCGAATCGCAGGCCGCGCGCCTCGCAGCCCGGATCGTCTCCTACCGGGTATTTGAGGACCCGGCGGGACGCATGAACCTGTCGCTCGCCGACACCGGCGGCGGGCTGTTACTCGTCTCCCAGTTCACTCTCGCCGCGGATACCCGCAAGGGCGCCCGGCCCAGCTTCGCGCCGGCGGCCGAGCCCGAGACCGGGCGCCGCCTGTTCGATCGCCTCGTGGCCGAGGCCCGGGCTTCCCACGGTCCGGTGGAGACGGGACGATTCGGCGCCCGCATGCAGGTATCGCTGGTCAATGACGGGCCCGTGACATTTTCCCTGCGGGTTGATCCAGATGTCGGCGAGCAGGGTATCCATAGCGTATGATTGCGCCTCTGCCCAGCGATGCGGCTACCGGCCGCCAATTCGGAGGATCTCATGGGTCTCGGTGGTATCAGTCTTTGGCAACTCCTGATCATCCTGCTGATCGTGGTGTTGATATTCGGCACCAAGCGCCTGAAAGGCATTGGCTCCGATCTCGGCGGCGCCGTGAAGGGCTTCCGCAACTCGATGCAGGACGGCGAAACGGACGCCAAGAAGGAACAGCTCCAGGACCAGCGCAAGGAGGATGCTGACTTCCCGGAGAACAAGGTGAAGGACAAGGATCAGAACGGAGCCTGAGACCGGTGTTCGACATCGGCTTCTGGGAACTGTCGCTGATCATGCTGCTCGCCCTCCTCATCGTGGGCCCGGAGCGGCTGCCCGGCATGGTGAGCACGATCGGCAACTGGGCCGGCCGGGCCAAGTTCATGGCGCGCAGCCTGCGCATGCAGGTGGAACGCGAACTCGCCCGGGAGGTCGAGGAAGCGAAACCCAAGGAGGAGGCCGCGAAGCCGGCGAAGTCGCCCCCCGCAGAACCGAAAACCCCGGTGCAGGAGGCTGCGGAAGCCGCCCAGGTCGCACAGGAAGAGGCGATGGAAAGTGCGCGCGCCAGGCAGCGCGACGTTCAAGAGACCGCGGAGAAACACGGCGATGACGGCAGCCAAAAGGACTGAGGGCCAGGGCGAAGGCACCCTCCTGTCCCATCTCGTCGAACTCCGCACCCGGGTGATGAGGATGGTGATCACCGTCCTCGTGCTGTTCGTCTGTCTCGCGCCGTTCGCCGACTTCATCTTCACGACGGTGGCGGGCCCGCTGATGGCGCGCCTGCCCGAAGGCACCAGCATGATCGCCACCCAGGTGGCGTCGCCGTTCCTGACCCCCTTCAAGCTGGCGCTCGCCGCGGCCGTGTTCCTCGCCATGCCGATGCTGCTCTACCAGACCTGGGCGTTCGTCGCGCCGGGACTCTACAAGCAGGAACGCCGGCTGATCCTGCCGCTGATGGCGTCGAGCATCGTGCTGTTCTACGGCGGTGTAGCGTTCGCCTATTACGTGGTGTTCCCGCTGATGTTCTCGTTCTTCGCCGCGGCGACCCCGTCGGGCGTCGCGATGATGACCGACATCGCCGCGTACCTCGATTTCGTCCTCGCCCTGTTCTTCGCTTTCGGCCTCGCTTTCGAAGTGCCGGTTGCGACGGTCCTGGCCGTGTGGGCCGGCTTCACGACCCCGGAAAAACTCTCCAGGAAAAGACCCTTCGTGCTGTTGGGCGCCTTCGTCATGGGCATGCTCCTCACGCCGCCGGACATCATTTCCCAGACGCTGCTCGCCGTGCCGGTCTACATCCTGTTCGAGGCCGGCATCGTCATGGCGCGCGTGATGGTCCCGGGGCACAAGGAAGTGGAGGCGCAACAGAAGGAACAGGAGCAGTCGGGGAGCTGAGCGGCCGACGGCGCAGACCAAAGAGCCGGCACCGCCGCGCCCGGGTTCAGGGCGTCGCTTTCTGCTCCGCGACGGCGAATTTCTCCAGCTGCTCGGGCGTGGCTTCGCGCTGGTGACGCTGCTTGTATTCCGCGTACGGCATGCCATAAACGATCTCGCGCGCCTCGTCGTAGTCGAGCGTCACGCCGGCTTCGGCCGCCGCACCCGCATACCACTTCGACAGGCAGTTACGGCAGAAATACGCCAGGTTCATGAGGTCGAGGTTCTGCACCTCCGGATGGGCGCGCAGGTGGTCCACCAGCTTGCGGAACACCTGGGCCTCGATCTCCTGGCGCGTCTTCTCGTCGATCTCGTTTTTCATCGGCAATCTCCTCTAAAGGGCTGGATCCGACCACGCGCAGTTGCGTGGCCGGACCCGGGGTTTCGTCCTGCGCCCTGACTAGCGGCGGAACACCGTCTCCGCCGGCCGGATCCGAACCGCGTCGGCAGTGAAATCGAGCGGCAGCACCTCGATGACGGCGTCCTCCGCGAGCAGGGACTCGGGCTTCGGCGAGTTATAGCTCATGGGCGACGGCGTATCTTCGATCAGCCGCTGCTGCAGCTCCGCCGCATCCGGCGTGATGAACACGAACTTGATGTCTGCGGTCGTCAGGTGCTCGCGAATGGCCCTGTTGACGTCCGCGACGGTCAGCCGGGCCAGTTCAGCGCGTACGTAATCGGTGAAGTCCGGCGTGCCGTACCAGTCGCTGTCGATGGCGTAGCCGAGCAGGGCCGGCTGCGAACTGACGAGCTGGGCGACCCACTTGTCGAGAAATTCACGGGTGGCGGCGAACTGCTCTTCGCCCAGGCCGTTCTCGATCAGCTTGTCGAGCTCGTACATGGCCACGCGGGTGGCGAAATGCGCCTCGTTGTTCCCCGTCAACGGCCGCAGCCAGACCTGGAAGATCTGCTGCCGGCGGTACAGGTTCGGCTCCGGCTGTGTCAGGTACATGCCGCGCGGAAAGTATTCGATGTAGGCGTAGTCGCCATAGTTCATGCCGCGCTGCTCGCGAATGCGCTCATACAGGTGCGCGTTCTGGCTGCGATGCTGGCCGAGCCATTGTGTCGCCAGCCAGAGCGCCACCCAGTCGGGATCGCCCCGTTCGAGGGCTATCGGAAACCCGAAAGACACCGCGTGCGCCATCGTGGCTTTCTCGACGATGAGCGCCTCGTGGCCGTCGATCGGCGGCGGCGCCGGCAGTTCCGGCATCCGGGCGCCGGTCCCGGCCGGCAGGGCCGCCAGGTCACGCCGCAGCCGGGCGGCGAAGTCCGCAGGATAACCGCCGGCCAGGCCCACCGTCAGCCGGGCCGGCGAATAGTGTTCGGCATAGAAGGCTTGCACGTCATCGAGCGTCAATGCCTCGACGTCTTCGACCCGGCCGAGTGTCAACGTGCCGTAGGGATGCTCCGCGCCGTAGATGAACTGGTAGAGCGCTTCCTTGCCCAGCTCCTCGTCGTTGTTGGCCACGAGGTCGGTCGTGATGGCGTTGACCAGCTGGCTCTTGAGGCGACCGAAGTCCTCCTCGCGCCAGCCGGGCGTCAGCAGCTGTTCCGTTGCCAGGGCATACCACGCATCGAGGTTGTCCCGGTGGACGGTGCCGCCGAGGCGGACCATTTCCTTGCCGACCTGCGCGCCGAAGCCGGCGGCCATGGGATACATCGCGTCATTGATCTGGTCGATTGGCCGCTGGGCCGAGCCGGCCTCCGTGAGCATCATCGCGGTCAGCTGCGCGAGGCCCTTCTTGCCGGGCGGATCGAGAGCCGCGCCGGCACGAAACACGAAGGAGACGTCGACCAGGGGCGAGGCCTCGCTGCGACGCTCCACCAGCTCGAAAGCGGCTTCTCCGCCCGCGCTCGCGGCGGCCACCAGCTCATCCACTAACGGGCCGCCCGACTCGACACCCGCCAGCGAGTTGCCCTGGGCGACGACGCCGATGGTGCGCACGGCGTCGGTGAAATACCGGTTGGCCGCCGCAGCCAGGTCGGCCGGCTCCAGGGCCGCGTAGCTCGCATAAAGCTGGTTCACGGTTTCCACGGTGCGGTCGTACTGCACGATGCTCGCCAGTTCACCGGCGATGTCCACGGAGTTGTCGAGTCCGGCGAGGAAACCGTAGCGCATCCGCGCCTTGATCGGGGCCAGCTTGCCGGGCGACAGCGTCTCGGTGCGCGCGCGGGCGAAGGTGGCGAGAATCTCGTCACGTACCTCCGCCGCGGCCGCCGGGTCGCTGATCCGGGCGAGCACCCAGAACAGCCCGGGATCGCGGTTCATCGGCATGTAGGAGAACATCTGGTCTACGACCTGCCGGTCCAGCACCAGCTTGCGATAGAGATCGGAGTTGGCGGAAAAATAATGCTGCGCGAGGACCTGCACAGCGGCCATGTCCTTTCCGGCCGGATCGAACGCCGGGCCGCGGAAGGCGACGCCTATCCACGGCTGCGCGGCCGCTTCGACCGGGATATAGACCGAGTTCGGCCCGGCGCCTGGTGGCTCGACGGGAATCTCCGCCTCATAGCTGCCGGGTTCCCAGGGGCCGAAGTACTTCTCCACGAGGGCGAAAGTCGGCTCGAACTCCAGATCGCCCACGAGGACGATCGCCGCGTTCTCCGGCCGGTACCAGCGATCGAAAAAGATCTTCGAATACTCGTATTGCTCCGGCATCTCGAGGATGTCCTCGAAAAAGCCCATGGTGGTGTGGCGGTAAGTGTGTTCCTTGTAATGCACCGCGCGGACCTGCTCGAACAACTTGCGGATCGGGTTCGCGCTGTTCTTGATGTACTCGCCCTTGACGGCCAGCGCCTCGGTGCGAAACACGTCCTCCCCGTAAGAGAGGTTCATGAAGCGATCGGCCTCGAGCGCGAGGATCGTCTCCAGGTCCGCCTTGGTGAAGTCGATGTGGTAGTTCGTGTAGTCGTCGGTGGTGTAGGCGTTGATGTCCGCCCCGGCGCGCTTCAGGGCGGCGTTGAACTCTTCGGGCGAGACGTTTTTCGTGCCGCGGAACATCATGTGCTCGAAGAAGTGCGCAAAGCCCGTCTTGCCCGGCTCGATCTCGTTGCGGGAGCCGGTCTGGACCGGAATCTGCAGGCTGACGATATCCGGGAAATCGGTCTTGACGACGATGACCTTCAGTCCGTTCGCCAGTTCGCGCTCCTCGCGGGGGAGGTCGAATACGGGGCTCGTGACCGCCGGCGGCAGGACATCGGTGTCTTCCGGCGTTTCCGGGCCGGAGGGTTCGGGCGCGGCGGGGCCCGTCGCGCATGCAGCCATCAACGCGGCGGCCGAGGCTGCCACGAGGGCCAGCAGGAATTTTCTCATCGGCATGTCTGCTCTCCGTCAGCTAGTTCGAATGGTTTGGCGGCAACGCCTCGTGGGTCGCCGTAACGATCACCTGGTCGTCCACCGTGTGGTCCACGTTGATGCGGTCTTCCCCCCGTGGCTCATGGCAAGGAACTCCTGCTCATTCTCTTTCGAATACCCGGAGCAGCGTCGCCGGAGCCGGACGCTGCGGCATTATAGCGGCAGCTCCGGATCCCCTGCGCAGCGGAGCGGCCGGGCAGTACAATGCGCGCTGTCGCCCCGGAAACAGCATGGACACCACGCCGCCCCGCATCGCCCTGTTCGCCGCCTTCGCCATCGTCTACGTGGTCTGGGGCTCGACCTACCTGGCGATCGGCATCGCGGTGCAGGACCTGCCGCCGGGCCTGCTGGCCGGGGTCCGCTTCATCATCGCCGGCCTGGTGCTCGGCGCCCTCGCGCTGTCGCGCGGCCAGCCACTGCCGCGATCCGCAGCGGACTGGCGCACCGCCGCCACGCTCGCGGTCGCCTTCATCGTGCTGGGCAACGGCGTCGTCACATGGGCGCAGCAATGGGTGCCCTCCAACCAGGCCGCGTTGATCATCGCGAGTTCCGCGCTGTTCACCGCCTGGTTCGGCACCTTCGGCCGGCGCGGCGTACCGCTCAGTCGGGCGACGAAAATCGGCCTGTTCGCCGGCCTGTGCGGCACGGCGCTGCTGGTCTGGCCGATGGACCCGGACGGTATGGCGCCGGACGCCGGGCTGCTGTGGCCAAAGGCCGCCATCGTCATGTCCACGCTGGCCTGGTCATGGGGCGTCATGCACAGCCGCAACGCGATCGTGACGATGAAGCCGCTGATGTTCGTGGCCTGCCAGATGCTGGTGGGCGGCAGCATCCTCACGGCCATAGGAATCGCCGACGGGCAGCTGGCGGAGTGGTCGTGGACCCTCGCGGGGATCGGCGGCCTGCTCTATCTCACGGTGTTCGGCTCGTGCATCGCCTACGCCACCTACATGTGGCTGATCAACCAGACGTCGCCGGCACGAATCGGCACGATCGCCTACGTGAACCCGGCGATCGCGACCGCGCTCGGCTGGTGGCTGCTGGACGAATCGCTCAGTCCCTTGCAGCTCGGCGGCACGGCGATCATTCTCGCCAGCGTCGCCTGGGTGACGATCAGCGCGCGGGCCATCGGCCGACGCTAGTCGCGGCGCATGACGATGACTTCGTAGCGCCCGCTCTCGCCGATGAAGGCCGAGCCCAGCCAGCTGAAAAAACTCACGAAGAGCGCACCGAATATCGCGCTCCAGAAACCACCGAGCGTGAAGCCCTCGAACAGCAGCGACACGAGACCCAGCATCATCGCGTTGACCACCAGCAGGAACAGGCCGAGCGTCACGATCGTCAAGGGCAACGTGAGCAATATGACCACCGGGCGGACGAAGGCATTGACGATGCCCAGCACGAGCGCAGCGCCGAGCACAGTCAATGTGCCGGCCAGTTGCATGCCCGGCACGATCAGGGCGGCCAGCCACAGCGATACCGCGGTGATCAGCATGCGGACGAGAAATCCGTTCATGCGGCTCTCCTCAGGTCTTCAGAATCTGTTCCAGGTCGAGTTCCGTCAATCGCTGGATCCGGTGGAACAGGTACCAGAGCGTCGCGATCATTATGAGCATAGACGGTATGACGATGACCGGGTAGGACAGGGCCGTCATGCGCCCGAGCTCCTCGTTGAACGCGGTCGTGCCGGGCTGGCTCTTCACGATCAGCTTCGCCAGGACGAAGTTCAACACGGACGACAGGAAAAAAGAGCCGGCGAGCATCCAGGAGGCATGGACCAGGGTCTGGTCGAAGGCCGCACGGTTGCCGGCCCGGTCGAGCGCGGCGTCCACGTCCGCCACGCGGATGACCTTGTCGTTGTACAGGAACGTCCGGATGATCGGAAAACGGGTGCGCAGCGACAGCAGGACGGCGATGCCGATGGTGGCGGGCACCGCGGCTTCCTTGACCGCGATCCACTTCGGGTCGAGCGCCAGCAGCCCGATCCCGCCGGTCAGCAGGATGCTGACGAAGCCCAGGACCGACACGAAGTTCCACTCGCGCCGCCGCAGGAAATCGTAGATCCCGTAACCGAGCGGAAACGCCAGCGCCACCACCAGGCCGCCGACGGGGCCGAGCGCAGACGCCCCGGAAAATTTCATCAGGATCACCGCCGGAATCACGATATTGATTCCCAGCGAAGCCCAGACGTTTTCCTGTCGTGGCGGCGCCTTGCTCGTGCCGTCTTCCATGGGCGTGCTCAGTGCTCTTCGTCCCCGTGGCCGATCGGTCCCTCGGTGAACAACCTTTCCTTCAGTTCCTTGGAGAAATACGGATCGCGGCGGCGGATCCATTCCAGGACCATCGCGGCGTGTTCCTTCTCCTCGTCACGATTGTGGATAAGAATGTCCCGGAGTTCGGGATCCTTGCACGCATCCGCACGCTGGTTATACCAGTCCACGGCCTCGAGCTCTTCCATCAGCGACACGATGGCGCGATGCATATCGCGTGTTTCATCGGACAGGTCTCCGATGGCCTCGTGGTAACCCTCGCTTGCCATGTCATCTCCTTGCGTAGTTCGTCAATGGGCCCTGCCTATGATATCGCCAAGCCGCCTTCAGTAGACGATCGGCACGAAGTTCCGTTCCTCGATCGGCGGACGCTCGTAAGGATCATGTTCGACGCGCGGCGGCAACGACGGGGGATCCGGCATGACGTCCTCGTAAGGAACCGACGACAGCAGGTGCGAGATGCAATTGAGGCGTGCGCGGCGCTTGTCGTCCGCCGGGATCATCCACCAGGGGGCTTCGGGAATATCGGCGAACTCCAGCATGTCGTCCTTGGCCCGCGAATACTCGCGATACAGGCGACGTGATTCGAGATCCATCGGCGAGAGTTTCCAGCGTTTCTCCGCGCTGTGGATGCGGGCCTGGAAACGCCGCTCCTGCTCCTCGTCGCTGACCGAGAACCAGTACTTGATCAGCAGGATGCCGGAACGCACCAGCATCCGCTCGAACTCGGGCACTGCCCGCGCGAACTCGAGGTATTCCTCGTGGTCGCAAAAGCCCATCACCCGTTCCACGAGGGCCCTGTTGTACCAGCTGCGATCGAACAGCACGATCTCGCCGCCGGTCGGCAGGTGCGAGACGTAGCGCTGGAAATACCACTGGCCTCGCTCCCGGTCGGTTGGAGTGGGGAGCGCCGCGATCCGGCACACGCGCGGGTTGAGCTTCTCCGTGATCCGCTTGATCGCCCCGCCCTTGCCCGCCGCATCGCGACCTTCGAAGATCACGACGAGCTTGAGCTTCTTGTGCCGCACCCACTCCTGGAGCTTCACGAGCTCGATCTGCAGGGTGGCGAGTTCCCCCTCGTAAGCCTTGCGCTTCAGGCGGCCTTCCCGCGTGTACCAGCCTTTCGGATGACCGGGCGGCGGCGCATAGACGCTTCCCGGCGTGTGCACCGGACAGAGCGCTGCGCCGGAATCGACTGCTTTATTCTTGTTTTCCTGTTTCTTCATCTCTCTTTCCAGTCAGCGCCCCCGGGGCGGGGAGGTCCTCACCACTATAGCGTTCGCCCGAGATTCGGGCGGTTTCCGGCACCGGCACGGGCGCCAGGCAGAGGCGCCCCTTCTCATCGCGCCCGCGCCGCAGCACGAAAGGCCAGGCGGACAGCTGCAGGCATGCGTCGAAATCCTCCGCCGGGAACCAGGGCCGCGCCGGATCGAAAAACTTGGCGCCGGACGGGTCCGCACGCAAGCGCCGACGGATCGGCTCGAGATCGGGCGCCTCGCCCCGCAGGCCGGCCGTGAGAAACTCGGCGCAGGCCTCGTCCTCGGCCGTCCTCTCGCTGCCGTTCCATCCCATGCACACCAGCGAGATGCGGGGCGGCGCGCGATTCCGGAGCCAGGCGATGATGGCGGGCGCATTCACGAAGCTGCCGGTGATGACTTCCTCCGCCTGGCCCGCTGCCAGCAGTCCCTGGATGCCGGCGCTGGTGCGCAACGCGAGTCGCCGGCCGGCCAGGTCGGCCCGACGCATGGCGGCGGGGGAATTCGAATAATCGAAGCCCGGCAGCGGCCGGCCGTCGCGCTCACCGGCCAGCAGCAGGGCCGGGTCTGCCGCCTTCATCGCCAGCGCCTCCTCGGGCGTACCCACCGGAAAGAGGGTGGCGGCGCCCTGCATGAACGCGTAGGGCGCAAGGCTGAACGCCCGGAACACGTCGATGATCACGGCGACCCCCCGGGCACGCACCGCGCCGTCGAGCAGGTGCAGCACGCGGATCTCCGGAGTCGTGTTCACCGGGTCGGCCGAAACCGGGATGACCGACGGCGGGTCGGTGCCCTGCTCAGAACCAGAAGCCGCGCGCCATCATCGCCCCGAGCAACGGAAGCAGGATGAGGATCAACAACTGGATCCGGATGGCCATCAGGAGGCGGCGTCCCTCGGCATCGCCGAGCGACGGGGCGGTTCCCGACTTCAGGGCCCGCCGCCAGCCGATGAACTTGATAGCGGGATAGATCCAGACCAGGGCCATCACGATGAACAGGGTGAACTTCGTATGGAACGCGCCGTTCTGCATGTAGAAGGCGATGCCTTTGCCGCCGTGAGACAGCCGCGCCAGGCCGGTGATCAGCACCACCAGCAGCGATACACCATAAACAAGGTCGACGACGACGATCTTGCGCGCCGTCGCGAGGTCCGGCCGCGGCGAGAACAGGAGGTGCTCGGCCACCAGTGCGGCAGCGAGAAACATCATGGCCAGATAATGCAGCCAGGCCAGCGTCAACACCCCGGTCATCGGCAATCTCCTCGGTCAGTGGCACGGAAAACGCAACAGCCTAAACCACTTCGGGCTGCGGGGCCTCGTTTTCGACCGGGGCGGCGGCCCGGCCTTGCTTGTCGGCATACATCGCGCGATCCGCAGCGGCGATCAGCGCGCGTGCTTCCTGGCCATCGAAGGGAAAACTGGCGGCGCCGACGCTGACCGACAGGCGGAGCATCCGCCCCGAGACCTCGATGGAGCAACGCTCCACCGCGGAACGGACCCGGTGCATGACCCGCCTGGCGTGCTCGGCGTCGGTCTCGGCCAGGAGCACGACAAACTCGTCGCCGCCCAGGCGCGCTGCGGCATCCGTCGTGCGGATCAGGCGCGCGATGACGTTGGCAAAGAGAATGATCGCGCGATCGCCGGTCTCGTGGCCGAAGCTGTCGTTGATCTGCTTGAGGCCGTCGAGGTCCATGACGATGATCGAGTAGCTGCGATGATGGCGGATGGCGCGCTCGTGCTCCTGGCGGTGCAGGCGCGAGAACGCCCGCAGGTTCGACAGGCCCGTCAACTCGTCGGTCTCCGACAGGGTCCGGATGCGCTGCTTGGCGGTGTCGATCTCGTGGGCCAGCAGGGCCGTCACGTAGGCGACAAGGATGAACGGCGCGAGGCTGATGCCGAATTCGAGGATTTCATGGCCCGCCGGCAGGTTGGCCGGGTCGCGCAGCAGGCCGGCCAGCAGGAAGCCCGTCACGCTGAGCACGGTGGCGAGCAGGGTGGGCCAGCGGCCCAGGGCCAGCGCGGCGATGATTACCGGCAACAGGTAGAGGGCCAGCAACAGGCTCGGATGCGTCCGGACCGAAAACAGGAACACCGTGATGAAGACGATCATCACCAGCAACTCGACGCCTACCTTGGCATGGGTTTCGCGGCGGAACCGCGGCAACAGCCGCAAGCTGACCTGGAAAACGACGTAGATGCCGGATGCCACGGCCAGCAACCCGGGACGGAACAGTTCGCTGCCGGGGACGACGACATAGAGCGCGGCCAGGGCCAGCAGGAGCCACGCGCCGTCCGAGGTGTTGCGCGCGAGGCCACGGAACTCGGTCTGCTCCACGGGCGCATCCCGGTCCTTGGAAAGCAGCTGCAGCAACGAGGGCATCGACGTTCAGGTCCCGGGAGACGAGGGTGGAAAATCAGGCGCCCGGCACATGGCGGCTTATCGTTTGCGCACTTCGGGCGGCAGCGCGGTGGCGCCGTAGGCCACCCGGCGGCCGTGCAGGCTCGCTACCGCCGAGAGCAGTTGGGCGTCCTGGCCTTCGGCGCCGAGCGGTTCGACGACGAGGTCCGGCGTGATGCCGCGGCTCTGGATCGAGCGCCCCGAAGGTGTGAAATAGCGCGACGTGGTCAACTTGATGGCCCGGCCGTCGGACAGCGGCATGATGGTCTGCACGGAACCCTTGCCGAACGTCGATTCGCCGACGATGGCGGCCCGGCGATGATCCTGCAGCGCCCCGGCCACGATCTCCGCGGCGGACGCGGAGCCACCGTTCACGAGCACGCTCAGCGGCGCTCCTGCGAGGCGGTCGCCCGGCCGGGCTTCCATGCGGAAGCGGGCATCCTGCGTTCTTCCCTCGGCAGAGACGATCAGGCCGCTGTCGAGAAAGATATCGGCCACGCGGACCGCGGCGTCGAGCACCCCGCCCGGATTGTTGCGCAGGTCGAGCACCAGGCCGGGCAGGGGCCCGCCGACCTGGTCCTCCAGGGACTGCAGCGCCGCTGCCAGGTCGCCGGGTGTCGCATCGGTGAAGTGACTGATTCTTGCGTAGGCTTCGCCGCCGGCCAGGATTTCGGCGCGCACGCTGCGCACGCTGACCGGCCCCCGCCGCAATTCGACCAGCAACGCATCGGGCTGGCCCTCGCGCAGGACTCCCAGTGTCACCGGCGTGCCGACCGGCCCTCGCATGCGCTCGATCGTGTCATCGAGGTCGGCGCCGCTCACGGGCATCCCGTCCACCGAAAAGATCACGTCGCCCGCGACGATCCCCGCGGCGGCGGCCGGACCCCCGTCGATGGGCGCCACGACCACGATGCTGCCGGTCGCGGCGGACACCTCGATCCCGATACCGGAATAACTCCCGCTGGTATTCACCCGCACGTCGCGGTACTGGCCCGGATCCAGGAACGCCGAATGCGGATCGAGGTCCGCGATCATGCCGCGGATCGCCGCCTCGATCAGGTCGTGATCCTCGACCCGGTCCACATAGTCGCGCTTCACGCGCTCGATGACCTCTGCGAGCAGCCTGGCGTCGTCCCACGGGAGGGACGACTCTGCGCTGGTCTCCCGCTCGGCGAGCACGAGCGGCGCCAGGCCGACGGAAAGACCCAGCACGACGCCGAGCCAGACCGCCAATAATCCGCGCAGTACCAGGGCCTTCATTGCTCCGTCCGGGCAGTGTCCAACGGCTGAAAATAACAGAAATCAGCGGCTGCGGCGGCAATGCGCTCGGCGCTCGCGCTGACCCGGGCCAGGAGAAGAGCGGGGAACGACCGGCGGCTGAACGAGATCCCAGCCAACTGGATAAAGTATTTTGTATACCAAACGCTCTACAGGAATGTTTTTAAAGGAGTTTATGCGCTATCTGCCAGCCGGCTGAAGCCACGCAGCGGGGTTTTCCGGCTGCGCACCGTTGCGAATCTCGAAATACAGGCCTGCCGCATCGCGGCCGCCGCTGTCGCCGACCTCGCCGAGCACCTCGCCGACCTCGACCCAGTCACCGACGGCGCGATAGAGCACCTCGCTGTGGCCATACAGGCTCATGAAGCCGTCTCCGTGCTCGAGCACGAGGAGCAGGCCGAGACCCGGCAGCCAGTCCGCATAGGCGACGCGGCCGTGCCAGACGGCCTGGATCTCGGCGCCGCGCGGGGCGGCGATCAACACCCCGTTGGACGGCGGCCCTTCCCCCCGCCGTTCGCCGAAACGCCGGGAGAGAGGCCCTTTCACCGGCCATTCGAGACGCCCGCGCTGCCCGGTGAAGGGCGCCACGTCCGGCATCGCCAGGTCGGCCACCGCCGCACGCAACTCGTCGAGCAGCGCCTCGAGCCCCGCGGCTTCTTCGCGCAGCCGGGCCGCGACCTGGTCCTGTCGCGCCACGTCTGCATCGAGCTCGGCCAGTGCCTGCGCGCGGACGGCTCGCGCCGCATCGAGCGCGGCCACGGCCGCCGCCTGGCGCGTTTCGGCCGCCGCCAGGCGCCGGCGAGCCTCGTCGAGTTGCGTGCCGACGGCCGCGAGTTCGGCGAGTCGTTCGCGCAACCGCTCGACGCGTGCCGCGCGGTCGCGCGCGAAGTAGCCGTACCACGTTGCCATGCGTCCGAGCTCCCCGGGATCCTGCTGGCTGAGCAGGAGGCGTAACCGCGGTTCGCCGCCCGTCATCCAGGCCGCGCGCAACTCCGCCGCCAGCGCTTCCGTGTCGGCCTCCAGCCCGGCGGCCAGCTCCGCACGCTGCGCGGCCAGTTCATCGCGCCGTGTCTCGAGCACACTGCGCTCACGGCGCGTCTCCCGCAAGGCCCGCGACTGGGCCGCCACGGCTTTTTCCGCATCGCGCAGCGCTTCCGAAGCCTCGTCGCGGCGCGCCATGGCCTGCCGCTGTGCCTCCTCGATCGTCGCGATGCGCGCTTGCAGCGTTTCCAGCTGGCGGCTGATCTCGGCCTCGCGGTCACTCGCAACCGCGGGAATCGTGGCGCCAGGGAAGGCCAGCAGGAGCACGAGCAGGAAGCGGAGCGGAGTTTTCACGGTCGCCCGAGTTTAGGGGATGGGCGGAATCGGGCAAGACCAGACGGCGTAAGCAGGTATAATTGCCGGCTTCCCTCCCGGACCAGGGCTCTCATGGATTCCATACTGCAATACGCCGCAAGCCACCCGTTCCTGTTCGGCGGCATGCTGCTCATGTTCGTGGTCGTGTTCGCCTACGAAATGCGCCTCGCGGGGCGCAAGGGCGCCGATGTCACGCCGCCCGAAGCGGTCGCCCTGATCAATGCGGGCGCGCAGCCGGTGGACATCCGCTCGCCGGCCCAGTTCGAGAAGGCGCATCTTCTCGACGCGAAAAACGTGCCGCTCGCCGACCTCGAGCAGCACCTGCCGGCGCTGGAGAAGCTCAAGGAGCGCGGCATCCTGCTGTACTGCGACAACGGCTCCGCCTCGGTCGGCGCGGTCCGGAAACTGGCCGAACGCGGCATCACGACGGCGCGCAGCCTCCGCGGCGGGCTGAACGCCTGGCAAGGCGAGAACCTCCCGGTCTTCGCGGGGAGGAAGCAACGCAAGAAGGACGCGTCCTGATGCGCCCGGTGCTCGTTTACGCGTCCCGTTACTGTGGCTGGTGCACGCGAGCGATCGCATTGCTCGAGGCCAAGGGCGTGACGCCCGATATCGTCCTCGTGGATACGGACCGGGCCCAGCGGCGCATAATGGAAGAGCGCAGCGGGCGGCGTACCGTGCCGCAGGTGTTCATCGGCGAGCGACATATCGGGGGGTTCGACGACCTGTACGCGCTGGACGCCGCCGGACGGCTCGACGAGGCGCTCGAGGCGGAGCAATAGACGATCCGGGTCGCCATCGGCCCGCTTACCGCACAACTCTTTTCAGAACCGATACAACGACTTTCAAGGAGCTTTCATGGCCGAGCAGAAAACCGACGGCATCGATACGAATCCCGTCACCGTGGCTTTGCAGCGCGTTTACGTGAAGGACAGCTCCTTCGAGGCGCCGAACAGCCCCGCCATCTTTTCCGGCGAATGGCGTCCCAACGTCTCGCTGAACATCGCCACCAAGACCAGCGAACTCGGCGACGGTGCCTACGAGGCGGTCCTCAGCCTGACGACGGAAGCCAAGCAGGGCGACAAGACGGCCTTCCTGATCGAGGTGGAGCAGGCCGGCGTGTTCATCCTCAAGGGACTACAGGCGGAAGACCTGCAGCGCGCGCTGATCACTTTCTGCCCCCAGCAGCTCTATCCCTATGCCCGGGAAGTGGTTGCAGACATGTCCACCAAGGGGGGGTTCCCGGCGCTGCAGCTGCAGCCTGTGAACTTCGACGCCGTGGCGGCCGAGGCCATCCGCCGGCAGCAGCAGGAACAACCCGCACAGCCGGACGCGGCACCCGAAGCCAGCCACTGATCCGGCCATGGGCGAGACCGGAGAAGCACAGGCGATCGCGGTCATCGGCGCCGGCTCCTGGGGTACGGCGCTGGCCATCCAGTTCGCCCGCAGCGGGCGCCCGACCCTGCTATGGGGCCGCGCCGAGGACGACCCGGCCTCCATAGAGGCGGCGCGCGAGAACGTGCGCTATCTCCCGGGGGCGAAATTTCCTCCCAGCCTGCATGCCCTGGCCGACCTCGAGGAGGTTCTCGGGCAGGCGCAGGTGCTCGTCGTCGCCGTGCCCAGCCATGCGTTCCGCGCCGTGCTCACGCGCATGAAGCCGCTCCTCAAGCCCGGCACCCGCCTCGCGTGGGCGACGAAGGGTTTCGAACTCGAAACGGGCAAGCTGCCCCACCAGGTCGCCAGGGAAGTTCTCGGCAGCGACACCGCGATGGCGGTCCTGTCCGGCCCGACCTTCGCGCGCGAGGTCGGCATGGGGCTCCCGACGGCCATGACCATTGCTTCGAACGACGCGGAATACGCGCTGCAACTGGCGGAGAACCTCTCGGGGGAATCCTTCCGGGCCTACACCTCGACCGACATCATCGGGGTCGAAGTCGGGGGCGCCGTGAAGAACGTCCTCGCGATCGGCGCGGGCATCTGCGACGGGCTGGGATTCGGCGCCAACACCCGCGTGGCGATGATCACCCGCGGCCTGGTCGAAATGACACGCCTCGGCGCGGCGCTCGGCGCGGAGCCGGCGACCTTCATGGGCCTCGCGGGGATGGGCGACCTGGTCCTGACCTGCACCGACGACCAGTCCCGCAACCGCCGCATGGGGCTCGCTCTGGCGGCCGGCAAGACGATCAAGGAAGCGGAACACGAGATCAAGCAGGTCGTCGAAGGGGTCCTCGCCGCCCGTGCAGTCCATCGGGTCGCTGCGGAGGCGGGCATCGAGATGCCCATCTGCGAGCAGATCTACCGCATTCTCTACGAGGGGGCCGAGCCGCAGGCCGCGGTCGTCGCCCTGATGAAACGCGAGCTCAAATCGGAGTTCGCCCCGGGCGGTTGAGACGGCGCCTTACCGGGGAACGACGACCCGACGGATCAACCCGGGCTGGCGTCATCGTCCGCGGGCATCGCGAAACCCAGCTGCCGCCAGGCCTCGTACACGGCGACCGCCACCGCGTTGGACAGGTTCAGGCTGCGGTTCCCCGCGCGCATGGGGATGGTCAGCCGCCGGTCGGCCGGCGCCTGCGCCATGATCTCGGGCGGCAATCCGCGCGTCTCGGGCCCGAAGAGCAAGGCGTCGCCCGGGGCGAAATGCGCCGCCGCATAGGACTGTGTCGCCCGCGCCGAGAAGGCCCACAGTCGCGGCTCGCCCAGCGCCTCCAGGCAATCCTCCAGGGCGCCGAAGCTGCGCACCCTCGCGAACTCGTGGTAATCGAGGCCCGCCCGCCGCAGCCGCGGCTCGTCCAGGGCGAAGCCCAGCGGCTCCACCAGTGACAACGAGGCCCCCGTGTTGGCGCAGAGGCGTATGATATTGCCCGTGTTCGGCGGGATCTCCGGCTGCCAGAGAATCACGTGGAACATGGGAACCGACCTGGAGCAGGCATGACGGTGGACACGGACAAGAACCCCCTGGCGCTGGATTTCTGCGGCATGCATTTCGCCTCGCCGATCGTCCTGCTATCCGGCTGCGTGGGCTTCGGCGAAGAGTACACGCGGGTGGCGGGCTTCTCCAATCGGGACGCCGGCGCGATCGTGCTCAAGGGCACGACCGGCGGCGCGCGGCTGGGCAATCCGGCGCATCGCATCTACGAGACGCCCCGCGGCATGCTGAACGCCATCGGCCTGCAGAATCCCGGCGCCACTGCGGTGGTACAGGACATTCTCCCGACGCTCGACTTCTCGGAGACGCGATTCATCGCCAATGTCAGCGGCTCGACGATCGAGGAATACGTCGCCGTGACCCGCCTGTTCGACGATTCTCCCATCGACGGCATCGAGATCAACATTTCCTGCCCGAACGTGAAAGAAGGCGGCGTGGCCTTCGGCAACTACCCGGACATGTCGGCGAAAGTCGTGGCCGCGTGCCGGCGGGTCACTTCCAAGCCGCTGATCACCAAGCTGTCGCCGAACCAGACGGACATCCAGGAGAATGCGCGACGCTGCATCGAGGCCGGTACCGACGCGTTCGCCGTGATCAACACGGTGATGGGCATGGCCATCGACGCGGAACGCCGCATGCCGGTCATCGGCAATGTGCAGGGCGGCCTCTCGGGCCCGGCCATCAAGCCGATCGCCCTGCTCAAGGTTCACCAGGTCCACCAGGTCGCCGCGCCGCATGGTGTGCCGATCATCGGCCAGGGCGGGATCGTTTCCGCGCGCGATGCGCTGGAATTCATCATCGCCGGCGCTTCGGCCGTCGGGATCGGCACCGCGCTGTTCTACGATCCACTGGTGTGCAGCAAGATCAACGCAGGGATCTGCGAATACCTGCAACGCCACGGCTTCGACTCGATCGGTGAGCTCGTCGGCACGCTGCAACTGCCTGGCGTGCCCCGCATTTCGCAGGCGGCCGGCTAGGCACGCCGTGCCCCGCTGGCGCGCCCGGAGCGCGCGACGATCCCGCTAGAGGTCGTCCAGTCCGAGTTCCCGGATCTTGCGCGCCAGCGTGTTACGTCCCCAGCCCAGGAGGCGGGCGGCGTTCTGCCGGCGCCCGCCGGCATGGTCCATCGCTACACGGATCAGGGTGCGCTCGAATTCCGGCAACGCGTCTTCCAGCAACGGGCCCGCGCCCGCCTCGAGCTGGAGCCTCGCCCAGGTCGCGAGACCGTCGTGCCACTTCTGGGCGCGCGGCTGCGGCGGTGCGGCGCCGAACTCGGCAGGCAGGTCGGAGACCCTTATTTCACGTCCCGGCGCCACCACGGTCAGGCGCCGACAGGTGTTCACCAGCTGGCGCACGTTCCCCGGCCAGTCGAATGCGACGAACTGCGTCAGCACCTCGGGAGAGAGCGTTTTCGCCGGCACCGCCAGTTCGTCCGCGGCCTTGCGCAGGTAGTGCTCGAGCAGCAGAGGGATGTCCTCCCGGCGCTCGCGCAACGGCGGGATGCGGATCCGCATGACATTCAGGCGATGGTAGAGATCCTCCCTGAACCGCCCTTCCGTCACGCCCCTGGCGAGATCCTGGTTGGTCGCGGCGATCACCCGGACGTCCACGCGCACGGGGACCTGGCCCCCGACGCGGTAGAACTCGCCCTCAGCCAGGACGCGCAGCAGGCGCGTCTGCAGCGCGGCCGACATGTCCCCGATCTCGTCGAGGAACAGTGTGCCGCCGTCCGCCTGCTCGAAGCGGCCCGTGCGCCGCGCTTCCGCACCGGTGAATGCGCCCTTCTCGTGACCGAACAGCTCTGATTCGAGCAGTTCCGCCGGGATGGCGGCCGTGTTCAGCGCCACGAAGGCACGTGCAGAGCGGGGGCTGTGCTGATGGAGTGCGCGTGCCACGAGTTCCTTGCCCGTGCCCGATTCGCCGGTGATCAGCACGGTCATGCTGGAGCCGGACAGGCGACCGATGGCGCGAAAGACCTCCTGCATCGCCGCGGCCTGGCCGATCAGGCTGGGCAGCGCCGGACGCTCGGGCTCCTGGCGCGCGGCGCCGCGCTCCAGCCCTGCGCGGCGCACCAGCTCGACGGCCTGGTCGATATCGAAGGGCTTCGGCAGGTACTCGAAGGCACCACCCTGGTAAGCGGCGACGGCGCTGTCGAGGTCGGAATGGGCCGTGATCACGATCACGGGCAGCTCCGGCCAGTCGGCCTGCAGGAGGGCGAGCAGTGCGAGGCCGTCGGGGCCGGGCATGCGGATGTCCGTGACCAGCACGTCCGGGCAGCCATGCGCCAGCGCTTCGAGCGCGGGCGAAGCGCTGTCGAAGCCACGGCTCGAAAGGCCGGCCTGTTCCATGGCGCGTTCCAGCACCCAGCGGATGCCCTCGTCGTCATCGACGATCCATACCTCGAGGGGGTCGTGGGTCAACTCGGTTCCTCCGTGATCGGAAACAGCATGCGGAAAACGGTGCGCCCCGGCCGGCTGGAGTACTCGATCAGCCCGCCGTGGCGGTTCACGAGCTCCTGGGCCACCGCGAGACCCAGCCCGCTGCCGCCGGGGCGCCCCGTCACCAGCGGATAAAAAAGCGTCTCGCGCAGGGCCTCCGGCACGCCCGGCCCATCGTCCTCGATTTCCACGCAGGCGCCCAGCCGGAACCGGCGATGCCCGATGGTTTCATTGCTGACCACGCGCGTGCGAAACACGATGCGTCCCCGGCCCTCGAGCGCGCCGAGCGCATTGCGCGCCAGGTTGAGCATGGCCTGGATGACGAGGTCCCGGTCGAGTTGCAGCGGCGGAAGACTGGGATCGTAATCCCGTTCGACCCGCAACTCCGGGCCGCTCTCGGCCACGATGAGCTGGCGCACGTGTTCGAGTTGCTCGTGGATGTTCAACAGGCGCTTGCGTGCGGCGCGGGCCGGCCCCAGGAGCGCGGTGGTCAGCCCGACGAGGCGATCGGATTCCCGGATGATCAATGCCGTGTAGTCCTTCTGGGCGGGTGACTCGAGCTGCCGTTCCAGCAGCTGCGCGGCGCCGCGGATGCCGCCGAGCGGATTGCGCAATTCGTGCGCCAGCTGGCGCACCATGCTGCGGCTCGCCTCGAGCTGGGCGAGCAGGGCTTTTTCCCGGTCGATCCGGAGACGCCGGCTGGCATCCGCCATCTCCAGCAACAGTTCGTGGGCGCCATCCGAATTTTCGAAAACCGTCAGGGCACAGTCCAGGGCGAGGTCCGGTTCGCCGCCCGCACGCGCCGCGATGACCACTTCGCGGGGCGCGAAGCCCTGGCCCGTATCGCGAACCCGCGCCAGCAGCGGCGTGATGATGCCGAGGCCGGGCACCACCTCGGGAAGGACGCGGCCGGCCAGTTGCTGGCGGCTCACGCCCAGCAGTTGCTCCGCCGCCGGGTTCGCGTAGCGCACGTCGAGGCCGGCGCCAAGAATGACGACGCCGGTCGTGAGGTTCTCGAGATAGTCACCGCGGGGAGGCGTGGCCGTGCTCTCAGCCGCCCGGCCCACGCGACGGGCTGGGGCGGTTCGGGTTTTGCAGGGACGCCTGCTGGACGTAGAAGACGACGGTGCCGCTCGAGACGAGTTCACGACCGCGCTCGTCCTCGATGGAGGCGCGCAGGCGATGCTCGCCGCGATACACCTCGTCCAGCGTGAACTGGGTGGACTGGGGAACATTCTCGACGCGCTGTTCGTCCAGGTAGACCTGCAAACGGTGGCCCTCGCGTAATGCCGGCTCCATGCGCAGGCGCACGTTGAGTTCGCCACGGATATTCCACAGCATTTCGCCTTCCTCGGGAGACACGATGGCGAGCTGTGAATAGCTGCCGGTATCCTGTCCGGCGCTCTCTCTTGCGGTTTCGGGCTCGGCCGGCGCGGCCTCCACGCGCGGTGCCGTGAAGGTCTGCACGGGGGCGAGCTCGACACGCTCGGCGCCGGGCTGCGGGCGATCGGAGAAGTGCACGACGCCGCGCTCGTCCACCCAGCGCCACATTTCCTTCGCCACCGCCGACTGGAGCGCAAGCGTCAACAGCAGGGCCATCCACATCCAGCGCATCGCACATTCTCCAGGAACCGCCCGAACCCCTAGCATAGCGGTGCGACCGGCCGCCTGACAAAAAAGCGGGCGGCGGGATGGCTCCCGCCGCCCGAAAAGCGTCCTCCAGACTCGTCAGACGCTGTAATACATGTCGAACTCGACGGGATGCGTCGTCATGCGCAGGCGCAGGACGTCGGCCGTCTTGAGGCTGATGTAGGCATCGATCAGGTCGTCGGTGAAGACCCCTCCGGCCGTCAGGAAGCCGCGGTCGGCATCGAGCGCATTGAGCGCTTCCTCGAGTGAATAACAGACCTCGGGGATGCTCTTCGACTCTTCCGCCGGCAGGTCGTAGAGGTCCTTGTCCATCGGATCGCCCGGGTGAATACGATTCTGGATACCGTCCAGGCCGGCCATCATCATCGCGGCGAAGGCGAAATACGGGTTCGCCGTCGAATCCGGGAAACGCACCTCGATACGACGCCCTTTCGGGTTGGGGATGTACGGGATGCGGATCGAGGCCGAGCGGTTACGCGCGGAGTAAGCCAGCTTGACCGGCGCTTCGAAGCCGGGGACCAGGCGCTTGTAGCTGTTGGTCGAAGGGTTCGTGAACGCGTTCAGCGCGCGTGCATGCTTGATGATGCCGCCGATGAAATAGAGCGCCGTTTCGGACAGGCCGCCGTATTCCTCGCCGGTGAACAGGTTCTTGCCGTCCTTGGCCAGCGACATGTGGACATGCATGCCGTTGCCGTTGTCGCCGACCAGCGGCTTGGGCATGAAGGTGGCCGTCTTGCCGTAACCCTGCGCCACGTTCATGACGATGTACTTGAGCTTCTGCACTTCGTCGGCTTTTTTCACCAGCGAATTGAAGGCCACGCCGATTTCGCACTGGCCGGCTGTCGCCACCTCGTGATGGTGCACTTCGGGATCGAGCCCCATGTCCTCGAGCACGAGGCACATGGCGGAGCGTATGTCGTGCAGCGAATCCACCGGGGGCACCGGGAAGTAGCCGCCCTTGATGGTCGGGCGGTGGCCGAAGTTGCCGTCCGGATAGATCTTCTCGGAATTCCAGCCCGCCTCGGAAGAGTCGATCTGGTAGGAGACGCCTTTCATCTCCGAACTCCAGCGCACGTCGTCGAAAATGAAGAACTCATTCTCGGGACCGAAATAGGCCACGTCGGCGATGCCCGTGGACTTCAGGTAGGCCTCGGCGCGCAGCGCAAGGGAGCGGGGGTCGCGTTCGTAGCCCTGCATGGTGGACGGTTCGACCACGTTGCAGGTGATGTTGATCGTCGTGTCTTCCGAAAAAGGATCGACGACGGCCGTCGCCGGATCCGGCATGAGAATCATGTCGGACTCGTTGATGCTCTTCCATCCCGCGATGGAAGAACCGTCGAACATCTTGCCTTCCTCGAACATGTCGGCATCGACCTTGCTCGCCGGCAGGGTTACATGCTGCTCCTTGCCCTTGGTGTCGGTGAAGCGCAGGTCCACGAAGGCGACCTCCTTTTCACTCATGAGCTCGAGCACGTCTTTCGCTTTCATCAGGTCATTCCTCCGAGTCTGGATGCGATGGGGCCCGTCTCCCCGGACTGGATGCCGGGGTTCGGCGGGCGAACTGGGAACTGGTCTTCATGTTGCGATGCAGGAACCGTGCCAGCCGACCCTCCGGCGGCGGCGCATGACAATTCAAGCGCTTGGGCTCCGGGCGGGTCATCGGGCGCCCGCAGAGCGCACCAGCCTGGTGCGTCACGGCGGATCCTCTGCACCAGAATAGCTCGCGCCGGCGGCGTGTGGCGCTGAGTTATACTTGCGCGCTTCGCCAGCATGGGGACAGCCATGGCCGCCGCGGAACTCGGCACGCCGCCCGCCACCTTCCAGGATCTGCTGCTCGAGCTGCAACGCTACTGGGCCGGGGCCGGCTGCGTCCTGATGCAACCCCTCGACCTCGAAGTCGGCGCCGGAACCTTCCATCCGGCGACGTTCCTGCGCGCCATCGGTCCGGAACCGTGGAGCGCCGCGTACGTGCAGCCCTGCCGCCGCCCCACCGACGGACGCTACGGCGACAACCCCTTCCGCCTGCAGCACTATTACCAGTTCCAGGTCGTCATCAAGCCCTCGCCGCTGGAAATCCAGGAGCTCTACCTCGGGTCGCTCCGCGCGCTGGGCATCGACCCGCGGCTGCACGACATCCGTTTCGTCGAGGACAACTGGGAATCGCCGACGCTCGGCGCATGGGGCCTCGGCTGGGAAGTCTGGCTCAACGGCATGGAGATCACGCAGTTCACCTATTTCCAGCAGGTCGGCGGCCTGGACTGCCGCCCTGTGACCGGCGAGATCACCTACGGCCTCGAGCGGATCGCCATGGTGTTGCAGGGCGTGGACAGCGTATTCGATCTCTGCTGGTCCGACGGGCCGCTGGGCCGGGTGACCTATCGCGACGTCTACCACCAGAACGAGGTGGAAATGTCGCACTACAATTTCGAGCAGGCCGACGTCGCGGTGTTGTTCAGGCAGTTCGACGAACACGAAACGGCCTGTGAATCGCTGCTGGCCGACGGGCTCGCCTTGCCCGCCTACGAGCAGGTCCTGAAAGCCTCCCACGCATTCAACCTGCTCGACGCTCGCCGCGCGATCTCGGTGACGGAGCGCCAGCGTTTCATCCTCCGCGTGCGCGCCATGGCGCGCGGCGTAGCGTCGTCTTACTACGCCTCGCGCGAAGCACTCGGCTTCCCCATGGTCCAGGCCGCGACGGGAGGCACGCATGACTGAACGCGCGGATTTCCTGGTCGAACTCGGCACCGAGGAGTTGCCGCCCAAGGCCCTGCCTGCGCTGTCGGCGGCGTTTCGCGACGGCCTCGTGGCGCGGCTCGCGGAGGCCCGTCTCGGTCACGGGGATGTCGAGGCTTTCGCCACCCCCCGGCGGCTGGCCCTGAAAGTGCGACGCCTCGAAACGCGCCAGGCGGACCAGGCCGTTGCCTTGCGGGGACCCCCGATGCGGGTGGCGCGAGTCGACGGCGCGTGGACGCGGGCGGCGGAGAAGTTCGCCGCCTCGGCCGGCGTAGACTGCGACGCGCTGGTGGAACAGGAAGAGGCCAAGGGAAGCTACGTCTACGCACACAAGACGGAGACGGGCGCCGCGGCGGCGACGCTGTTGCCGGGACTGGTCGAAAGCGCGCTGGCGGCGTTGCCGGTGCCGCGCCGGATGCGCTGGGGCGCAGCCGAGGCGGAGTTCGTCCGCCCGGTGCACTGGCTGGTCATGCTCCTCGGGCCGGACGTCGTCGCCTGCTCCATGTACGGCATCGAAGCGGGGCGGCACACGCGCGGCCACCGCTTCATGGCACCGACGCCGATCGAACTCGCCGGGCCCGACGATTACCCGGGGCGGCTCGAGGACGAAGGTTACGTGGTGCCGTGTTTCGAGACCCGGAGAACGCGGATCCGCGACCAGGCCGAGACGGCCGCGGCCGAGCACGGCGAGCGTCTCGTGCTCGATCCAGCGCTGCTGGACGAAGTGACGGCGCTGGTCGAGTGGCCGGTGCCGGTGGTCGGGGCGTTCGAGGAACGCTTCCTGGCCCTGCCCGAAGAAGTGCTGATCGCCACCCTGCAGGATCACCAGCGCTATTTTCCGCTGCGACGCGCCGATGGCCGCCTGGCGCCACGGTTCATCACCATCAGCAACCTGGAAAGCGCCTCCCCGGAAGTGATCCGGCACGGCAACGAGCGCGTGGTCCGGCCACGACTCGCGGATGCCGCGTTTTTCTGGGCGCAGGATCGCAAGGCGCCGCTGGCCGAGCGCGAAGCGCTGCTGGACAACGTCGTGTTCCAGGAAAAGCTGGGCAGCACCGGCGCCAGGAGCCGGCGGGTCGCCGCGCTCGCCGTGCAGATGGCCGAGCGCCTCGGCGAGGACCCCGCTGCGGTACGGCGCGCGGCACGGCTCGCCAAGTGCGACCTCGTGACGGCGATGGTGGGCGAGTTCCCGGAGTTACAGGGCACGATGGGGCGCTACTACGCGCTTGCGGACGGCGAGGACCCCGATATCGCTGCAGCGATCGAGGCGCAGTACCTGCCGCGCTTCGCCGGCGATCGGCTGCCCGCGACACGCACCGGGCAATTGCTGGCGCTTGCCGACAAGCTCGACACGGTGGCCGGGATTTTCGCCATCGGCCAGCGGCCGACGGGGAATCGCGATCCTTTCGGGGTGCGGCGTGCCGCGCTGGGGATACTGCGGATCCTCGTCGAGTGCGAGCTCGACCTCGACATGCCTGCGCTCGTGGCCCAAGCGGCCGCGGCGCAACCGGTCCCCGGCGGCGACGCCGGAGAGATCGTGGAGTTCCTGCTCGATCGGCTGCGCGGCTATTACGTGGACGGCGGCGCTCCGGTCATCGTCGGGCTGGACGTATTCAATGCCGTCCAGGCACGTCAGCCGGCCTCGCTGGTGGATTTCCACCAGCGACTGGTGGCCGTCCTCGAGTTCACCCGGCTCGACGCCGCGACGGCGCTGGCCGCGGCCAACAAGCGTATCGCGAACATCCTGCGCCAGGCCGAGGGCGGTGTATCGGGAGCGGTCGATCGGGGCTTGCTGCGCGAGCCGGCGGAGCAGGCGCTCGACAGCCAGGTGCGCGAACTGGCTGCGGAAGTGACGCCGCTCGTCACGGCCCGTCGTTATCGGGAAGCGCTGGAAAGGCTGGCTACGCTGCGGCCTGCGGTGGACCGCTTTTTCGATGACGTGCTGGTGATGGACCCGGACCCGGACTTGCGGGCCAACCGGCTCGCGCTGCTGGCCAGTTTGCAGGGCCTGTTCATGGGCATCGCGGATGTGTCGAGAATCGGCTCGACCGGCGGCTGACTGCGGGGTGGGCCGGTGACCTGGTTGCGGTCACTGTTGTACACGACCGTGCTGTTCCTGTCGGTGCCGGTGCACGCGACCGCAGTGCTGCTGGTGGCACCGTTCGGCCACCGCGCCTCGTATCGCGTCGCGGTAAACTGGGCCGAGGTGAACCTGTGGCTGCTGGACAAGTTGTGCGGGCTGCGATTCGAGGTCGAAGGTCGCGAGCACATTCCTGCTGCCCCGTGCATCCTGTACTGGAAGCACGAATCGGTCTTCGAGACGATGGCCGGAGCGCTGCTGTTTCCGCCGCAGACCTGGGTGGTCAAGCGCGAACTCATGTGGGTGCCGTTCTTCGGCTGGGGGCTGGCGGCCCTGCGCCCGATCGCCATCAACCGACAAGCCCGGCGCAGGGCAGTCCGGCAGGTCATCGAACAGGGGCGGCAGCGGCTCGCAGACGGCCTGTTCGTGGTCATCTACCCGGAAGGCACGCGGGTCCGGCCGGGCCATGAACGCCGCTTCGGCATCAGCGGCGCCGCGCTGGCCAAGTCCGCCGGCGTACCGATCGTCCCTGTGGCCCATAACGCCGGCGACTTCTGGCCGCGGCGCAGTTTCCTCAAGGCCCCGGGAGTCATCAAGGTCGTGATCGGCCCACCGATCGACACGGCCGAGCGCTCGCACGAGGAGATCACGCGCCTGGGGCGGGAGTGGATCGAGACGACCATGGATCGCATCAGTCCGGCGCGCCAGGCGCGAGGAACGGCGGCCCGGGCGCTGGCGGAATGATTGTATACAGTATGCGGGGGCGCTAACGTCCGTAAACGTGCGGCGTATTCAGGGGATCATGGGGATAAAAATCGAATATCCGGACGATTCTCCGCGGGGCAGGAAAGCGTTGGTGCGCCCCGAGGCCGTAAGCGAACCATAATCCGGCGCGAAGAATGAGACGATCGACCGGGCCAGTCTCAAGGGACATGCCGGCGGTGAGGCCGGTGCAATATAATCGTTGCCGACCCGGGCACCCATTTGAACGGCGGTCAGGATGATCAATAACGCGTTGGATTTCGAACCCTGGCGGCGGAAGCTGCGGGAGACCGGCCGGATCCAGATTCCCGGTTTCCTCCAGCCCGAAGTCGCCGAATGGCTGTGGCGGTGCCTGGCCAATGACGTGCCTTGGGCGACAGCGGTGCGCGGCGAAGCGGAGCGTCCTGCGCAACCCGGTAGTGATGAAGACCAGGCGATCATCAACGCCGCCGGGCAGACCGCCCGCGAGGGATTTCACTTTGTTTACGACCGCTACCAGGTGGTCAAGGCACTCAAGGCGGGCGGCGATCCCGAGTTTCCCACCCACCAGGTGCTGGGATTTTTCAACGCCCCGCAGTTCCTGGAATTCATCAGGTCATTCACCGGCAATTCGCACCTCAAGCTCGTCGGGGCACAAGCGACCCGCTACCGGCCGGGACATTTCCTGCGGCAACACGACGACAGCCAGGACGAGGAAGGTCGCCGCTATGCCTACGTCCTCAACCTGTCCAAAGACTGGCAGCCGGACTGGGGCGGGCTGCTGCAGTTTCCCGGGGCGGACGGGCAGGTGGCGGAGACCTTTGTGCCGCGCTGGAACTCCCTCAGCCTGTTCAAGGTGCCAACGCCTCATTTCGTTACCCAGGTCATGCCCTGGGCGAAGGGCTTCCGCTATGGCATCACCGGCTGGTGGTACGGGAGTCAGGCGTAACGGTCGCCTGGCCGCGGCGAAGCCTGCTTGCGCCACTAGTTTTGCGCCTTTGTCAAGCATGTGCTAGTAATGTCTCCCTGCGCTGTTGCGTTTGCTCGTAGCGGAGGGCTGAGCGATGGACATCCGGGTCAAGATTATCGCTGCTTTACTGGCGACGCTCGCTTCGTCACAGGTCCTGGCCTGTGGGGACAGCCTGTACAGGGTCGGGCAAGGTGTCTCCTACCGGGTCTACACAGCGCCTCTGCCGGGCAACGTCCTGGTGTATGGCCACTCCGAAGGCGCCCAGGAACTCGCGGAAGCGCTCGCCATGGCCGGCCACGGGGTCAGGCTGGTGGACAATCAGCTCGAGCTCAGCGCCGTGCTTGCCGGGGGCGGCTACGATGTCGTGATCGCGCCCTACCGAGACCACGAGGCGGTGGAAGTCAGCAAGGCATCGTCCAAGGTGGACTTCCTGCCCGTGGCCGTCAACGCGAGCGAGCGTGAGATTGCCAGCCAAAGTTACGCCAAGGTCATGGTCGCCGACCGGGACGAGATCAAGCACTACCTCAGGGCGATCCACGAGTCGCTGCGGCGCTCGGAAATCTAGACCCGGATCGCTTTCGGGGAGCGCCACAAGCGATGCCTTCCGTGTTCTCCGATTGCCAACAGCCTTTCCGCCTGGCCGCGCTCGGCGCGGCCGGGCTGCTCTTCGCGGCGGCCCCGGCATCCGCGGGCCAGTCGAAGGGTGATGCGAGCCTGCGGATCGAGTACCAGTACATACGGACCGGCGATTTCTACGACGACTCCGCCCTCTTTCAGTCGGGCGGCGACGTCGGCACCACCGACTCCCATGTCCTGCTGCTTTCCGGGGACTACGCACTCGGGCCGCGGTGGAACGTTTTCGCCAGCCTGCCCTACATCCAGAAACAGCACCAGGGCACGGGGCCGCATGACTTCAGCGAGTTCGTGAATTTCGACCCGCCGGACCGCACGCTCGTGGATGACGGCGACTATCACGGGGGGTTCCAGGACCTGACGGTCGGCGTGCGCTACCTGGCCCTGGAAGGGCCGCTGAGCGTGTCACCCTTTATCTCGTACGGTGTCCCCACGACCGATTATCCTTTCTACGGCAAGGCGATCATCGGTCCGAATCTCTGGCGGATTCCTGTCGGCGTCGACATCGGCTTCCAGCCTTATTTCTCCGACTGGTATTTCAGCGGGAGCGTCGCCTACGTGATCAGCGAGAAATCGCTCGGGGTGGACGTCAACCACTGGCTGCTGTTCGGCTCGGCCGGTTATTACTTCACGCCGAGATTTTTTGCCAGCGTGTTCGTCTCCTACAAGAACACGCCCAACGGGCTGCGGATGCCGCAGGACATCACGGACGACCCGCTCTACCAGGACCCGGCGGACTTCGATACGGCGATCTGGTGGCAACACGACCGGTTGCTCGCGCACCGCTACACGAATGTCGGCCTCGGCGCCGATTACGTCCTCAGCCGAAAGCACGTTGTTTCGTTCCATTACTACACGTCGGTGTACGCGGACCAGTCGAACGAGATCGACAATGCGGTGACCCTCGGTATCACCCGCTTCTTCGGCCGCGACTGATCAGGGTGCCTCTGCAAAAGCCGCCAGGGTGGCGGGCAGTCGCTCGCGGAGCCCGCGCCGGCGCGCCTCCGTATGGCGCAGCACGTCCTGGTAGGCGGGCTCGTCGGCAAGCTGCTGGACGCAGTGTGAATCGCGCAGCAGGGACTCCCACGGCAACTCCGGGCTGTTCTTGATCAGTGCGAGTCGGTCGAGGCTTGCTTCGGTCCGGCCGTGGAGCGCCTCTATGCAGCCGATGTGGAAGTGGTACCACCAACTGGTGTTGTGTCCCACGTGGAACCTGTCTACCGCGAGCGCCAGCCGGCGTGCGGTTTCCTCCTCTCCTGCCGCGGCCAGCGCATCGATCAGGATAAAAAAGCCCAAGTGGTCGCCGACGGTCCGGCTCGTATTGTCGAGTACGATGTCGGGCTGGCCGGTCGTGCTCAGGATACGGATGGCCCCCGCGTGATTGCCGGTTGCATGATAGGCAAAAGCGAGCAGGTATCGCGCCGAGATGTCGTCAGGATGCTCGATCATCTGCAGTTCTGCCAGGTCGATCAGCGCCTCGTAACGCCGCATCAGGAATAGCAGGCCGAGGCTGGGCTCGGGCTCGAGCGCCAGCGTGGCCTCGAAGTCGCCGAGAACGCCGTACAGCTCGGCCAGCCGGCCGCGGTGGTCCGGGTTGTCGGGTTCGGCGTCCCTGGCGCGCAGGGTCCAGGCGATCGCCTGGTCGACGTTGCCCATGAGTTCCTGCAACCGGCCGACCAGGCGATAGGCTTCCACCCCGTCGAACAGCTCGATCACGCGGCGCATGATGAGCTGCACCTGCTCCACCTGGCCCTCTTTCCCGTAGTACTCGCCAAGCGCCGCGTGGCGCGACAAGGACAGCGGGTCGAGCGCCACCGCCCGCTCGAGCAGTTCCGGCAAGCCGCCCCGGTCGTACTGGAGCCAGTGCCATTCGGCGTAGTTGTGCAGCGCGTCCACGTTGTTGCTGTTGAGTTCCACGGCCCGTTCGAAAGCGGGGCCGGCTTCCGGGAGTCCCCGCGCCCAGTAGTAGAGACCCACCGTGTTCTGCACTTCCGACAAACCGGGGTCGAGCGCAAGCGCCCTGAAGATCGGCGCCTCGGCGCCGTCGAGGTCGCCCAGGTACAGGAGAGCGGCTCCCAACCGGGCGTGCGCCAGTGCCGACTCCGGATCGGCCTCGCTGGCCTGGCGGTACAGCTCGACGGCCTGCACCAGCAGGCCCTCATCCACCGTCTCGCGATTCCGGACCTGCTGCTCGTAATGCCGCGCGAGCAGCATCATTTCGTGGGCGGAAGCATCCCGGGTCGCCGGGCGGGCCAGCTCGTAGCTGCCGTCCGGCAGCACCAGCCCCGCCACGGCACGCACGATCTCCTGCTGGATGTTCACCAGTTCGGCCGGACTCCGCTCGTAGGTCTGCGACCAGAGCGCCAGGCCGGTGCGACCCTCGATCAGCTGCACGGAGATCCTCAATCGGCTTCCCTGGCGGCGCATGCTGCCCTCCACCAGGCTGGCCACACCCAGCTTCTCCGACGCGGCCTGGGCCCCGAGGCCCTGCTGGCGCGCAACGACGGAGGAGGAGCGGGCCGCCACCCGGATCCCCGGCACCTGTCCGAGCTGGTCGCGCAACTCGTCACTGAGGCCGTCGCCCAGGTACGCGTCACCCGGGTCCGGTCCCGTGTTCTCGAAAGGCAGCACGGCGATGCTGTTCGGCGCGACGGAAACCGGAGCCGTCCGGTCGACACGCGACTCGAGTCCCGGCGTGATGAGGAAGAACAAACCCGCGGTTCCGGCGAGCAAGAGGACCAAAGCGCCGATGATCGTGGCCTTGCCCCGCCGGCTGGATACGACCGTGCGCTCCAGGCCCTCGGACGTGAGATCGAAGGTCCAGGCGAGGAACATCGCCACCGGGAACCCCATGACGAAGGCAATGACAGCGACCGTCGCCACCCACTGAGGCAGGAACAACTGCTCGACGACAGTGACCGTGACCTCCACGACGCCCCAGGCGACGGCGAAATAGATCGCCGCGGACTGGATGACCTTCCGCTTGCGGAGTTCAGCGAAAAACGAGCTCCCCGGCATGGCCTCTCGCGCCTGTCGTGCTGCTGTCGAGAGGCGAAGGATAAACGCGATTCGGCTAATTGTGGACTTGGGTGTTCCAACGGCCTGATTCCGTCGGGACCTGTCGAAGGTGCCCGCGTCGGCGAGGGGCGGGCAGCTGCGAACAGGTGCTTTGTATTTCTTCTACTCGGATGAGCGTCTCGAGGCCCGGGCGTTGCAAGGGATGCACTCCTATGGCCCGGATGCTTGCGAAGTGTTGCGGAAGCAGGGAGACTCAGCCGGCTGCAGGAGCGGGACCAGCCTGTGGATAAAACGTTTTTCATTCGTCTGCGCCGGCGCAAGGTGGTCCAGTGGGGGCTGGGCTACCTGGCATTCGCGTGGATGCTGGTCCAGGTGTTCGACCTGGTCGGGCAGCAGTTCGACTGGCCGACGCCGATGCTGCGCGCAATCACGGCGTTGCTTGGCTTTGGTTTATTGCCCGCCCTGGTGATTTCCTGGTACCACGGCGAGAAAGGCGCGCAGCAAGTCACCCGGCAGGAGTCGGCGATCCTTCTTGTGCTGTTCGCGGCGGGCGGCGTACTGGCGTGGTGGATTGCTCAGCCGCGGACGACCGAGCCGACCGAACTGGCCATGCCGGCCAACTTCAGTCCGACGCGCATCGCGGTGCTGCCGTTCGAGGATTTCAGCCCGGACGGCAGCCAGCGCTTTTTGGGTGACGGCATCGCTGAAACGTTGCTGCGGGTGTTCACCCGGGTGGAGGCGTTGCAAGTGATCGCGCGAACCTCCGCCTTCGCCTATCGCGGCCGGGACATTGCGACGATCGCCCGCGACCTCGAGGTGGGGACGGTACTCGAAGGCAGCGTGCAGCGGGTGGACGACCGGCTGCGCATCGTGGCGCAGCTGGTCCGGACCAGCGACCAGGTGCCGTTGTGGTCGCTGACCTTCGATCGCCAGGCCGGCGATATCTTCGCGATCCAGGACGAAATCGCCGGGCAGGTTATCGAGGCTTTGCTCAACACCGCCGACCTCGGCATCGAGCAGGGCACGCTGGCTCGCACTGACTCGCGGGTCTATGACCTGTACCTCGAGGGCCGCGAGCTGTGGCAGACCGGCGAGCCCGATGCAGTCCGCCGCGCGGTCGAGTTGCTCGAGCAGGCGGTCGAGCTGGACCCCGGTTACGGACCCGCGCACTCGGAACTTGCGTCCGCACGGTATTCACTCATCGGAACGGGGGACGTGACGCGTCCGCAGGTCCGGCCTCGCATCGAGGCCGGCATCGCCCGCGCCCTCGAGATCGATCCTAGGGATGCGCAAGCCTACGCCATCCGGGGGCGCTGGCTGCTGGACGAGTGGCAGGTGGCCGCCGGGCGCCGCGATCTCGAACGCGCTGTCGCGCTGCGCCCCAACGATGCGAGATACCTGGCGTGGCTCGGGCTCAGTTTTCATCGCGTGGGCCTGGTGGAAAGCGCGGGCACGTATTACCGGCGCGCCTTGGAACTCGACCCGATGCATCTCTACGCGCGCACGCGCGTCGTGGAGCAGCTGAGCTGGACGGACGCCGAAGCAGCGCTGGTGCTGGCCCGGCAGACAGTCCGCCTGTTCCCCGACGCCACCGACAGCTGGCGCTGGCTGATCAACACGCATGAGCGCCGAGGGGACACTGCGGCAGCCGTGCTGGCGGCCGTCGACGCGCTCGATCATGTCGAGAACAAGGGCCTGTTTGTGAACAGCATCGCGGCAAGCTTCAACTCGCTGGGTAAATACGATCTCGCGGACCGGTGGAAGGCCCGCGCTGAGTCGCTCTTCGGCCCGGTGGAGGACAGCCTGCCTTGGATCATCCGGCGGGGTGAGCTGGAGCGCCTGCCCGCCTGGGCGGAACAGTTCAGACAGCGCGCCGGGCAGTCCGTCCTCGCGCAACTCCAGATGGGCCGGGCCCTGGTCGGCACCGGGCGATATGAGGAGGCCCTGGAGGTGCTGGATCGCGTCGTCCGGGAGGGCCCGGACCTCGGCGACTTCGAGAATGTCAGCTGGGTGCACCTGGAATCGCCGAGCCTGCTTGCCGGACTCGCGCGCCGGACTGGCGACGCCCAGCGCGCCGTCGTTCTCGACCAGGCGGTCCAGGCCGTGATCGCTCACTTCGTCGACAGCTGGCCCGAAGGCGAGGATGAGCACATGTTCCGGCTCGACGTGGCCATGGGACGCGTGGAGTCGGCCGCCGCCCGCCTCGAGGCGCCTTTCGCGCGCCGCATGTCCTGGCAACACCCGATCGAGAAGCTCGACTGGTACGCCGAGCTGCGGGCCACCGCAGCCGGGCGCCGCTTTGTCGAACGCATGCGCGCTGAGCGCGCCGGACAGTTGGATCGGCTGCGCGCAGCGGGAATCCGGTGGTTGTTCGAGCCGGAGGCCTGGCCGCCGACGCCGTGAGACATGCCGACCTACAGTTTCGCGGAACGGCTTCCTGGCTGGCGATGAGCTCGAAACCGGTCCTTTGCAAAGGTGCGCGTGAAACGTGCGCCGACGAGCCCGTCTCAGCAGCGAATGCGTGTGCCGTGACACCACTCAGGGACGATCAACACGCCTCGGGTCATACATCGAGGTTCGCGACGGTCAACGCATTCTTCTCGATGAACTCGCGCCGCGGTTCCACGTGATCGCCCATCAGCGTGGTGAAGATATCGTCGGCCGCCACCGCGTCCTCGATGCGCACCTGCATGAGGCGGCGGGTCTCCGGATTGACGGTGGTGTCCCAGAGTTGCCCCGGATTCATTTCGCCGAGGCCTTTGTAGCGCTGGATGGCCTGGCCCTTGCGCGCTTCTCCCATGAGCCATTCGACGGCTTCACGGAAGCTCTGCACCGGCTGGCGCTTTTCCCCGCGCATCACGTACGCGCCCGCGCCGACCAGGTCGGCGAGCTCCGCGCCGAGTCCGGCGATGCGCCGATACTCGGCCGACTCGAAAAAGTCACGCTGCCAGACCCGCATGGTATCGACGCCGTGGTGCCGGCGCGCGACACGGATCTCCCAGCCCGGCTGGTCCGCGTCCTGCGCCAGTGACAGGGTATAGCGCGGTGCTTCGGGCGGGCCCTTCAGGCGCCCCGCCAGAGTGATCATCCAGGCCTGGACACGCTCCGGATCGTCGAGTTCGGCCACGGTGAGCGGTGCGCTGTAAAGCAGCTGTTCGAGCACGCGCTCGTCGTAGCGACGCCCGAGGCGATGAATGATCGCCATGACCTCAGTATATTTCCGGATGAGTGTCTCGAGGCCCGGGCCTTGCAATGGAGGCGCGTCGGGTGTCACGTATAACGCGGCCCCGTCGAGCGCGAGGCTCGACAGGTAGGCATTGAGCTCCGCATCGTCTTTTACATAATGCTCCTGCTTGCCCTTCTTGATCTTGTACAGGGGCGGCTGGGCGATATAGATGTAGCCACGCTCGATCAGCTCCGGCATCTGCCGGTAGAAGAAGGTCAGCAACAGGGTACGGATATGGGAACCGTCCACGTCGGCGTCGGTCATGATGATGATGCGGTGGTAGCGCAGCTTGTCGATATTGAATTCTTCACGCCCGATCCCGCAGCCCAGCGCGGTGATGAGAGTGCCGACTTCCGCCGACGACAGCATCTTGTCGAAGCGCGCCTTCTCGACATTCAGGATCTTGCCCTTCAGCGGCAGGATGGCCTGGGTGCGCCGGTCGCGACCCTGCTTGGCTGAGCCGCCGGCGGAATCGCCCTCGACCAGGAAGAGTTCCGAGAGCGCGGGGTCTTTTTCCTGGCAGTCCGCCAGCTTGCCGGGCAGGCCGGCGATATCGAGGGCCCCTTTGCGCCGCGTCATTTCACGCGCCTTGCGCGCGGCCTCCCGGGCCCGCGCCGCGTCGATCAGCTTGCCGACGATCGCCTTTGCATCCGCGGGTTTCTCCAGCAGGAATTCCTCGAGTTTCTCCGCCATCAGCGACTCGACGATGGATTTCACCTCCGAGGAGACGAGCTTGTCCTTGGTCTGGGAGGAGAACTTCGGATCCGGCACCTTGACCGAAAGTACCGCCGTCATGCCTTCGCGCGCATCATCGCCGGTCGTGCTGACCTTTTCCTTCCGAGCGATGTTCTCCCGCTCGATGTAGCCGTTCAGCGTCCGCGTCAGCGCACTGCGGAAGCCGGCCAGGTGCGTGCCGCCGTCACGTTGGGGAATATTGTTGGTGAAGCAGAACATGCTCTCCTGGTAGGAGTCGTTCCACTGCATCGCGACTTCGACGACCACGCCGTCCCGCTCCGCCTGGAAATAAAACGCGTTGGGGTGAATCGGCGTCTTGTTGCGGTTGAGATGCTCGACGAATGCGCGAATCCCGCCCTCGTACTCGAACGCGTCCTCCTGGCCGTCCCGCTCATCCTGCAGCACGATTCGCACGCCGGAATTCAGGAAAGACAGCTCGCGCAGGCGCTTCGCGAGGATGTCGTAGTGGAAATCGATGTTCGAGAAAACCTCCGCACTCGGCTTGAAGCGGATGACCGTGCCGGTCCGCTGCGTTTCGCCGAGCACCTTCAGATCGTACAAGGGCTTGCCCATCGCGTATTCCTGCTGATGGATGCGGCCTTCCCTGTAGATGGTGAGATCGAGATGCTCGGACAGCGCATTCACGACGGACACGCCGACGCCATGCAGTCCACCGGAGACCTTGTACGAGTTGTCGTCGAACTTACCGCCGGCATGCAGGACGGTCATGATGACTTCGGCCGCCGACCGGCCCTCATCGGGATGCAAGTCTACGGGGACGCCCCGCCCGTCATCCGATACGGTCACCGATTCGTCAGCATGAATGACGACCTTGACGGTCGAACAGTGGCCGGCCAGCGCCTCGTCGATGGAATTGTCGACCACCTCGAACACCATGTGGTGCAAGCCGGTGCCGTCATCCGTGTCCCCGATATACATGCCGGGGCGCTTCCGGACGGCATCCAGGCCCTTCAGGACCTTGATGTTTCTCGAGTCATAAGTCGGGCTGTCGGTCATAGTGTCTAAGCATCCCGCCAAATCGAGAGATTATACCACCCGGACGACCTCTCCCTGTTCCACGTGGAACACGGCCTCCGGCGTCAGCCCTGGGAGGCTGCCCGGATCCAGCGACGTCACGAACACCTGGAACGGCATCTCCCCGATCAGGGTCAGCAAACGTTCGCACCGGTCCGCATCCAGTTCGGCCGCGGGATCGTCGACCAGCAGGACGCCGCGGTCGTCCCAGTAAGGGGCCAGGAGCTGCGCCTGCCCGAGGACCAGGGCCGCCGCCACCAGTTTCTGCTGGCCCCTGGACACCCAGCCCCGGGCCTTGTGCCCGTCCAACAGCAAGGACAGCTCAGCGCGATGGGGGCCAATCTGTGTGGTGCCGGCCTTGCGATCCCGCTCCCGATGCTCCGCCAGCGCCGACGAGAGCGTCGTCCCCAATGGCTGGCCGGGCCGATATTCCAGACCGAGCGGCGTACCGAGCAGGCGTTCCGCGGCAGCGTTCACGGGCGCTGCCAGTTGCGCCACGGCCTCCGCACGGTAACGGTCCAGCGCCGTGCCGCTTTCGCCGAGCGCCTGTTCCCACGGTTGAATCATCGAATCGGGCTGGCGCGAACGCAATGCCGCGTTCCGTTGCCGCAGGGCACGTTGATATTTTCGCCAGGTCTCGAGGAACTCATGTTCCACGTGGAACGTCGCCCAGTCGATATAGCGCCTGCGCTCGCCCGGTCCTTCCTGGACCAACCGGTGAATCTCCGGGTCCATCACCTGGATTGGTAAAAGGCTCGCCAGTTCCGCGAGTTGCGTCACGGGCTCCCCGGCCGCCCGCGCCGTCCACCCGTCCTTGCTCACCTCGATACCGACCGAGCGGCCATCGCCAAGCCTGCCCACGACCTGCAACTCGGCGGCCGTCTCCCGGATCATCGCCTGTTTACGCGCAGCCCTGAATGAGCGGCCCCGTCCCAGGAGAAACATCGCCTCCAGCAGGCTGGTCTTCCCCGAAGCATTGGGCCCGACCACCACGTTGACGCCCGCCGACGGCTCGAGGTCTGCCCGGTCGAAACATCGGAATCCGCTGATCGAGAGGCGCTTCAGCCCCATCGCGCAGACTAGAGCCGCATCGGCATCACCACGTACTTGCAGTCCCGCCGTTCCGGATCCTGGATCAGGCAACTGCTTGCGGAATCCCGGAACTCGAGCCGGACCGACTCGGCGTCGAGCGCGCGCAAGGCCGCGATGAGGTATTCGACGTTGAAACCGATCTGCATCTCGGGGCCTTCGTACTGGACCTCGATCTCTTCCTCCGCCTCTTCCTGCTCGGGATTGTGCGCCTGGACGACCACGCTGCCCGCTTTCAGCTCCACGCGCACGCCTTTGTACTTCTCGTTCGCCAGGATCCTGATCCGATTCAGGCCGTCGGCAAGCAATACCCGGTCGGCGAGCATCGGCGCTTCGCTCTGTTTCGGGATCACGCGATCGTAATCAGGGAAGCGGCCGTCGATCAGCTTCGAGGTCAGGCGGATACCACCGAGCGCGACGCGCAGGTGATTGGTGCCGATCTCCAACGTGCATTCGCCGTCCTCGCGGATCAGCCGCTGCAATTCCAGCACGCCTTTGCGCGGCAGGATGACCTGTTGGGGCGTCGAATCGGCTTCCGCCACCGTCAGTTCGCACAACGCGAGGCGATGCCCGTCCGTGGCTACACTTCGCACGATCGGCCCCGCGATCTCCAGCAGCATGCCGTTCAGGTAATAGCGGACGTCCTGGTTCGCCATGGAGAACTGCGTTTTCTCGATCAGGCGTCTCAACTGTGCCTGTGGGAGGACCACCTGCTGTTGTGCGTTGATGTCTTCGACCGTGGGAAACTCCTCGGCCGGCAAAGTGGACAAGGTGAAGCGGCTTCGCCCGGAACGGACCGTCACCTTGTCACCCGAGAGGGTGAATACCACCGATGCTCCATCCGGCAGCGCCCGACAGATGTCCAGCAGTTTCCGTCCCGGCACAGTGATCTCGCCGCCCGTGTCGACTGTCACATCAACCGAAGCGACCAGCTCGACCTCCAGGTCGGTGGCCGTCACCGCCAGGCCGGCCCCTTCTTTTGCGACCAGAAGGATATTGGCCAGTACCGGCATGGTCTGTCGTCTTTCGACCACACCGATGACGGCCTGGAGCGGTTCGAGCAAGGTCTCTCTGGGGGCGCTGAACTTCATCGGTCCACCTGTAGGCAATTAAATTAGATGGTTTATAGAGAATTTACTGTTGTTACTGTTAATGGGCTCCATTCTTGTGGATAAACCCTGTTTACTCAATAATTTCATATGATTACGAGGAACCGAACCTTGTGTTCACCCGGCCTCCGAAGCACTTGCCATCCTGTGGACGAACTGTGGATAGTTTGCTGTCATGAAGTTATCCACATGTTGTCCACATCAAGCCGTCAACGTTCTCAACAGGTTTGCGTAATCTTCCCGCATTCGCATGTCGGTTTCACGTAAATCCTTGATTCTTTTGCAGGCGTGCAGGACCGTCGTATGGTCCTTCCCGCCGAAGGCATCGCCGATTTCCGGATAGCTCCGCTCCGTAAGCTCCTTCGCGAGCGACATGGCCACCTGGCGAGGTCTCGCGACCGCGCGATTGCGGCGCTTCGACATGAGATCGGCCACCCGGATCTTGTAGTACTGCGCTACCGTCTTCTGGATGTTCTCGATGGTGACCAGGCGATCCTGCAGCGACAAGAGGTCGCCGAGCGCTTTCTTCGCAAAATCCATGGTGATCTCGCGATCGAGAAAACGCGAGGTCGCGATCACACGGCGCAACGCGCCTTCGAGTTCCCGGACATTGGAGCGGATCCGCTTGGCGATCAGGAAGGCGACCTCCGAGGGCAGGGTGACGCCTTCGAAACTCGCTTTTTTCATCAGGATGGCGACACTCGTTTCGAGCTCCGGTGCCTCGATCGCCACGGTGAGTCCCCACCCGAATCGCGTCTTCAGGCGATCCTCGAGGCCGTCTACCTCCTTGGGGTACCGGTCGCATGACAACACGATCTGCTGGCGTTCCTCGAACAAGGCGTTGAAAGTGTGGAAGAATTCTTCCTGGGAGCGCTCCTTCCCGGCAAAAAACTGGATGTCGTCGATCAGCAGTGCATTGAGCGAACGGTAGCTGCGCTTGAACTCGTCGATGCGGTTGTTCTGCAGTGCGCGGACCATGTCGCTGACAAAGCGTTCCGAATGGACGTACGCCACGCGCGCGCCCGGGTTCTCCCGGAGGATACTGTTGCCGATGGCATGCATCAGATGCGTCTTGCCCAGCCCCACCCCACCATATAAGAAAAGGGGGTTGTAGGACCCGCCCGGATTGACGGCCACCTGGAAGGCGCCCGCGCGGGCCAGCTGGTTGCTCTTGCCCTCCACGAAGCTCTCGAAGGTGAAATCGGGGTTCAGCCGCGCGCCGGTGACGAAATCCGTCGGCGCCGCCGGCGCATTGCGACCCGCGGGGGCGGCCGGCCGCACCGGCGCCACCAGCGGGGCCGTGTTGCCGCCCACCCGTGTGCCGACATCGATGGAGACATCGAACGGGCGCCGGTTCGCGCTCTCCTCACCTGTCAGCTCGCGGATGCGCGCCAGGCAATTCTGGCGCAGCCAGGTCACGACGTACGGGTTGGGCGCGAGCAGGCGCAGGGCTTCGCCATCGCTCACGGCCTGCAACGGCGCGACGTATGTGTTGAACTGGTCCGGAGACAGTTCACTGCGAAGCCTGTTGAGACATTGGTGCCAGACGGCCGCCACGTTGCGTCCTGCGTTCATCGGATCCCGGGAGGCTCTGCAGTCTATCTTGCCGGGCCCGGGTTATCCACAGGCCGGCGGCCGCCTGGGCGGCGACCGAATCCGGTTGACACCCTGCCGGGGCCCACGTACGATTCCCCGTCTTTTTGGCGGGACTCGGACCGAGCCGCCAACGGCCCCCTCTCGGACGGAAACAGTACGATGAAACGCACCTATCAACCGAGCAATCTGCGACGGAAACGGACGCACGGATTCCGTGCCCGCATGGCTACCAAGAATGGTCGGCTGGTGCTGTCCCGCCGGCGCGCCAAGGGCCGCGCCCGCCTCGCAGTCTGAACTTCCGGCTGCGGGTCCGCCTGCCAGGCACCGAGCAGTCGATCCCGTGCCGTCGCTGGCGTTCACCCGGGCCCAGCGCCTGCTGAAGCCCGAACAGTTCACCCGCGTATTCAGGACAGGCCGTCGCCGCGGCGACGCATGTTTCACGGTCATCGCCACCAGCGGCCCCGGCCCTTCCGCCCGCCTGGGCCTCGCGGTTTCGAAGAAAGTCTCGAAATCGGCCGTGCAACGCAACCGGATCAAGCGTCTCGTGAGAGAATCCTTCCGCAAACACGGTGCAGACTACGGCAAACTCGACATCGTCGTCATGGCGCGACCGGGCGCCGCGGGCTGCGATAATGCCGCGCTCACCAACAGCATCGACACTTTGCTAGAACGGACGGCCCGCTTATGCGACGCATCGCGATCTTCCTGATTCGCGGCTACCAGCTGCTGCTCAGTCCTTTGCTGGGCAATCATTGCCGCTTCGATCCGACGTGCTCGAGTTACGCCATCCAGGCGATTCGTGATCATGGCACCCTGCGGGGCGGCTGGCTGGCAGCGCGTCGCATCGGCCGTTGCCACCCCTGGGGCGGTCACGGATACGATCCCGTTCCGCCGGAGGCTTCGTCCGCCGAGACTTTCCGGGGCACTCATGGATAACCAGCGCGTCTTTCTCTGGATCGCACTGGCGCTCATCGTCTGGCTGAATTACGCGGCCTTCGTCCAGTACCAGCGCCCCGCAGCCGAACAGTCCCCTGCCGCGACCGACGAACGGCTGGAGGGGGACGCCCCGGCGTTACCGAGTGAGACCACCATCGGGCCGGCACCGGCGGATGAAGCGATCCCGCTGCCGCCGGGCACCGGCGCCGCTGCGCCGGCCGATACGGCTGATACCTCTGCCCCGGGTGAGCGCCGCATCCAGGTCCGCACGGACGTTCTGGACCTCGAGATCTCGTTGCGCGGCGGGGATCTCGTCAAGGCGCTGCTGCCCGAGTACCCCGTCAACAAGGACGCCCCGGACATCCCGGTCCAGCTGCTCGATCCTTCGGCGGACAGCCTGTACGTTTTTCGTACCGGGCTGACGGCCACTGCGCCGGAGACCTCGACGCGTCCGGACACGCTGTTCGTCGCACCGGCCATGGAATACGTCCTCGATGCCGGCCAGGAAACACTGGAGATTCCCCTGACGGCGGTGCTGGACAACGGGGTCACCGTCACGAAGATCTACCGCTTCACGCGCGGCAGCTACGCGGTGGAGCTCGAGCAGCAGATCGAGAACGCGGGCGAGCAGCCCTGGACGGGTGCGAGCTACCTGCAGATCCGTCGCATGCATAACCCGCCGGGGCGCGGCCTGACCAACGTCGACAGCTACTCTTTCCAGGGGCCGGTCACCTTCAATGGCGAGAAATACGAGAAACTCGACGTCGGCGATCTCGCCAGGACCCGCGAGTCCTTTACGACCGCCGCGGGGTGGATCGCGTCCATCGAGCACCACTTCCTGACGGCCGCCGTGCCGAATGGCCGGGCGGAGATTTCCGCCGCCGCGACGCCCGCCGGGCTGTACACGATTACGGCCGTGCGCATGCCCGAGACCGTCGCGCCGGGCCAGGCCGACAGCTTCCGCGACCAGTTGTTCGTGGGGCCCAAGCTGCAGGACCAGCTGGAGGCCACGGCGCCGAGGCTGCGGCTCACCGTGGACTACGGCTGGCTGACCGTCATCTCGCAACCCCTGTTCTGGGTGTTGTCGAAAATTCATGGTCTCGTCGGCAACTGGGGCTGGGCGATCGTCCTGATGACCCTGCTGATCAAGCTGGTGTTCTACAAGCTGTCGGAAACCAGCGGCAAGTCGATGGCCAAGATGCGCAAGTTGCAGCCGCGCATGAAGTCGCTGCAGGAACGCTACGCCGACGATCGACAGAAGCTGTCGCAGGCGATGATGGAGCTGTACAAAAAAGAGAAGGTGAATCCGGCCGCCGGGTGCCTGCCGATTCTCGTGCAGATGCCGGTCTTCCTGGCGCTCTACTGGGTGCTGCTCGAGAGCGTGGAGATGCGCCAGGCGCCGTTCATGCTGTGGATCGACGACTTGTCCACCCGGGATCCTTTTTTCATCCTGCCGCTCGCCATGGGCGTGACGATGTTCATCCAGCAGAAGCTGAACCCCGCGCCGCCCGATCCGATCCAGGCGAAGATCATGCAGGTGTTGCCGGTCGTGTTCACGGTGTTCTTCGCGTTCTTCCCTGCCGGCCTCGTGCTGTACTGGTTCGTCAACAACCTGCTGGCGATTCTCCAGCAATGGCACATCAACAAGGTGGTGGAACGCGGCGGCTGAACGTCTCCCGGGGTCGGGCATCGTACCGATCCTGCGTCCATTAGCCCCGGCGGCGCCGGACAACGACATGGCCCTACACGCGGACAGCGACACCATCGTGGCGTGCGCCACGCCCCCCGGGCGGGGCGGCGTGGCGATCGTCCGCCTCTCCGGCCCGCGCGCCTGCGCACTGGCGGAGAGCGTCGCCGGCAGGCTTCCCCCGGCGCGCCAGGCTGTCTTGCGGGCACTGCGAGACCTCGACGGCGGGTTGATCGATCGCGGCCTCGTGCTCTGGTTCCAGGCGCCCCACTCGTTCACCGGTGAGGACGTGGTCGAGTTCCAGGTGCACGGCAGCCCGGTCGTCGTCGAAATGCTGCTACGCGCCCTGGCGCACCGGGGGGCACGTGCGGCGGACCCCGGCGAGTTTTCACAGCGCGCGTTTCTCAACGGCCGCATGGACCTCGCCCAGGCGGAGGCCGTTGCGGATCTCGTGGCCAGCGCCTCGGCAGAAGGCGCGCGGGCGGCGATACGCTCACTCGAAGGCGAGCTTTCCGCCGGCGTCACCGCGCTGATCGACGGGCTGGCCGCATGCCGGGCGCGCCTCGAGGCGGGGCTGGATTTCCCGGAAGAAGGGGTCGACGAGTTCAGCGATCCCGGACTCGATGCGGAGCTCGGGCGCCTGCTCGCTGCGATCGACGGGCTGCGCGAGTCGGCGGCCCGTGGCCGGGTGTTGCGCGACGGCATGACGCTGGTGATCGCGGGCGCGCCGAACGTCGGTAAATCCAGCCTTCTGAACCGCCTCGCGGGCTACGAGGCGGCGATCGTCACGGAGCTTCCGGGCACGACGCGCGACCTGGTGAGGGAGGACATCCTCATCGACGGCATGCCGGTCCGCGTGGTGGACACGGCCGGCCTGCGCGCCAGCGATGACCGCGTCGAGGCCGAAGGCATGCGTCGCGCACATGCCGCCATGCAGGCCGCGGACCTGGTGCTGCTGGTGAGGGAGGCCGGAGACGACACGGCGTCCGGGTCGGCGGAGACTCCGCTCCCCGGGCGCGGGCAGGGGGAGCCGGGCGAGGCTGCGACTGATCCCGGGACAGCGGCGTTGCCGGAGGGTATCCCGGTGCTGCACATTCGCAACAAGATCGACCTCGCCGGGCAGCCTGCCGGCGAGGCGGAAGACGTTGCCGGCATCCATGTCATTCATCTCTCCGCGCTGACCGGGGACGGCCTGGAGCTGCTGCGCGAACATCTCAAGCGCGTGGCCGGCTACACCGGCGAGGCGGGCGGCGCCTGTTCGGCCCGCGGGCGCCATCTCGTGGCGCTCGATCGCGGCAGGCATCACCTCGACACCGCCCGCACTGCGCTGCTGGAGGGCGCGACGGCGGAACTCGCCGCCGAGGACCTGCGCCTCGCCCAGCAGGCGCTCGGGGAGATCACCGGCGAAGTGACGACGGAGGACCTCCTCGGACGGATTTTCAGCGAGTTTTGTATCGGCAAATGATTCGCACGTAGACTCTCCGGGGAAAACGGCGCCGGGTCGGACGATGCCGCGGCGCCCCGCCCACCGAGACGAAACCACCACGAGGCCGGGCGGTTCGCCGCCGCATATGACCGAAGAGACGAGACTCTCCAGCCTCCCGGACCCCGGCCTGCCGCTCGCCGGGGCAGCGAGCTCCCCCGCCGCGGCTGCGCTCAGCCTGGGTGCGGCGGTGGTTCTCGCGGGCCTGCTGCTCATCTCGCTGTCGCCGGGCTGGTTGTTGCCGCAAGGCCTGCCGGTCGGCGCGCCCCGGCCGACGGCGCTGCTGGTGCTGGTCTTCTTGTCCGTCGGCATCACGGCGCTGGTCCGGGGCCGTCACCTGCTGCAGCGGATTTGCGGCATGGCGGGGCTCATCGTCGTCGGCCTCGCCGGCCTGCACTGGGCTACCTCCGAAACGACATCGATCGGCCCGCCGGGCGTCTTCGGTACCCCGTTGATCGCGCTTCCCTGGATGGTCATCCTCGCCCTCGGCTGCGGCATGCTGTTCCTCGCGTCGCTCGGCGGGATGCGGCCGTACCGCGGCACCGTCGCCTGGGCATCCGGGCTGGTGCTGCTGGCGGCCAGCATCGTGATCGCCTCGGACAACCTGCTCGGGCTCGGCGCCATCGGCTGGCAGGTGTCTCCGCTCGGCAGCGTGGTCGTTATCCTGATCGCGGCTGCCCTGACCGCGGCGCTGTTGCTGCAGGGAAAATGCGAGATCGGGAGCGATGTGCGCCTGTCCGGCCCGAGCGTCGCGGGACTCGGCACCGGCCTCCTGGCAGGCGTGATCTGGCTGGGCCTCGTGCATGAGCTGCAGCTCGACGAGGCCCGGGTCGCCGAGCGCTCGACAGCGGGTACGCGCGCCCTGGCCACCGAACTGGTCACCCTGAAGACCGAGGCATTGCAACGCCTGGCATGGCGGGTGGAGCGTGCGCCGCCGGCTGAGCGGGAGGCGGTGTTCCTGGACGAAGGACAACGGTATCTCGACGACACGCGGGCGATCGCCGGGCTGGCCTGGCTCGACCGGGGCGGCGATGTCGTCCATGCCCTGTCCAAAGCGGACGGCGACGCGTGGCGGATCGTTCTCCCCGACCAGGATCCGCGCATGGCGGCTGCCCGTGCGCGCGCCGCTACGACCGGCCGTCCCGCTTTGAGTGCACCGATGGAGATGGGCCGCGGCTACACCGGCGCGCAACTGGTGTTGCCCCTGGCGTCGGGACAACTCGCGGGCCAGGCGCTGGTCGCCGCCGTGCGTTTCGCTCCGTTGTTCGAGGCACTCGCCGCGGGGGAATCGGTCAGGATCACGGATGACGGGCAGGCCCTGTTCATGGCCGGCAACGCGGCCGTCGGCTCGGTCGCCGCCACCACGCTCGACGTCCACGGCCGGCGCTGGCAGATCGAGGCGCGCCCGCCGCCGTCGCGCCACATCGCGGAGGTGCTCCCGGAACTCGTGCTCGTTGCCGGCCTGTTCACGGCGGGATTTCTTGCGGCGGCATTGCTGCTGGCCCGCCGCGCCCGCCAGAGCGCCCTGCGCACCCAGGAGCATTTCGACCGTTACCAGGCGGCGAGCGAGGCGCTCGAGGCCTCCAAGCGGGGCATCGTGCAGGCGCTCGAGATCACCAGCGATGCCGTCGTGATCCTCGATCACGACTGGCGTTACGTATATGCCAACCCGATGGCGACCATCCTCATGCATCGCTCGACGCATGAGCTCGTCGGAAAAACCGCGCTGGAAGTCTTCCCGGAGCTCGGGTCCAGCGGCTTCGCCACCATGTTTGAAAACGCGATGGCCAGGCGCGAAGCGGGTCACCGGGAGGATTATTTCGCGCCGCTGGGAACCTGGCTGGAGGTGCGCGTCCACCCTCATCCCGAAGGGATCGTCATTTATTTCCGCGACGTGAGCGAGCGCCGCCAGGCGTTCGACCGCGTCGTACGCAGCGAACAACTGCTGGTGCGCGCTCAGAAAGTGGCTCGCCTGGGAGCCTGGGAGCTCGATCTCGGCACGAGCCGCATGACCTGGAGCGAGCAGGTGCGGGACATGTTCGGCCTGGGAACGGAAGGATCAAGCGGCACCTTCGAGGCTTTTCTCGAGCTCGTCCATCCGGACGATCGCGACTATGTCGCGAGCTTGCGCACCAGCGTCGCGGAGGGACGGGACAGCATCGACGCCAAGCACCGCATCCTCCATCGCGACGGCACGGTGCACTGGATTCACGAACGGGCCGAGCGAACCGAGGCCCCGGATGGCTCGGCCATCCTGGCGGGCACGGCCCAGGACATCACCGAGCTCCAGGCGGGCCGCGAGGCGATCGTGGCCCGGGACCGCTTTTTCGAATTGTCCATCGACATGTTCTGCATCGCCGGGATGGATGGCTACTTCCGCCAGGTGAACCCCGCTTTTTCCCGCGTGCTCGGGCATTCCGCCGACGTGTTGCTGGCCGAGCCGTGGATCAATTTCGTGCATCCCGACGACGTCGCTGCCACGCAGGATGCCCGGCTCTCGTTGCAGCAGGGCCGCAGGATCTTCAGTTTCGAAAACCGCTTCCGCTGCGCGGATGGCGCCTACCGCTGGCTGTCCTGGGTATCGATGCCCGTCGGCGAGATGATGTACGGGGTCGCGCGGGACGTGACCGAGAGTCGTCGGATGGAGGCGTCTTTGCGACGCGCCTTGGACGACCTGCAAAGCCGGAACCGTGAGCTCGAGGAGTTCGCTTTTGTTGCGTCGCATGATCTGCAGGAGCCCCTGCGCAAGATCCGCACTTTTTCCGACCGGCTGGTGAGCACGGCGCCGGCCGGCCTCGACGAGCAGGCGCGGGATTACCTCGCGCGGATCACGGCTGCGTCGCGGCGGATGCAGGTGTTGATCGATGACCTGTTGTCGTATTCCCGCATCAGCACCCGGGCGAAGCCTTTCGGCCAGGTGCCGCTGGCCGAAGTGGTGGCCGAGGCGCTGGCCGATCTCGACACGCGGATCGATGAGACCGGCGCACGGGTCATCGTGGAGGATCTGCCGGTCATCGAGGCGGATCGCAGCCAATTGCGCCAGGTGATGCACAACCTGCTGGCAAACAGCCTCAAGTTCACGGCGGCGGGGCGGGCGCCGCGTGTCCGCGTACATGCGGAGCGGTCGGACGAAGAGAACGCCCCGGGCGTCGTACGGGTGATCGTCGAGGACAATGGCATCGGTTTCGATATGCAGTATGCTGAAAGAATATTTTCACCGTTCCAGCGCCTGCACGGGCGCAGCATGTACCGCGGTACCGGCATGGGCCTGGCGATCGTGCGGCGCATCGTCGAACGCCACGGCGGGCGGATCACCGCCCGGGGCATGCCCGGACAAGGCGCGGTTTTCTCGATGATGCTGCCGCTCGTGCAGGCAGGCGAAGACCGCTCCGGCGTCACCCAGGAGGCGTCATGACCGAATCCACCGCGCCCATCACGATCCTGCTGGTAGACGACGACGCCGACGACCGGGACCTGGCGCGCGAAGCCTTCGCCGAAAGCCACCTGCGCAATGATCTGCATTGCGTGGAGAGCGGGGAAGAGATGCTGGCTTACCTCCGTCGGGAAGGGAAATACGTCGACCCGGCCATTTCTCCGACGCCCGGCATCGTGTTGCTCGATTTGAACATGCCTGGACTCGGGGGGCGCGAGGCGCTGGAAACGATGAAAGGTGATCCCGCACTGCGGCATATTCCGGTTATCGTCATGACCACTTCGAAAGCCGATGAGGACATCCTCAATTCGTACCAGAACGGGGCCAATTCCTACATCACCAAGCCCGTGACCTTCGAGGGGCTCGTGAACGTCGTGAAAGGGCTGCAGCGATACTGGCTGCAGATCGTCGAACTTCCGACGGATCCGGCGAACGAAAAATGAGTTCTCCCCCGATCCGTGTCCTCGTGATCGACGACGACGAGGAAGACGCGATGATCATCGCGGACATGCTGCATGACGATCCGGAAGCATCGTTCGTGGTCGAGCAGTGCACGCTGCCGCAGCAATACTGGCCATCGGTCGCCGCGCAGCAGCACGACATCTATCTCGTCGACTACCGGCTTGGGCCCGAAAGCGGCCTCGAGTTGATCCGGCGGGCCGCGCGCGAAGGCATTACACGCCCCATGATCCTGTTGACCGGCCAGGGCGGCGACGGCGTCGATCAGCTCGCGCTCAAGGCCGGGGCCGCCGACTATCTCGTCAAGGGCCACGCCGATTTCACGCAGTTCGCCAGGGCGATCCGCTACGCTATCGAGCGCGGCGAATACATCGGCCGCCTGGCGGCCAGCGAGAGCCAGTACCGTCACCTCTTCGAACGCAGCCCGGTGCCCCTGCTCCTGCTCGAGCCCGTCGGACTGAAATTCGTCGCGGTGAACGATGCCGCGGCCCAGCAACTCGGGTTCTCCAAGGACGAGTTGCTCGAGCAATCGCTGCCCTCGTTGTTCGCGCCCGGCGAACTGGAGCGTTACCTCGGCCTGAAAGACACGTGGCCAAGAGGCTATTTCGAGGCCGGTGTCTGGAGCTTCCTGCGCAAGAACGGTTCGGTGATGCATGCGGATGTGGTACGCCATGAACTCGACCTCGAGGGCATGACCGGCAAGCTGATCCTGGCACGCGACGTCACCGACAAGGTCGAAACACAGGAGAAACTGCGCGAGCAGTCTGCGGCGCTGGCGCGTGCCGCCACCCACGACCGTCTCACTGGCCTGGTGCAGCTGGAGACTTTCGAGGCGCGCTTCGCGGCGATGGTGACAGAGGCGGTCGCCAACGAAACCCCGTTGGCGCTGTACTTCATCGACCTCGATCGCTTTCACACCGTCAACGAGACACTCGGGCCGGCGGCCGGCGACAGCCTGCTGGTGACGGTCGCCCAGCGGCTCCGGGAAGCCTTTCCCCCCGACTCGCTGTTCGGGCGCTTCGCGGGCGACGAATTCATCGTCGCGGTGGCGCTCGATGCGGCGACGCCGGAACCCGAGGCCTTTGCCGGCCTGGCGCGTGCCGTGATCGCCGCGCCGGTCGAGACCGGCGACTACAGCCTGTACCCGAGTTGCAGCATCGGCATCGCAATCTGTCCTGATCACGGCGACGAGTTGTCGAGCCTGCTGCGCCTGGCGGAGGCGGCGATGATGCGGGCCAAGGCCTACGGTCGAAATCGGACACAGATGTTCGATGCCCGCATGGGCCGTGAATTGCAGGACCGCCTGGCTATCGGGGCACGCCTCCGGCGTGCCGTGCAGAGCGATGAGCTCGATTTGCACTACCAGCCGTTCTTCGACGCATTGACCGGGCGCCTTGCAGGCTTCGAGGCCCTGGCGCGCTGGGACAGTCCGGAGCTCGGCATGGTTTCGCCAGGTCGTTTCATTCCCGTGGCCGAGCAGCTGGGCCTGATCCTGGATATCGGGCGCTGGGTTCTCAACGAGGCCTGCCGCCAGATGCGCAGCTGGCGCGACGCGGGCATGCCGCTGTTGCCCGTCGCAGTGAACGTCAGCGCGGTACAGTTGCAACAGGAGGATTTCTCGCCCTACGTCGCGGCGCTCATGCGTCGTTACCGCCTTCCGGAGGGTGCCATCGAGATCGAGATGACCGAGTCGGCGTTGCTGGTCAATCCGGAGCAGGTCGTCGCCAACCTGCAAGCGCTGCGCCACGCCGGCGTGCGTCTTTCGATCGACGATTTCGGCACCGGCTTCTCGAGTCTCTCCTACCTGAAGCAGCTGGCGATCGCCAAGCTCAAGATCGACCGTTCCTTCGTCATCGGCCTGCCGGAGAATGCGAACGATGCCGCGATCGCCAACACGATCGTCACCATCGCGCACCAGTTGGGCATGACGGTCACGGCGGAGGGCGTCGAAACGTCATCGCAGCGCGAGTTTCTCTGTGGCCTGGGGTGCGAGTACCTGCAAGGCTATCTGCTCGGCCGACCCTTGCCCGCCGACCAGGCTGAGCAGCTGATGCGCCAAGGTGGAGCGCCTCGGTCTAGTCTCCCGACGGACTGATCGAGATCACCTTGGCATCGCGTGAACCGCGGCGCGCCGTTTTCTCTGTGAAGACCTGGTCGCGACCGGAGTTCTTCGCCCGGTAGAGCGCGTCGTCGGCTCGACGCAAGCACTGCTCCACGGTTTCGCCGTGGCGGTAGATGGCGATTCCCGCCGAAAAAGTCACCCGGATGCCCTGCTCGAAATGCTCGGTCGCAAGGGCCGTGCGCAGCCGGCTGGCGCACAGGCGGGCACCTTCCAGGCCGGTCTCGGGCAACAGGGCGATGAATTCCTCGCCGCCGAAGCGGCCGAAGGCGTTGGCCCGCCGACCGGGCGAGATCACGTCCGCCGCGCGCATTTCGCGCCGCGCGATTTCCGCGAACTTGGTGAGCACCCGATCCCCGGCGATGTGGCCGTAGCGATCATTGATGCTCTTGAAATGGTCCAGATCGAAAATGATGATCGCGAAGGGCGCATGGCGATGCTCGGAGCGGGCGCGCTCTTCCTCGAGTGCGTTCATGATGTAACGGCGGTTGTAGGCCCAGGTGAGATGATCGCGATCCGCGATGCGGCGGGCGTCCTTGACGTGCTGCTGCAACGCGAGGTTCTGCTTGCGCAGTCGGGCGCGCAAGTCGGCCACGTGAGTGCCGAAAAAAGTGCACCACAGGAGGCAGGAGGCCAGGACCAGGAAGCGCATGAACTCCTGGAAATAATTGATTTCGACGTCGCGGATGGCGAGATCCGTCGCGACCACCACGGCGTAGCCGGCCATCGCGATGGCCGTCAGCATGAAAAACCTGCGTCGATCCAGGCGGAAAATGCCGAACAGCATGATGACGACGTAAACCACGATCATCAGGCTGCGGTCGGTGTGCGAGGCGCCGATGACGATCAGCACCCAGAACATGGCGACCAGCACCTGCGGGAAAGTCAGGGACGGATCTTCGTAGAGCAGACTGCGGCCGGAACGTAGCAGGTACCAGAAAACGAGATTCGAGAGCACGACGCCGCTCAACGCGGTCGCGAGCAGCGCGGGCGGCATGACGATCAGTCCGCCCAGCCAGGCGATCACCGCGATCCCGCCCCACAGCGCATAGGACGCCACCGCCATGTAAAAGCGGCGCAACCGCACACGGTGGCGCGTATCCATGGCCGCGGCCGGGTCGTCGTGCTCGCGGTCCTGGGGCGAGGTGCCCAATAGGGTGATCTCCTGCGACGGGCCGGGCACCTTGGGAACCCGGGCGATGGAGCATGCCTCAGTGCCGCGCTTGGCGCTGTGACTGGATTCTCAGAACCTCGACCACGTCCCCGGTTTCTTGCTGAACTCTTTGCGCCACCGCGGTTATCATGGCCGGAGAGTCACGGGGCCTCCCCGGGAGCGGCGCATGGAGCATCCTGAAATCTTCGACGTCATCGTCGTCGGTGGCGGCCACGCCGGCACCGAGGCGGCGCTTGCCGCCGCGCGGATGGGCGCCCGCACCCTGCTGCTGACGCAGAACATCGAGACACTCGGGCAAATGAGTTGCAACCCGGCCATCGGTGGCATCGGCAAGGGGCACCTGGCCCGGGAGATCGATGCGCTCGGCGGCGCCATGGCGCGCGCCGCGGATGCCGCCGGGATCCACTTCCGCACGCTGAACGCCCGCAAGGGCCCTGCGGTGCGCGCGACCCGGGCACAGGCCGACCGCGCCCTTTACCGCGGTGCCATCCGGCGCCTGGTCGAGTCGCAGGCCAACCTGGTGCTGTTCCAGCAGGATGTGGTGGATCTCGTTGTGGCGGGCGAGCGTGTCGGGGGCGTCGTGACGGCGATGGGGCTGGTGTTCCGCGCCGACGCCGTCGTGTTGACCGTCGGCACCTTCCTGGGCGGGCGCATCCACGTCGGGGAGTCGAGTCACGCCGCCGGGCGGGCCGGCGACCCGCCGGCGAATCGCCTGGCGGCCCGGCTGCGCGAAATGGCGTTGCGCGTCGGCCGGTTGAAAACGGGGACGCCGCCGCGGCTCGATGCGCGCAGTCTCGATTTCGACCGCATGCGGGAGCAGCCGGGCGACTCGCCGCGCCCGGTGTTCAGTTTTCTCGGCCGGCCGTCCGATCATCCGCGCCAGGTGCCCTGCTGGATCACCTCGACCACGGAACGCACGCACGACATCATCCGTGCGGCATTGCATCGCTCCCCCATGTACAGCGGCAGCATCGCCGGCGTCGGGCCCCGCTACTGTCCGTCGGTCGAAGACAAGGTCACGCGATTCGCCGACAAGACGTCGCACCAGGTGTTCGTCGAGCCCGAGGGGCTCGAGACCCGGGAGGTCTACCCGAACGGGATTTCGACCAGCCTGCCTTTCGACGTGCAGCTGGAACTCGTGCGCAGCATCCCCGGCTTCGAGGCCGCGCACATCACGCGCCCCGGTTACGCCATCGAGTACGACTACTTCGATCCGCGGGATCTCAGGCCGAGCCTGGAGACACGGGCGCTGCGCGGGCTTTTTTTCGCCGGGCAGATCAATGGCACGACCGGCTACGAGGAGGCCGCGGCGCAGGGACTGCTGGCCGGAATCAATGCCGTGCGGGACGTCCGGGACGAGCCGGCATGGGTCCCCGGACGCCACGAGGCCTATCTCGGCGTGCTGGTGGACGACCTGGTCACCCGCGGCACGGCCGAACCCTACCGGATGTTCACCAGTCGTGCCGAGTACCGGCTGCTGCTGCGGGAAGACAATGCCGATGAGCGCCTGACACCGCGGGGACGCGAACTGGGCCTCGTCGATGACCGGCGCTGGAAGGCGTTCGCGGATCGCCAGGCTGCTATAGAGGCGGAAACGGCACGGCTTGCGGCCTGCCTCGTGCGCCCCGCTGCGCTCACGGCCGCGGAAGCCGCGGCTTTTCCCGGCGGGCCCCCGTCGCGGGAGATCCGGGCGCTGGAGTTGCTGCGTCGTCCAGAGGTCGGCTATGCCGACCTGGTCGGTCTCGGCTGTGTCGGCGATGCCGGCACATTGCCGGGGATCGGTGCGCAGATCGAGGTGCGCGCCCGGTACGAGGGTTACATCCGGCGCCAGCAACAGGAGATCGAGCGGCAGCGCCGCCAGGAGAGCGCCATGCTTCCGGACGCCCTCGATTATCACGAGGTGCGGGGACTGTCTAACGAGGTACGGCAGAAACTGCTCGACGCGCGACCCGCGACCCTGGGCCAGGCTGCGCGCCTGCCCGGCGTGACCCCCGCCGCCGTGTCGTTGCTCATGGTGCACCTGAAGCGCCACGGGCGGCCCGACGGCGAGGTGGCCTGAGGCCATGCCGCCGCACGGCGCAAGCCTCCGGCGCGGCATTGCGAAGAGCTTCGCACTTTGCGCGGCCGGCCTGGCCTTGCTCTCGCTGTCCGCCTGCAACCCGCCGGAGAGTCCCGAAGGCATCCAGATGAAGCCGGGCGTCCAGGTGTTGAAGCGCGGCAACGGCGCCGAACCGGTCACGCTGGACCCGCACCGCGCGGTGTCCGTGCCGGCCATGAACATATTGCGCGACCTGTTCGAGGGCCTCGTCGCCACCGCGGCCGACGGCACCTCGATCCCCGGTGCGGCCGCGCGGTGGGAAACGAGTATCGACGGCCTGCAGTGGCGCTTCGAACTGCGGCGCGATGCGCGGTGGTCGAACGGGGAGCGTGTCACGGCGGCGGACTTCGTGGCAGGGTTGCGCCGGGCGCTCGACCCGGCAACCGGATCGGCCACGGCCGGCCTGCTTGCGCCGATCCTGAATGCGCGTGCGATTATGACCGGGCGCCTGCCGCCGGACCAGCTCGGCGTCGAAGCGCCGGACGAGTACACGGTCGTGGTGAAGCTTGCGGCGGCCACCCCGTGGTTGCCGGAGCTGCTCAGCCATCCGGTCAGCGCGCCGCTGTACCGCCCCGGCTATGAGAAACATGGGGACGATTTCGCGGTGCCCGGCCGGATGGTAAGCAACGGACCCTTCCATCTGTCCGAGTGGCAACCGGGGCAATTCGTGAAATTGTCCGCCAACCACAACTATCCCAGGCGCCAGGACATCGCGATCGACGCGGTGATCTATTACCCGATCGAGAACCAGGACATCGAGCTCGAGCGCTTCGAGGCCGGCGAGCTTCACTGGACCGCGGACGTGCCACATCACCGCCTCGGCTGGCTGGAGCGACGCCGCGCCGATGAACTCGTCATCACGCCGCGCATGGCCATCACCTGGCTCGGCTTCAACGTGACGCGGCCGCCATTCGAAGCCGCGCCCGGGCTGCGGCGTGCGCTGGCCATGGCGGTGGACAGGGACCTGATCGTGCGTGCGGTCACCGGGGCGGGAGAGATGCAGGCTTACGGCTGGGTGCCGCCGATGGACGGCTACGAACTGCAGGTGCCGGACTGGGCGGAGTTGCCGCGCAACGAACAGGTCGAGCAGGCGCGCGGCCTGTATGCCGCCGCCGGGTTCAGCGCGGAGGCCCCGCTCGAACTGGAGCTGCTTTATCCCGCCGGGCTGAACAACCGCCGCCTGGCGATCGCGGTCGCGGCCATGTGGCGTGATGCTTTCGGCGTGCGCACCCGGCTTCGCGAGGAGCCTTTCGTCGAGTTCCTCGAGTCGCGCGCCGACACCGGCACCACCATGGTGTTCCGGTCCGGCTGGGCCGCGGACTATGCGGATCCCTACAGTTTTCTCGGCCTGTTCGACAGCGAGACCGGCGCCAGCGACACCGGGTGGCGCAACGTCGCCTACGATGAATTGCTGCAGGCCTCCCTGCAGGCGCTCAATCCGCGCCGCCGGCTGACCCTGCTCGCCGAGGCCGAGCGCCTGTTGCTGGAGGATCAGCCCGTCGTCCCGCTGTACTTCGACGTGCGGCGCCGTCTCGTGAGGCCCGAGGTGCGGGGCTGGAAACCCAACCCGATGGACCTGCACCCGAGCCGCCATTTCTACCTCGCGGTGGCGGAGCAATGAGTATGAACATGCGGTTGCGCCAGACCGGGATGCTGCTGGCTTCCATCGCGCTGGCGTTCGCGAGCGGTTGCGGGCCCGGGCCCCAGTCGCCCGACACCGATGCGGTCCCCGCGGAGCGCGAATCGCCCGCCGAAATCGTCCTGCGTCGCGCCAACGGGCCTGAGCCCGACACGCTCGATCCGCAGCGCGCCGAGGACGAGACGAGCCGGGATATCATTCGCGATCTCTACGAAGGGCTCGTAGGCGAAACGGCGTCCGGCGACCTCGTACCGGGAGCGGCCGAGTCCTGGGAAGTGTCTCCCGACGGTCTCGCATGGACGTTCGTCCTGCGGCCCGACGGCCGCTGGTCGAACGGCGATCCGGTGGTGGCGGCCGACTTCGTGGCCGGACTCCGGCGTGCGGTCGATCCGGCGACGGCCAATTCGAGCGCGTCCCTGCTGGCGCCGCTGGACGGGGCGCTCGAGATCATCGCCGGTGACCGGCCGCCCGACACGCTGGGCGCGGAAGCGCTGGACGATCGGCGCCTGGTGCTGCGACTCCACAGCCCGACACCCTACCTGCTCGGCCTGCTCACCCACCCCGTCACTTTCCCGGTGCATGGTCCGAGCCTGGTTGCGCACGGCGCGCAGTTCGCACGCCCCGGCCGGCAGGTCTCCAACGGCCCCTACCGTCTCGACGAGTGGGTCGTGCAGAGCCACGTGCAGCTGCGGCGCAACACCTACTTCCGCGAGCGACCGCAGATCGACGTGGTGCGCTATTACACTTTCGACACGCCGGAGGCTGCCCTGAATCGCTACCGCGCCGGGGAGCTGGACCTGACAGTGCAGTTTCCGATGGCGCGTTTCCAGTGGCTGCGCGAGAACCTGCCGGACGAATTGCATACCGCTCCTGCACTGTCCACGCAGTTCTGGCTGTTCAACACCGTGCGCGCACCCACCGACGACCTGCGGGTTCGTGAGGCCCTTTCCATGGCGGTCGACCGGGACAAGATCACGCGCCTGGTGACAGGCCTCGGCGATCATCCCGCGTACGGCCTGGTGCCTCCCGGCGTCGCGAATTACAGCGCACAATCCTTTCCGTGGCGCGACTGGCCCATGGCCGAACGGGTCGCCCACGCGCGCGCACGCCTGGCCGAAGCCGGTTACGGGCCGGAGCGGCCCCTGCGGGTCGAAGTGCACTACAACACCGACGAAAACCTGCGCCGGGTGGCGGCTGCCGTGGCGTCCATGTGGCGCGAGCACCTTGGTGTCGAGACCACGCTATACAACGAGGAATTTCGCGTCATGCTGAACCGGCGCAAGCAGCCGGACGCCTGGCAGATCCTGCGCCTGGCCTGGCGGGGCGACTATAACGACGCGTCCAATTTTCTCGAGGCCTTGTCGATCAACGGCGCAGTGAGTGACACGGGCTTCGATGACCCGGAGTACGAACGCCTCCTCGCCGCCGCCTCGGCGGAGAATAATCCGGCGGGTCGGCGTGCGCTGCTGGAGGAAGCCGAGCGGCGCATGCTTGCGGCGTATCCCATCCTGCCGATCTACCATCCGGTCGGGAAGATCCTCATCAAGCCATGGGTGACCGGGTTCGCGCCCAACGTCCTCGTGCGCAACTATTCGCGGCACCTGTCGATCGACGTCGTGCAGCGAGGCCACTGAATTGCGTCGCGGCGGCGTCCTGGGCGTAGTGCTTGCCCTCGCCGTGGTCGCCGGCGGCGCATGGTTCGCGCTGCAGCCGGCGCCGGATACGGAGAGATCGGTATCGACCGATGCACCGGTCGAATTCGTGCGTGGCAACAGTGCGGACCCGGAGTCGCTCGACCCCTTGTACGCGCGCAGCGAGCCCGCGCTGAATATCATGCGGGACCTGCACGAGGGGCTGGTCTCGCTGGACGCCGCGGGGACGCCGGTGCCCGGCGCCGCACAGCGCTGGACAGAGTCGGCGGACGGGCTGGCCTGGCGTTTCGAGATCGATCCTGCGGCACGGTGGTCGGATGGCCGGCCGGTGGTCGCGGCGGATTTCGTCACGACCTTCCGGGCCCTTGGCGATCCCGCCCTGGCCTCGCCGCACGGTGCATTGTTCCTCTCGGTCGAGGGCATGGCCGATGCGCTCGCGGGCCGCGCCGCACCTTCGGACATCGGGGTCTCCGCCGTTGCAGACGACCGGCTCGAGATCCGTCTTGCGGCGCCCGTGCCATGGTTGCCCGCCTTGCTCGCGCATCCCGCCGCTGCACCGCGGCGCAGCGACGTGCCCAACGACGGCCAGGTCTCGAGCGGCCCGTTCCTGCTCGGGGACCGCGTGCCCGGTTCCCATGTGCTGTTGCTGCGCAATCCGGCCTACCGTGACGCTGCCGGGGTGGCCATCGAGCAGGTCCGCTACCTTTCGCTGGACGACCAGGCCAGCGAGCTGTCGCGCTACCGGGCCGGCGAGATCGACATGACCTACACCGTGCCGGTTTCCCGCGTGCCCTGGTTGCGCGAGCACCTGCCGGATGAGTTTCGCGTCAGCCCCTATCTCGCGGTGTATTTCTACGGCCTGAATACGCGCCGTCCCCCGCTCGACGACCCGCGGGTACGCCGCGCCCTGTCGCTGGCCATCGACCGCGACCTGATTGCGAGCCGGATCACGGGTGCGGGCGAGCAACCTGCCTGCACGCTGGTCCCGCCCGTGATGCCGGGCTACCCGTCTCCGGCGGACCCGACCTGCGAGGCCCGGCGCCGCGACCGTATCCAGCGCGCGCTGGCCTTGCTGGCGGAGGCCGGGTTCGGCCCGGACCGGCCGCTGGAGCTCGAGATCCGCTACAACACCGGTGAGCTGCACGACCGGGTGGCCGTGGCGGTCGGTGCAATGTGGCAGGAGGGCCTGGGCGTGAAGACGCGGCTGGTCGGCGAAGAGTTTCGCGTGCTGCTGGACAACGTGCGACTGGGCGAAGTGACGCAGGTTTACCGGGGCAGCTGGATCGCCGATTTCGCGGCGCCCGAGAGCTTCCTCCACATCCTCGCCGGGGACAACCCGGTCAATGGCACAGGCTGGGCCGACGAGCGATACGACGCGCTGCTGGCCGCCGCGCGGATGGCGGATGACGAGCTTGCGCGGATGACGGCGCTCGCCGCGGCCGAAGCGCGCGCGCTGGAGGCCACGCCGCTGATGCCGCTGTTTTTCTACGTCAGCAAGAAGCTGGTCAAGCCGCACGTCTGCGGCATCGTGGACAATCCCCTGAACGTCCACCCCAGCCGCTATGTCAGCTTCTGCCGCGAGGCTACTTCGACTTGATCTCGAAGCTCGCGGTGACGCTGGCCGAGATCCGGATCAGGCCCGGCTGGTAGGTCTCTGCGCCGCTCGCCATGTCGGCTTCCGCCATCGCCATGCGCGCGAGGGGACGCGGCCCCGGCCCGCTCAGGCCGCCATCTATGCGGACCGGCTCACCCGCCTGGACGCCCAGCGCCCGCGCCATGACCTCGGCCCGGCCGCGGGCATCGCGTGCCGCGGCGGCGAGCGCCTCGTTCTCCAGGGCCTCGCGCCGCGAAGTGTCGAAGGCCGGCGGCGAAGCTTCGGTGACGCCGAGCTCGAGTGCGCGCTCGGCCAGCTCGCCGAGCTTGTCGAGTTCCGCGAGGCGGATCAGCACCTGGCGCGAGACGATGAACCCCTCCAGCCGCCGTTCGCGCGTCTCCGGGTCCCAGCTGAAATCCTGGCTGACGGACAGCTCGGCGGTCGAAATATGGTCGTCGTCCACGCCGAGCTCGCGGGCGAGGCGGATCAATCGCGCGACGCCCTCGGCCACCTCGTCCCGGGCTGCGGCGACCGCCGGGTTGCGGGCCGTGATACCGAAGGACAGCCGGGCGATGTCCGGAACGACTTCGACCAGGCCCTGGCCGGTGGCGGTGACGACTTCGTCATCGTCTGCCGCGACAGGCAGTGCCAGCAACAGGGCGCCGAGCGAGACGGCGACAGCGAAAACGGTTTTCGGGGACATCGGGGTTTCTCCACGAGCGAGGGATGACGACGGCGACGGGAGCACGGGCTTTGGCGGGACACCGCTCCAGCCGGCCGCCCGGGTGGCGGTTGGCTTTTTCCAGGCTCCCTGATTACCATACCGACGCGATTTCCCGCCACCGTCCCGACCCGGAGGATGCTTGCCGATGCGACTGCGTGCCGTACTGACCGGAGTGGCCCTCGGCGCCTCCCTGACCGTATCCCCGGCCTTGGCGAGCGAGCGTCCGGCCGCTGTCGAGACCTGCCTCGGCTGCCATGGCATCAAGGGATACAAGAACGTCTATCCGACTTTCCCGGTGCCGAAGCTCGGCGGCCAGAGCGCGCAATACATTCTCGATGCCTTGCGTGCCTATGCCGAAGGCACGCGCCCGCATTCGACCATGCATGCCAACGCGGTGACGCTCTCCGAGGAACAGAAGCAGGCCATAGCCGCCTGGTTCGAGGCACAGGGGCGCGAGGAGCAGGACCAGTGAAGATCGCCAACCGTTCCGTACTCGCCGTCGCCGCCGCAGGATTGCTGTTGGCCGGCACCGCCCAGGCGGGCGATCCGGAGCTCGGCCGCACCAAGGCGGCTCCGTGCGCCACCTGCCACGGTGTGGACGGCATGGGCACGGCGCCGAATTTCCCCGTGCTGGCCGGCCAGTACGCCGACTACCTGGTGCATGTGCTCAAGCAATACCGCAGCGGGGAACGCGAAAACGCCCTGATGGCCCCGTTCGTCGCCGATCTGTCGGATGCCGACATCGCGGATCTCGCCGCCTACTATGCGGCCATGCAGGGGCTCGTCGTCCCCGAGCCCTAGGTCGCGCACGGCTTCCTGAACGCCCCCGGCGGGGCGCCGCTTTGCTCATCGCGGCGCGAGGCGAGACAATCGGGTCCTTCATTCGAGGGGAGCCGAATTTGCACAAGCCAAGCCTGATCGACTTTCATGCCGGCATCACGGCCATCGACACCGAGTACGTGCGCCCGGGCCTGGACGCCAGCCACCTGGTCGTCCAGGGGGAGCGCGCCGCCTTCGTGGACACGGGGACGACGCATTCGGTGCCGCTGCTGCTCGCGGCGCTGAAGGAAAAGAACCTCGCCCCGGAACAGGTCGACTACGTCTTCCTGACCCATGTGCATCTCGATCATGCCGGGGGCGCCGGCGCCCTGATGGCCGCACTGCCGCGTGCGACGGCCGTGCTGCACCCGCGCGGGGCGCGCCACATGGCCGATCCCTCGCGCCTCGTGGCGGGCTCGAAGGCGGTCTATGGCGATGCCGCCTTCGATGCGCTGTACGGCGAGATCGTGCCGATTCCCGCGGAACGCATCCGGACGGTGGAGGACGGCGAGAAGCTGGCCCTGGCCGACCGCGAGCTCGAGTTCCTGCATACGGAAGGCCATGCCCGGCACCATTACTGCATCGTCGACCCGGCCGCGGAAGCCATCTTCACCGGCGACTGTTTCGGTATCTCCTACCGGGAGCTCGACACGGCCGATGGGCCGTTCATATTCCCCACGACCACGCCCGTGCAGTTCGATCCGGAGGCGGCGCACGCGACACTGCACAGGCTCCTGAGCTATGCGCCGCGGCATGCGTTCCTGACCCACTTCAGCCACGTGTCGGCCCCCGCGGCACTGGCGCCGCAGCTGCATCGCGACCTCGACGCCTACGTGGACATCGCGCGGCGTTGCCGGGCTGCGGATGATCCCGAGGAGTCGATCCGGCTCGCGCTGCGGGAATGGACCTTCGCCCGGCTCGATGCCCATGGTTTCGATCCCGATCCCGTGTTGCGCGACGAAATCCTGCACATGGACCTGGCGCTGAACGCGCAGGGCCTCGCGTACTGGCTGGCCCATGCCGCCGATGGAGCCCCCGCATGAAGAGTTTCACCGCTTTTCGCATTCACCAGGCCGGCAAGGGCGTCGATGCGCGCCTCGAGACCATCGGTCTCGACGACCTGTCGGCCGGCGAGGTGGTGATCGCCGGCCATTACTCGGACATCAATTACAAGGATGCGCTCGCCGCCACCGGCAAGGGTCGGATCCTGCGTCGCTTTCCGCTGGTGGGAGGGATCGACGTCGCGGGCGAAGTGCTCAGCTCGAGCGATCCCCGCTACCAGCCCGGGGACGCGGTGCTGGTGACCGGCTGCGGCCTGAGCGAGGAGCATGACGGCGGTTATGCCGAGTATGTCCGTGTCCCGGGAGACTGGGTCGTGCCGATTCCGGAGGGGCTGGATACGCGCGCCGCCATGCAACTCGGCACTGCCGGGTTCACCGCGGGCCTGGCGATCCACCGCCTCGAGCACAACGGCGTGGCGCCCGAGGCGGGCCCGGTGATCGTGACGGGCGCGACCGGCGGCGTCGGCAGCCTGGCCGTCGACATGCTGGCCCGGCGCGGCTACCAGGTGACGGCGCTGACCGGCAAAGCCGACGCCGCCGACTACCTGAGACGGCTCGGTGCAGCGGAGATCCTCGTCCGCGGCGAGTTCGAGATGGGTTCGCGGCCGCTCGAGAAAGCCACCTGGGCCGGTGCGGTCGACAACCTCGGTGGGGAAACGCTGGCTTGGCTGACCCGCACCATGGACTGGTGGGGCTCCATCGCCTCCATCGGCCTGGCCCAGGACCACACCCTGAACACCACCGTGATGCCGTTCATCCTGCGGGGGGTGAACCTGCTGGGGATCAACTCGGTGGCGACGCCGCGGCCGTTGCGCCTCGCGGTCTGGGATCGCCTGGCGACGGGACTGAAACCCGCGCATCTCGACGAGATCGCGCACAGAACCGTGACGTTAAGCGAACTTCCAGGCGTTTTCGGCGAATATATCGACGGGCAGGTGCGTGGCCGCACCCTGGTGGACCTGCGCCGCTGATCCCGCGCGCACAATAGTTCCGCCCTGCTGCTAAAATGATGCGCTGCCCACATCGCAGCGCACGTCCCGAAGGGGAGCCACTGATGCCCGAGATCCCGTCTGCCGGCGCCCGCTTCCGGGCGGCCCTGGAAGCCGAACGTCCGTTGCAGGTCGTCGGCACCGTCAATGCCTACAGCGCATTGCTCGCCGAGCGTGCCGGCTACCGCGCGATCTACCTGTCGGGGGCCGGCGTCGCGAACGCGTCTTTCGGCCTTCCGGACCTCGGCATGACCAGCCTCAACGACGTCTGCGAGGACATCCGCCGCATCACGGGCGCCACCGACCTGCCCCTGCTGGTGGATGCCGACACCGGTTGGGGCACGGCCTTCAATATCGCGCGCACCGTGGGCGAAATGGAGCGCGCGGGGGCCGCCGCACTGCACCTCGAGGACCAGGTTTCGGCCAAGCGCTGCGGCCATCGCCCCGGCAAGGCGCTGGTCTCGAGCGCCGAGATGTGTGACCGGATCCGCGCGGCGGTGGACGGCCGGGACGACGACTCCTTCGTCATCATGGCGCGCACGGACGCGCACGCCGTCGAGGGCCAGGCGCAGGCGGTCGAGCGGGCCCTCGCCTATGTCGAGGCGGGCGCCGACATGATTTTTGCCGAAGCGCTCAACACGCTCGACGAATATCGCGAGTTCACCACCGCGGTGAGCGTCCCGGTGCTGGCCAACATCACGGAATTCGGCCAGACGCCGTTGTTCACCACCGACGAACTCGCCGATGCAGGGGTGCGCCTGGCGCTGTATCCCCTCTCCGCGTTCCGCGCGATGAGCGCCGCCGCGCTCGCGGTTTACGAGACCTTGCGGCGCGAAGGCACGCAGAAGGCAGTCGTCGACACCATGCAGACCCGCAAGGAGCTTTACGAGGTGCTCGGCTATCACGAATACGAGCGCAAGCTCGACGCGCTGTTCTCGACGGACGGCGCGACCAGCAAAATGGGAGAAAAACAATGAGCAAGGACAAGAAAGCCGGCGGTCTCGCGGGCGTCTCCGCGGGCCAGACCGGCATCTGCACGGTCGGCAAGGAAGGTGCCGGGCTGACGTACCGCGGCTACGACATCTACGATCTCGCCGACCACGCGCGCTTCGAGGAGGTTGCCTACCTGCTGCACTACGGCCGCCTCCCGACCCGCGCCGAGCTCGACGCCTACGTGGCGCGCCTGCAGAAGCTGCGGGGCCTGCCGGAGGAACTGAAGAACGCGCTGGAAGCGATCCCGGGTGACACGCACCCGATGGACGTATTGCGCAGCGGCTGTTCGCTGCTCGGCAACTTCGAACCCGAAGTGGACGATCTCCCGCAGGTGGACGTCGCCGACCGGCTGCTGGCCGCGTTCCCTTCGATCCTGCTTTACTGGTGGCGCTTCCACCAGCAGGGCGTGCGCATCGACACGGTGACCGACGACGACAGCGTCGCGGGCCATTTCCTGCACCTGCTGCACGGCAAGCAGCCGTCCGATTTCCATCGCCGCGTGCTCGACGTGTCGCTGGTCCTGTATGCGGAGCACGAGTTCAACGCATCGACGTTCACGGCCCGCGTCATCGCGGCGACGTTGTCGGACTTCCATTCGGCCATCACCGGTGCCATCGGCGCCCTGCGCGGTCCCCTGCACGGGGGCGCCAACGAGGCCGCGATGGAACTGATCCAGCGTTTCGACAGCGCGGCGGCCGCCGACCAGGGTATTCGCCAGATGCTCGCCGACAAGGCGAAGATCATGGGCTTCGGCCATCGCGTCTACACGACGTCCGACCCGCGCAACAAGGTCATCAAGGCCTACGCGAAGCAGCTCGCCGACGAGCGCGGCGACACCGTCATCTTCCCGGTGTCCGAGGCCATCGAGAAAGTCATGTGGGACGAGAAGAAGCTGTTCCCGAATGCGGATTTCTATTCCGCCAGCGCTTATCACTTCATGGGTATCCCGACGCCCTTGTTCACGCCGATCTTCGTCTGCGCGCGGACGACAGGATGGGCGGCGCATGTCATGGAACAGCGCGCCGACAATCGCCTCATCCGCCCGGCCGCCGACTATGTCGGCCCCGGACTGCAAAGCTGGACGCCGATCGAAGAGCGCGGCTGAGCCGCGCCACCCACAAGGAGCAGACATGTCCGCCTCAGATATCCGTTCGGCCCAGCGCCCCGATCCCGACAAGGTCCTGGTCGCCATCGCCGATTACGTGCACGGCTACGAGATCGACAGCGCCGCCGCGCTGGAAACCGCCCGCTACTGCCTCATGGACACGCTCGCCTGCGGGTTCCAGGCGCTCGACTACCCGGCGTGCACCAAGCTGCTCGGCCCCGTCGTGCCCGGCGCCACGCTGCCGGGCGGCGCCCGGGTCCCGGGCACGGCCTGGGAGCTCGATCCCGTGCAGGCCGCGTTCAACATCGGCGCGATCGTGCGCTGGCTGGATTTCAACGACACCTGGCTGGCGGCGGAGTGGGGTCATCCTTCCGACAACCTCGGTGCCATCCTCGCCGTGGCGGATTACCTGTCGCGCAAACAGGTGGCCGCCGGCGAACCCCCGCTGAAGGTCCGCGCGGTGCTCGACGCCATGATCATGGCCCACGAGATCCAGGGCGTCCTGGCGCTGGAGAACAGCTTCAACCGCGTGGGCCTCGACCACGTGCTGCTGGTGCGGATCGCTTCCACCGCGGTGGCGACGAAAATGCTCGGCGGCACGCGCGAGCAGATCATCAACGCGGTGTCCAACGCGTGGATCGACGGCGGCGCCCTGCGCACCTATCGCCATGCGCCGAACACCGGCTCGCGCAAGAGCTGGGCGGCCGGTGACGCGACCAGCCGCGGCGTGCGCCACGCGCTCATCGCGCTCACCGGCGAGATGGGCTACCCGTCGGCGCTGACCGCGAAGACCTGGGGTTTCCAGGACGTCCTGTTCGGCGGCAAGGACCTGTCCCTGCCGCAGGATTTCGGCAGTTACGTGATGGAGAACGTGCTGTTCAAGATCTCCTTCCCCGCCGAGTTCCACGCGCAGACCGCCGTCGAAGCCGCGATGAAGCTGCACGCCGAGGTTCGCGACCGGCTCGACGACGTCAAGGAAGTCATCATCGAGACCCAGGAGCCGGGCGTGCGCATCATCGACAAGACGGGCCCGCTCGATAATCCCGCGGATCGCGATCACTGCATCCAGTACATGACCGCCATCCCCCTGATCTTCGGCCGCCTCGTGGCCGCCGACTACGAGGACGCCGTGGCGCGCGACCCCCGCGTGGACGCCTTGCGCGACAAGATGACAGTGCGCGAGAACGAGCGTTTCACGCGCGACTACTACGACGCGGACAAGCGCTACATCGGCAACGCGGTGCAGGTGTTCTTCAAGGACGGCAGTTCGACCGACCGCGTCGAGGTCGAGTTTCCCATCGGCCACCGCAAGCGTCGTGCCGAGGGCATCCCGGTGCTGGTGCGGAAGTTCGAGACGAGCCTCAAGGACAAGCTGGACGGGGACCGCTTCCGGACGTTGAAGTCGCTGTGTGCCGACCAGCAGAAGCTGGAGGCCACGCCGGTGGACGCCTTGATGGCCCTGCTCGTCAACGACTGAGCGGCAACGGGCCGGCAGCGAAAAAAGCCCCCGCGGACGAATCCGCGGGGGCCCCGATTCATCGCCTGGTCCGGACTCGTTGCGGCCGTGGGTCTTGCGTATTCACCAGAGGCTTCCCGAAAGGTGAATCCCCAAGGGGGTTTCCGGGCGAACACTCTCTTGCGAGTCTGGAAACACGCAAGGAGAGTGGCATGCAGCTGAAGGGTTTCATCGCCGGCGCCGCCGTGGTGTCGCTGGCCTGGCTGGGCTCCACGGCCTGGGGAAATTTCGCCGCCGAGACGCAGGCGCGCTCGACGGCGCACGCGTCCGGCGCGCAAGGCGCCGCGCAGGGCATGACCGACGCGGAGAAGGAGGCCCACGTGGCCGAAATGCGTCACCTGATGGAGGTGCACCGGAACCTGGGGGTCTGCCCGTACTCGGGCCGCAGCGCCCGGGACGCCGTGCCGCGCGGGTCCGCGCCGCTACTGCGCCAGCGGAGCCAGCCGGTCGAAATCTAGCCCGGCGGGCGGCGTTCATTCGGTATACTTGCGGGCCCATGCCGCAGGAGTCCCGGTGGACACAGCCCGCATTCAGCACCTGATCGACGACGGCCTGGCCGGCCTGCGCCTTGCCGAGCCGGCCGGCCTGTCCGTGCGGCTGTGCGCCTACGTCGCGTTGCTGGAGAAATGGAACCAGACCTACAACCTCACGGCCGTGCGCGTGCCGGAGGAAATGGTCCCACGGCACATCCTCGACAGCCTGGTCCTGTTGCCCTTCCTCGCCGCCGAGCGGGTGCTCGACGTCGGCACCGGCGCGGGGCTGCCGGGCCTTGTGCTGGCCATGGCCAGCCCCGGTCAGCAGTTCGTGCTGCTCGATTCCGCCGGCAAGAAAACCCGCTTCCTGGAGCACGCGGCAGCCCGCCTGGAGCTCGACAACGTCGTGGTCGTCAAGGCGCGGGTCGAGGATCACGCCGACCCGCAGGGTTTCGGGGTGGTCCTGAGCCGGGCCTTCTCCTCCGTGGGCGATTTCCTGCGGCTCGCCGGCCACCTGGCGCAGGGCGGCGGACGGCTGCTGGCGATGAAGGGCGCCCTGCCCGAAGCCGAGCTGCAGGCGCTGCCCGCAGGATGGCGCCTGTGGGCCGTCCACAAGCTGGCCGTGCCGGGCCTGTCCGGCCGCCGCCACCTGCTCGAGTTCTGCCGCAAGGACGCCCCGACTTGACCAGGATACTCGCCATCGCGAACCAGAAAGGGGGGGTCGGCAAGACGACCACCGCGGTGAATCTCGCCGCCTCGCTGGCGGCCACGCGCCGCCGCGTGTTGCTGGTCGACCTCGATCCCCAGGGCAATGCGACGATGGGCGCCGGGGTGGACAAGCGCGAGCTCGAACTGTCGTCGTGCGACGTGCTGCTCGGCGAGGCGGCGGCCCGCGACGCGATCCTGCGCACGGATCCGGGCGGCTTCGACCTCCTGCCGGGCAACGAGGACCTGACGACCGCCGAGGTGCGCCTCATCAACGAGTTCGGCCGCGAGACGCGCCTGCGTGCGGCCCTCAAGGACATAGCCCGGGAATACGATTACGTCCTCATCGACTGTCCGCCGTCGATCAACATGCTGACCGTCAACGCGCTGACCGCCGCCACCGGTGTGCTGATTCCCATGCAGTGCGAGTATTACGCGCTCGAAGGCCTGTCCGCGCTGGTCAACACCATCGAGCAGATCCGCAGCGCCGTGAACCCGGAGCTGCAGGTCGAGGGGCTGCTGCGCACCATGTTCGATCCGCGCAACAACCTCGCCAACGAGGTGTCCTCGCAGCTGATCCTGCATTTCGGGGATAAAGTGTTCCGCACCGTGATCCCGCGCAATATCCGCCTCGCAGAGGCGCCCAGCTTCGGCATGCCGGCGCTGTTTCACGACAAGACCAGCCGCGGTGCCCTCGCCTACCTGGCCCTCGCCGGCGAGATGATTCGCCGCCAGGCGTCGGCCGAGGCGACGCCCGCGTGAACACTACGGAGACGGAACACTGATGGCCGTGAAAAAACGCTCCCTCGGTCGCGGCCTCGATGCGCTGCTGTCTTCCTCGAGCCGCGCATCTACCGCGGACACCGCCCGGGAAGACGCGCAGTTCCGCGAGCTCGGCGTCGAGCAGCTCAAGCGCGGCCGTTACCAGCCGCGCCTGGACATCCGCCAGGAGACGCTCGAGGACCTCGCGGACTCGATCCGCGCCCAGGGCGTCGTCCAGCCGATCGTCATCAGGCCGGTCACGGACACCGGCGACGGCGCCCGCTTCGAGATCATCGCCGGCGAGCGGCGCTGGCGGGCTGCGCAGCTGGCCGGACTGCAGAAAGTCCCGGTGATCATTCGCGACGTCCCCGACGAGGCGGCCGTCGCGATGGCGCTCATCGAGAACATCCAGCGGGAAAATCTCAATCCGCTGGAAGAGGCGCGTTCGCTGGAGCGGCTGACCGGGGAGTTCGCGCTGACGCACCAGCAGGCGGCCGAAGCCGTGGGGCGTTCGCGCGCGGCCGTGAGCAACCTGTTGCGCCTGCTGGAGCTGGGCGACGAGGTGAAACGCCTGGTCGAGCGCCGGGAACTCGAGATGGGACATGCGCGGGCGCTGCTCGGGCTCACGGAGCCGAAGGCCCAGGCCGCGGCGGCCCGCGAAGTGGTCGCCAGGGGACTCTCGGTGCGCGAGACCGAGCGCCTGGTGAAGCGCCTCGCCGGCGGAACATCGCCCAGGACGCAGGCGCCGCAGCGCCGTAACCCGGACATCCAGCGCCTCGAGGCCGAGGTCGGCGAAAAACTGGGCGCCAGGGTGACCGTCCAGCACACGGCTGCGGGGCGCGGCAAGCTCGTCGTCAGTTACAACAGTCTCGACGAGCTCGAGGGCATCCTGGGCCACATCCGCTAGCGCCGAAAAATTGCTGCATCTGCTCAAAGGCGATATAATCCCGCGGCTTTTGGGGCCGAGGCCGCTCGGCATGCGAAATCGCCTGGGTTCAGTGCCCGTCAAGATCGTCGGGGGACAAGCCGCGGTCGCATTGGCCGGGGCCGGCGTTTTCGGCGCCACGATGGGCGGTGATGCCGCACTCGGGGCGCTCGCGGGCGGCGGCATCAGCGTGGTGCTGAGCCTCTGGATGGCCTTGCGGGTTTTCGCGGTGCCGGCCGAGGCGGGTCCAAGAGCGATGTTTTCGGCCTTTGCGAAGGCCGAGGCGATAAAGATGGTGATGGCTGTCGTGCTGTTCTCGGCCGCAGCCATTTTTTTGAGCCACGTGTTTGTTCCGCTCGTGGTCACGTTTATCGCCACGCTGGCCGTGAACTGGCTGGCGCTGGTGTTTACGCGACGTGATCGACAGGGCTTTGGTGGATGACGGCTATGGCGGCTTCTCCGACAGAATATGTCACGCATCACTTGGAACACCTCTCCGTCGGCGAGGGATTCTGGACGGTGCATATCGACACCCTGTTCTGGTCCTGGGTCACCGGGCTGATCTTCCTCGGCGTGTTCTACGGCGCCGCGCGGGCGGTCACGGCCGGCGTGCCGGGCAAGATGCAGAATTTCGTCGAAGCGATTCTCGAGTTCGTGGACAACTCGGTGAGCGAAGCCTTCCACGGCCCCAAGGGGCTGCTCGCGCCGCTGGCGCTGACCATCTTCGTCTGGGTGTTCCTCTGGAACCTCATGGACCTGATCCCGGTCGACCTGTTCCCCGTGCTCGCCGCCATGATCGGCATCGAGTACATGCGCGTGGTGCCGTCGGCCGACATGAGCGCGACCTTCAGCCTGTCGCTGTCGGTGTTCGTCCTCATCATCTATTACGGCATCAAGGGCAAGGGCGCCGCGGGCTTCGGCAAGGAGTTCCTGTTTCACCCCTTCGGCAAGAACCCGCTGCTGGTGCCGTTCAACCTGATTCTCAACACGGTCGAGATGATCGCCAAGCCCGTGTCGCTGGCGCTGCGACTGTTCGGCAACCTGTATGCCGCCGAGCTCATTTTCATCCTGATCGCCATGCTGCCGTTCTGGGCCCAGTGGCTCCCCGGCAGCGCCTGGGCGATCTTCCATATTCTCGTGATCCCGCTCCAGGCGTTCATCTTCATGACGCTGACCATCGTTTACATCGCGCTGGCTTACGAGAAGCACTGATTTCACCCCTGTAGAACCCGCCTCCTACGGAGATTGACCATGGAAGCTATTGCATCAGTTCAGGCCTTTACCGCGTTGGCGGTCGGACTCATCTTCGCGTTCGCCGCGCTCGGTACCGGTATCGGTTTCGGCCTGCTCGGCGGCAAGTTCCTCGAGGGCGCAGCGCGCCAGCCCGAGATGGCCAACATGCTGCAGATCCGCATGTTCATCGTCGCCGGCCTGCTCGACGCGCTGGCCATCATCGGTGTCGCGTTCGCCGCGCTGCTGCTGTTCGCCAACCCGCTGCTGGCCGCTCTCCAGAGCTGAGGGGCCGCATGGCCTCTCTACCGGCAAATGCACGCTGATCGGGAGTCGGAATCGTGGGCATTAACCTGACACTCTTCGGCCAGATGCTGACCTTCCTGGTCTTCGTCTGGTTCACCAAGAAGTTCGTCTGGCCGCCGATCATGCAGGCGCTGGAGGAACGGAGGGCGCGTATCGCCGAGGGCCTCGCTGCCGCGGAACGGGGGCAGAAGGCCCTCGAGGACGCCGACAGCCAGGTGGCGGAACGCCTCCGCGAGGCGCGGCAACAGGCTTCGCAGATCATCGAGCAGGCGGAGCGCCGCGGCGCGGAGCTGGTGGAAGAGGCAAAAGAAAATGCCCAGGCGGCGGGCGAGCGCATGCTCGCGCAGGCCCGCGCCGAGCTGGAGCAGGACACCAACCGGGCGCGGGAAGCGCTGCGGGGCGAGGTCGCTGCGATCGCGTTGTCCGGTGCCCAGCAGCTGCTCGAGAAGGAGATCGACGCGGGTACGCACCGCGAACTGCTCGATCGCCTCTCCAGCCAGCTGTAGGCCCGTGGAGAGTACTGAGTAATGGCAGAAAAGATGACCGTCGCCCGGCCCTATGCGAGGGCGGTGTTCGAAATCGCCGAGGAGGAAGGTGCCCTTGCGGGTTGGTCCGAATTCCTCGAGCGTGGCGCCCGGGCGGCGTCCGACGAGCGCGTCCAGGCGCTGATCGGCAATCCGGCGGTGAGCCGGGAGTCGCTCGCGGAGTTGTTCATCGAGCTGTGTGGAGACGCCGCGGGGACGCAGGGCCCCAGCTTTCTCAAGCTGCTGGCGGAGAACGGCCGCATGGACTGGCTTCCCGAGATTGCCGCCGAATACGAGGCGCTGCGCGCCGAGGCGGAGAACATCGTGGATGTCCAGCTGACATCCGCGGTCGAACTGGACGCCGCGCAGCGCGAGAGCTTCGCTGCATCGCTCAGGAAACGCCTCGGTCGCGACGTGCGCCTGCACTGCGATACGGACGAGAAACTGCTCGGCGGTGCGGTGATCCGCGCCGGCGACCTGGTCATCGATGGCTCACTGTCCGGTCGCCTCGAAAGGCTGGCCGGCGCCGTCACGCACTAAAGGATTCTGGAAATGTCCATCAAGGCATCTGAAATCAGCGATCTGATCAAAGAGAAGATCCTCAAGTTCGAGTCCACGACCGTCGCCAGCAATGTCGGCACCGTGGTTTCGGTGACGGACGGCATCGTGCGCATTCACGGCCTGGCGAACGCCGCCTACGGTGAAATGCTCGAGTTTCCGGGCAACACCTTCGGCCTCGCGCTGAACCTGGAGCAGGACTCGGTCGGCGCCGTGGTGCTGGGCGACTACCTGCACATCTCCGAAGGGGATACCGTCAAGACGACCGGCCGCATCCTCGAGGTGCCGGTCGGCGAGGCGCTGCTCGGGCGCGTGGTGAACTCCCTCGGCGTGCCGATCGACGGCAAGGGCCCGATCAAGACGGAATTCACCTCGCCGATCGAGAAAGTCGCGCCGGGTGTCATCTGGCGCCAGTCGGTCGACCAGCCGATGCAGACCGGCCTGAAGGCCATCGACGCGATGGTCCCTGTCGGCCGCGGCCAGCGCGAGCTGATCATCGGCGACCGCCAGACCGGCAAGAGCGCGGTGGCGATCGACACGATCATCAACCAGAAAGGCACGGGCGTTAAGTGCATCTACGTCGCGATCGGGCAGAAGCAGTCGTCCATCGCGGGCGTGGTGCGCAAGCTCGAAGAGTTCGGCGCGATGGACCACACCATCATCGTCGCCGCGCCCGCCGCGGAATCCGCCGCCCTGCAGTACATCGCCCCCTACGCAGGCTGCGCCATGGGCGAGTATTTCCGCGACAAGGGCGAGGACGCCCTGATCATCTACGACGATCTGACCAAGCAGGCCTGGGCCTACCGCCAGGTGTCCCTGCTGCTGCGCCGCCCGCCGGGCCGCGAAGCCTATCCGGGTGACGTGTTCTACCTTCATTCCCGCCTGCTGGAGCGCGCCGCGCGCGTCAACCCGGAGTTCGTCGAGCGCGAGACGGGCGGCAAGGTGAAGGGCAAGACCGGCTCGCTGACCGCGTTGCCGATCATCGAGACGCAGGCGGGCGACGTCTCCGCCTTCGTACCGACCAACGTGATCTCCATCACCGACGGCCAGATCTACCTCGAGACGGACCTGTTCAACGCCGGCATCCGCCCCGCCATCAACGCCGGTCTTTCGGTGTCACGCGTCGGTGGCGCTGCGCAGACGAAAGTCATCAAGAAGCTCGGCGGCGGCATCCGCCTGGCGCTGGCGCAGTTCCGCGAACTGGCGGCCTTCGCCCAGTTCGCCTCTGACCTGGACGAGACCACGCGCAAGCAGCTCGATCGCGGCCAGCGCGTCACCGAGCTGCTCAAGCAGCTGCAGTACTCGCCGATGTCCGTGGCGCAGATGGCGGTATCGCTGTTCGCGGTGAACGAGGGTTTCATCGACAAGGTCGAGATCGAGAAGATCAGCGATTTCGAGCGTGCACTGCATGCGCACATGGACTCGACGCATCCCGAGCTGATGAAGAAGCTCAACGAGACCGGCGACTGGAACGAGGAGTTGCAGTCCGAGATGAAGAAGGGCGTCGCCGACTTCGTCGCGACCGGCACCTGGTAGAGCGGAGTCCCCGATGGCCAACGCCAAAGAAATCCGCACGCAGATCAAGAGCATCCGCAACACGGGCAAGATCACCAAGGCCATGGAAATGGTCGCGGCGGCCAAGATGCGGAAGGCCCAGGAGCGGATGGCGGCTTCCCGGCCCTACGCCGAGCGGATTCGCACGGTGATCGGTCACCTGATGCAGGCGCGTCCGGATTACCGGCACCCGTTCATGCAGGAGCGCACCGCGCGGCGCGTGGGATTCATCATCGTCTCCACCGACCGCGGGTTGTGCGGCGGGCTGAACGCCAACTTGTTCCGCAAGACGCTGCGTGAGATGCGCGAGTGGCGCGACCAGGGCGTCGAGATCGAAGTCTGCCTCATCGGCCGCAAGGCGGCGCAGTTCTTCCGTCGTCTCGACGTCAACATCGTGGCCAGCCTGCAGGATCTCGGCGACATCCCGCGCGTGCAGGACCTGATCGGCGCGATCCAGGTGATGTTGAATGGCTACACCGAAGAGCGGCTCGACCGCGTGTTCCTCGTGCACAACGTGTTCGTCAACACGATGAGCCAGAAGCCAGAGACGGTGACCCTGCTGCCGGCGCAGACCGAGGACGCCGAACAGCTGCAAAAACACTGGGACTACATTTACGAGCCCAGCTCCACCGAGCTGGTCGAGCAGGTGCTGACCCGCTACATCGAGTCGCAGGTCTACCGCGGCGCGGTCGAGAACGTGGCGTGTGAAATGGCCGCGCGCATGGTGGCGATGAAGAGTGCCACCGACAATGCCGGCAAACTGATCGACGGGCTGCAGCTCGCCTACAACAAGGCGCGCCAGGCCGCGATCACCCAGGAACTCGCCGAGATCGTCGGCGGCGCGGCGGCCGTCTGACGGCGCCCCAGCGGATACGAGACAGAGGAAACTGATCCATGAGCACTGGCAATATCGTTCAGGTCATCGGCGCCGTGGTGGACGTGAAGTTCCCACGCGAGCACCTGCCTAACGTCTACGAGGCCCTGAAGATCGACGAGACCGGCGTGACGCTAGAGGTGCAGCAGCAGCTCGGTGACGGTGTCGTCCGCTGCATCGCCATGGGCGCCAGCGAAGGCCTGCGCCGCGGACTCGACGTGAAGAGCACGGGCGAGCCCATCCAGGTGCCGGTCGGCAAGGCGACGCTCGGCCGCATCATGGACGTGCTCGGCCAGCCGATCGACGAGGCCGGTCCGGTCGAGACCGACACCTACATGCCGATTCACCGCGCACCGCCGTCTTACGAGGACCAGGCCCCGGCCGTCGAAGTGCTGGAGACCGGCATCAAGGTCATCGACCTGATCATGCCGATCGCCAAGGGCGGCAAGATCGGCCTGTTCGGCGGTGCCGGCGTGGGCAAGACCGTGACGCTGATGGAGCTCATCCGCAACATCGCCATCGAGCACTCCGGCTACTCCGTGTTCGCCGGCGTCGGTGAGCGCACCCGCGAGGGCAACGACTTCTACCACGAGATGAAGGACTCCAACGTCCTCGACAAGGTCGCGCTGGTGTACGGCCAGATGAACGAGCCGCCGGGCAACCGCCTGCGCGTCGCGCTGACCGGCCTGACCATCGCGGAGAACTTCCGCGACGAAGGCCGCGACGTGCTGATGTTCATCGACAACATCTACCGCTACACCCTGGCCGGCACCGAGGTCTCGGCCCTGCTCGGGCGCATGCCTTCCGCCGTGGGTTACCAGCCGACGCTGGCCGAGGAAATGGGCATGCTGCAGGAGCGCATCACGTCCACGAAGACCGGCTCGATCACGTCATTCCAGGCCGTGTACGTCCCGGCCGACGACCTGACCGACCCGTCGCCCGCCACGACCTTCGCTCACCTCGACGCGACCCTCGTGCTGTCGCGCCAGATCGCCGAGCTCGGCATCTACCCGGCCGTGGATCCGCTGGACTCCACCTCGCGCCTGCTCGATCCGAACGTCATCGGCCAGGAGCACTACGACTGCGCGCGCGCAGTGCAGGCCACGCTGCAGCGTTACAAGGAGCTGCAGGACATCATCGCGATTCTCGGCATGGACGAGCTGTCGGAAGAAGACAAGCAGGTCGTGACCCGCGCCCGCAAGGTGCAGCGCTTCCTGTCGCAACCCTTCTTCGTTGCCGAGGCCTTCACCGGCTCGCCCGGCAAGTACGTGTCTCTGAAGGACACCATCAAGGGCTTCCGCGGCATTGTCGACGGCGAATACGACTCTATCCCCGAGCAGGCCTTTTACATGGTCGGCACGATCGACGAGGCCGTCGAGAAGGCGAAGAAGCTGCAGTAAGGTGGTCCAGGCCGCCCGGAGTAACGGATGAGCAAGATCCACGTCGACATCGTCAGCGCCGAAGGCGAAATCTTCACGGGTGACGCGGCCATGCTGTTCGCGCCGGCCACCATCGGCGAGATCGGCGTGGCGCCGAACCACGCGCCGCTGCTCACCGGCCTGCGGCCCGGCACGGTGCGTGTGCAGACCCCCGAGGGCGAGGAACTGTTCTTCTACGTCTCCGGCGGGATGATCGAGATCCAGCCCAAGGCTGTCACCGTGCTGGCCGACGCCGCGGCGCGCGCCCACGACCTCGACGAGGCGGCCGTGCAGCAGGCGAAGCAACGCGCCCAGGACCTGCTCGAAAACCGCGAGTCCGCCAAGGACATCGCTGTCGCCCAGGCCGAGCTCGCCCAGGCCGCCGCCCAGCTCGCGCTGCTCGAGAAGATCAAGAAGAACGCCGGGCGGAAGTAGGCCGGCGTCGCGAACTCCGCTGTTCTCTCCAGGGGGCTGCCGATTGGCGGCCCCCTTTGTCGTTGTGGTATATGGTTCCGGTCGACCCCATTGGCAGAAAGAGCGGTTTCGTCTCCCGTGTCGAAGCGAAGCGATCAGCATGACCTCAAATGGGCCCGGGAGCAGTTCCCGATGCTGGCCCGGCGTGGCGACGCCGAACTGCTGCGCATCGTAAAGGAAGCGCGGGGGCAACTCTGGCTCATGACCCGCGCCATCGTCGTCGCCGGAGGCGTCGCCGGGGCGCTCCTGGCTGAGTGGATCAAAGAGCACTGGCTGACAGAGATGTTCTCCGACTCTGGCGGATTCGTCTTCATGGTCACCGCCGCAGGACTGGTCGGTTACGCCATCAGCGTCGCGATCGAGCATGTGCTGCGCCGCCGGATCGATTCGATCGTGAGCGATCCTCGTCGCTTCATGTACGGCACCCAACCGCGTCGCGACGCTAACGCTGCTCGCCGGGCGCCCGGTGACACTGGACAGTAACGCGCAGGCTTCGCTAGTCTCGCATCGGCGCAACTGCCCGCCACAAACACACGAGCGTGCTGGATACGATGGATGCAACCGGACCCGTCGCCCTACTCGTCGTCATCGCGGTCGTCGGCTTCATCTGGCTGTTGCCGATCGTCATCATCATCGGCTCGAACCGGACCACCGGAGGCGAGAAGGCCGCGTGGGTGCTGGCCGTGATCTTCGTGTCATGGTTCGCGTGGGTCTTCTACATGCTGCTCGCGCCGATCAAGAACAAGGACTGAAGTTCCCGGGTCAATCCAGCGGGCTGCGCACGCCACGCCCGCCGCGCTGGATGACATGGGTGTAGATCATCGTGGTCGAGACATCCGAGTGGCCAAGCAGCTCCTGCACCGTGCGTATGTCGTAGCCGGACTCCAGCAGGTGCGTGGCGAAGGAATGCCGGAAGGTATGACACGATGCAGGCTTCGTGATGCCGGCCGCGCGCACGGCCTGCTTCACTGCGCGTTGCAGCACGTCCGGCAACAGGTGATAACGAACGACGCGAGCAGTGTAGGGGCTACGACAGAATTTCCTGGCCGGGAACACGAACTGCCAAGGCCATTCGAAGGGCGCCGCGGGATACTTGCGTTCAAGTGCCGGGGGCAGGGCAACGCCAGGATGGCTTGCCGCGCGGTCCGCCTCGAACAGCGAGCGCACCCGCTTGAGCTGAAACTGCAGCGGCTCTACGGCGGAATCCGGCAGCATGGTGCAACGGTCTTTTGCTCCCTTGCCGTCCCGCACCGTGAGCTGCCGGTAGTCGAAATCCACATCCTTCACCCGGAGCCGCAGGCACTCAGAGACACGCAACCCGGAGCCGTACAGGAGGCTGGTCGCCAGCCAATGTGTGCCCTCCAGTTGCGCCAGGACCCGACGCACTTCGTCCCGGGACAACACAACCGGGATGCGGGCTGGTCGCTTCGCGCGAACCATTCCGTCCAACCATGGCAGGTCGAGCTCGAGTGCCTCGCGGTAAAGGAACAGGATCGCGGACAACGCCTGGTTCTGCGTTGAGGCCGCGACCTGGCGATCCGTCGCGAGGTAGGTGAGAAACTGCTCCACTTCCGGCCCGCCCATCTCCCGAGGGTGGCGACTGCCATGGAAGCGGATGAAACGCTTTATCCAGCCCAGGTAGGACGTCTCGGTGCGAAAACTGTAGTGTTTAATCCGAATCCGGTCCCGCACGACGTCCAGCAGCCTCGGCTCCGGCATAACCCAAACCCCGGTATCTGTGGTATATCCAGCAGGATTCAGATGGTAAACAGCGGCTTGGTTCCTTCCAAGCCAGACTATTCAGGGTGTTTCATGCGATATTCAACCGTGTTTAGTCCATCGACTTTGAGTTAGATGCAAGCAAGGAACAGCCATGGCCGCCCGTTGATCGCAATTCAGCGCAGAGTCGATCGCGGTTACGGTATAGACGCACCTCTCGCCATGCTTCGCGAGAACCTGCTGTACTCGGATCGAGTCGAACTTTATCCGGCCCAGCGTATAGTCCTATTGGACATCCCGCACGGCGAGCTACGCCATCACTGCACCGAAAAAGAATGGAACGAGTTCTGTGGCTTCTTGGGCGACAATGATGTGCCGATAGTCCGGCCACGCTGGTGGGAGTTCTGGGTGAAATGATCAATGCATCTAACATTGGGCTGGAGACCGACGCTTGACTGTTCCCTCCTTTCGCTGTCGCTCCAGTCGGTCGCCGTCAAGCGCGGCTCAGCCCGAGCGTTAGGCATCTTGTCTGGCGTAACGTTATAGGTTACGCTTTAATGCATGATACTGAGATTCCGTCACAAAGGATTGGCGAAATTCTTTGCCACGGGTTCTCGGTCTGGAATTCGACCGGCGCATGCAGTCCGCTTGAAGCTGATACTGGCTACTCTCAATGCGGCTACCGGCCCCGGCGACATGGCGCTGCCTGGTTTGAAACTGCATCCGCTGAAAGGAGAACTGAAAGGTCGCTGGGCTGTGGAAGTCAGTGGCAATTGGCGGGTGACCTTTGCCTTCGTAGGTACGGATGCCGATGAAGTGGATTACGAGGATTACCATTAGGATCGACCTATGAAGATGCACAATCCCCCTCATCCTGGCGAGATCATTCGGTCGCTCTGTCTTGAGCCATTGGAACTGACCGTCACGGACGCTGCGGCCGCTCTTGGCGTGAGCCGTAAGACCTTGTCGGCGATCTTGAACGGCCGTGCAGGACTCAGCCCGGAGATGGCGGTGCGTTTGTCGATGGCCTTTGGCACAAGCGCAGAGAGCTGGTTGAATCTGCAGACGCAGTACGATTTGTGGCACGCCGAGAAGCGCCGAAAGGGTCTCAAAGTTGCGCGCCTCGCTGCCTGAGATACCTAACTACAGGATGAACCTGACGATGCCGGCTGTCACGGCCCGTGCATACGCACGGTCCGCGCCAGCCTCCATCGCAGGTTATCCAGGGCGTTAG
>NZ_JAAMFG010000037.1 GCF_011064545.1 Wenzhouxiangella sp. XN24
GCGGCCGCCTCCTCCCTCGAGGACCAGGCCCATGGTCTCGCCCAGGCCGTCTCCGTGTTCCGCATCGACGACGCCAAGCTCTCCGGCATCGCCGCGCCGCGCAGCACGCCGGCGAAGGCGCCCGCGCCCAAGGCGAGCGCCGCCAAGAGCCATGGCGCTGCGCCCAAGCGCGCCGAGCCCGCCGAAGCAGGGGAGGAATGGGCTGAGTTCTAGGTACATCAACGCCGTCTAAAGAAACGCCGGCAACTGCCGACTTAACTAGTACGAGCAGGCGCTCTCCAGGATTCCGTGAGAACGAGAACAACAATCCGCCGCAACGCTCGCCGGATCGCTTATGGCGGACGCCGCCCCGGCGCACTGACAGGAATTTGCCCACATGGCCGCAGTCGAGCGCGAGTTTGAATTCAGCGACAGGAACTTCGAGGAAGTTCGCCGATTGATCCACGAACACGCGGGCATCTCCCTGCATCCTGGCAAGCGCCACATGGTCTACAGCCGCGTGGCGCGCCGGCTGCGCAATTTCCAGATGACGCGCTTCGACGACTACCTCGACATGCTCAACAACGACGCAGGCGAGTGGCAGCACTTCATCAACTCGCTGACCACTAACCTGACGGCGTTCTTCCGCGAATCGCATCACTTTCCGATCCTGGCGAAGCACGTGCTCGAGCATTGTCGCGGCCGGGACGTCATGCTGTGGTCTTCGGCCTGTTCCACCGGGGAGGAAGCCTGGTCGATGGCCATGACCATGGTGGACGCCTTCGGCACCTTCGAGCCCCCGGTGAAGATCATCGCCACCGACGTGGACACCAACGTGCTGCTGCATGCCGAGGAAGGCGTCTACAGCGCCGACCGGATCGCGGGCATCCCGGAGCAGGACGTGAAACGCTTCTTCCTGCGGGGCAAGGGCGCACGGGAGGGACTGGTACGGATCCGTCCCGAGCTCGCCAGGCTCGTCACTTTCCGGCCGCTCAACCTGCTGGCCGACGAGTGGCCGATCCGTCCCCCGCTGGACGCGATCTTCTGCCGCAACGTCATGATCTATTTCGACAAGCCGACGCAACGGCGGGTGCTGCAGAAATTCGTGCCGATCCTCCGCCCCGAGGGGCTGTTGTTCGCCGGTCATGCCGAGAGCTTCTCGCACGCGATCGACCTGTTCGCCTCCCGCGGCAAGACCGTCTACACCCCGGTGCAGCGGAAATGAAGCCCGCCAAGGCCACTACCACCCCGCCGCTCGGCAGCGCCCTGGTTCCGAACCTCTATTTCGACCGCGATCACGGCACCATGGCGGTCAAGATCCTGCCGGGCGAGTTCTACGTCTCGACCCGCGGCGAGATCATCGTCACCGTGCTCGGGTCCTGCGTCTCCGCGTGCATCCGCGACCGGGATCTGGGCATCGGCGGCATGAACCACTTCATGCTCCCCCACGGCCATCCGGACAGCCGCTGGGGCCAGTGCCTCTCGCAGGCCGCGCGCTACGGCACCTTCGCGATGGAGAGCCTGCTCAACGAGATGTACAAGCTGGGCGCGCGCCGTGAACGCCTGGAGATCAAGGTCGTCGGCGGCGGCAGGGTGCTCGTGCAGATGTCGGATATCGGTTCGCGGAACGCCACTTTCGTGCGCGAATTCCTGCGCACCGAGAAGCTGCCGATCGCCGGCGAGGACCTCGGCGGCGACTGGCCGCGCAAGGTCGTTTACATGCCGGACACGGGGCGCGTGAAGGTCAAGCGGCTGCAGGTGCTGCGCAACGACACGATCATCAAGCGCGAGACGCGCTACCTGGATGAAATCGACCACCTGCCCGACACCGGCAGCGTGGAACTCTTCTGAGGACGTACTGATGCCAGACTCGCCCATCAAGGTACTGATCATCGACGACTCGGCGCTGGTGCGGAAAATCCTGACGCTGATGATGCGCAAGGATCCGGACATCGAGGTCGTCGGCGCCGCGCCCGACCCGATCATCGCGCGTGAGAAGATCAAGGAACTCAACCCGGACGTCCTGACGCTCGACGTCGAGATGCCGCGCATGGACGGCCTGACCTTCCTGCGCAACCTGATGCGCCTGCGCCCCATGCCCGTCGTGATGGTGTCGTCGCTGACGGAGCGCGGCGCGGACGTCACGCTCGAGGCCCTGTCGCTCGGCGTGATCGACTTCATCACCAAGCCCAAGGGCGACCTCGGCAACCAGCTGACCGAACTCGGCGAGGAACTCTGCGCCAAGGTGAAGACGGCGGCGCGCGCCAAGGTGCGCGGCGCCATGCCAGCCGCCTCGTTGTCGGCGGACGCGGTCCTGCCGCCGCCGCGCCGCCGGCACCTGAACACCACCGACAGCCTGATCGCCATCGGCGCCTCCACCGGCGGAACCGAGGCCATCAAGGAAGTGCTGCTCGGCATGCCGCCTGACGCGCCCGGTATCGTCATCGCCCAGCACATCCCGCCCGGCTTCAGCCGCGCCTTCGCGGAGCGCATGGACAAGCTCACCCGCTTGCGGGTCAAGGAAGCGGAGGACGGCGACGTGGTGCTGCAGGGCCATGCCTTCGTCGCCCCAGGCGACCATCACCTGCTGGTCGAACGCTCCGGCGGGCGCTACATCTGCCGCATCAACGACGGCCCGCCGGTGAACCGCCACCGGCCCAGCGTAGACGTCATGTTCCGTTCGATCGCGGACTGTGCGGGCCCCCGCGCCGTGGCCGCGATCCTCACGGGCATGGGCGCCGACGGCGCGAAGGGCCTGCTGGAGCTGCGCGAAGCCGGCGCCCACACCGTCGCCCAGGACGAGGCCACCAGCGTCGTCTGGGGCATGCCGGGCGAAGCCGTCAAGATCGGCGCGGCCGCCGAGGTGCTGCCGCTGGGCAGGATCGCGAATGCCCTGCTCGCGGCGCCGGCCGGCAAAACCGGCGCGGGCAAACATCCCGGCGCCGGCGCTCAAGCTATTGCAGGGTCCGGCCGATAACACTCTCACGTAACACCGCCGAGCGGAATGGACGTCATGCACAGCATCTCTTCTCGTAATTTCATGTTGGTCGCGGCGCTGCTGGCGCTGGCCGTCCTCGGCCTCAGCGTCGGCAACGGCGCCTGGCTGCAGGCCGGCCTGGCCCTCGTCGTGGTCGCCCTGCTCGGTGCGGGGGTGCTCAGCGAAGCCTCCAGCGCCCGCCAGAGCGCCGAACACAGCGAAGCGGTCGCCGAGACCGTGGACGCGGCGCTGGCCGACGAATTGCCCCGAATCAACACCCAGGTGGCGCGCGTCAAGGGACTCATCTCCGACGCGGTCGCCCAGCTGTCCCGCAGTTTCAACAAGATGCACGGGGTGACCCAGGCGCAGGCCGCGTTGCTGCAGAAAGGCCTCAGCGGCGCCGTGGTCGACGAGCGTGCCGATAGCAACGAGCGGACCAGCGAGGCGCTGGAGCGTTTCGTCGATGCGCTGATCCAGTCGAGCCAGCAAAGCGTGCACATGGCCAACGAGACCGAGAAGATGCTCAGCCACCTGCAGGGCATCTTCAAGCTGCTCGAGGACGCGCGCAGCCTGGCCGAACAGACCAATCTCCTGGCGCTGAACGCCAGCATCGAGGCGGCGCGCGCCGGCGAGGCAGGGCGCGGCTTCGCGGTGGTCGCCGACGAGGTCCGCAAGCTGTCGATCCGCTCCGCCGAGTTCAACGAACAGATCCGCGAGCGCGTCACCGACACCAGCGAGGCCGTGGCCCGCGTGCAGCAGAAGGTCAACCAGATGGCCGCTCGCGACATGGGCGAGACGCTGCAGGAAAAGGAACGCATCACCCGCATGATCACCCAGGCGGACGCCGTGCGGGCGCAGTTGCGCGAGGCCATCGCCGAAATGGCGCCGCTCGGCGAGCAGCTCGGCGCCGCGGTCGGCGACGCGGTGCGCTCGCTGCAGTTCGAGGATATCTCCTCGCAGTCGCTGGGCGTCGCGGTGGAAAGCGTGGAGCACCTCGAGGCGCTGCGCGAGCAGCTGAGAAACGGCAAGCCGGCGGAGAAACCCGCGGCCCGGCCGGCGCCGGCGCCGAAGAAACCCAGCGTGGTGGCGATGCCTGCACCCGCCCCGGCTCCCCCGCCGCGGCCGCACGGCCCGGTGTCGCAGACCAGCATGCAGGCCGGCAGCGTCGAATTGTTCTGAATCCGGCGTTGTTCTGAGGATGGCGCTCCCGGGCGCGGCCGTTATGATGGGACGCTGTTCCGTCAGCCCCCGTCGCCGCGCCCATGTCCAGCCCCTCCATGCCGTCCGCAGGCCACGCCTTGCCGCCCCCCGGCGGGCGCGTCGCCGCGTCACCGCTGGACACCTTGTCGCGGGTGTTCGGCTTTGCCGCCTTCCGCCTCCGCCAGGAAGAGATCATCGCGGACCTCGTGGCGGGGAAAGACGCCTTCGTGCTCATGCCCACCGGGGGCGGCAAGTCGCTGTGCTACCAGGTCCCGGCATTGCATCGGCGCGGCACGGCGATCGTCGTCTCACCCCTGATCTCGCTCATGAAGGACCAGGTCGATGCGCTGCTGGCCAACGGGGTCGCCGCGGCCTTCTATAACTCCTCGCTGGAGGGCGACGCCGCCCGCCGGACGCTCGCCCGGCTCCACGCCGGCGAGCTGGACCTGCTGTACGTCGCGCCCGAGACGCTGATGAGCGACACGTTTCTCGGCCGCCTCGACGGCATCGAGATCGCGCTGTTCGCGGTGGACGAGGCGCATTGCGTGTCGCAATGGGGCCATGATTTCCGTCCCGAGTACGTCCAGCTCGGCGCCCTGCGCCGGCGGTTTCCCGGTATTCCGCTGGTCGCTTTGACCGCCACCGCGGATCCGCAGACGCGCGAGGATATCGTCCGGGTGCTCGATCTCGAGCACGCCACGCGGTACGTCGCGAGCTTCGACCGGCCCAATATCCGCTACACGGTGCGCGAGAAGCACAAGCCGCTGGAGCAGCTCGCGGCCTTTCTCGCGTCGCGGGACGGCCAGGCGGGGATCATCTACGCCCTGTCGCGGCGCCGGGTGGACGAGTTGACCGAAAAGCTGTGCGCCCGGGGCCTGCGGGCCGGCGCCTATCACGCGGGACTGGCGGCGACGGAACGCCACCGCGTGCAGGAAGCCTTCCTGCGCGACGAGCTGGATATCGTGGTGGCGACGGTCGCCTTCGGCATGGGCATCGACAAGCCGAACGTGCGCTTCGTCGTCCACTACGACATGCCGAAAAACATCGAGGGCTACTACCAGGAAACGGGCCGCGCCGGGCGCGATGGCCTGCCCGCCGAGGCCCTCTTGCTGTTCGGCGCGCAGGACGTGGTCACCGCCCGCGCGCTCGTGGAACGGGGCGCCAACGAGGCGCGCCAGCGGATCGAGGTGCACAAGCTCAACGCGATGGTCGCGCTGGCCGAGAGCCTGACCTGCCGACGCCGCGTGCTGCTCGGCTACTTCGGCGAGCGCCTCGCCGAGGACTGCGGCAATTGCGACGTCTGCCTGGAGCCGCCGGAGCGCTTCGATGCGACCGAAGACGCGCGCAAGGCGCTGTCCTGCGTGTACCGCCTGGACCAGGGATACGGCATCAAGTACGTCATCGACGTGCTGCGCGGCACGCGGAACGAGCGCATTCTCGCCGCCGGGCATGACCGCCTCTCCACCTTCGGCATCGGCGCGCACCACGGCATGCAGGAATGGGCCTCGCTGCTGCGCCAGCTGATCCATCGCGGTTACCTCGAGCAGGACATCGCGCGCTACTCGGTGCTGCGGCTCACGCCGGCCGCGCGACCCCTGCTGCGCGGCGAGGAAACACTCGAGCTGGCGCGCCCCCGGGTCAAGGCTGCAGCGAAGCGCAAGCCGGCGCGGATCGCCGCGAGCGGAGGTCCTTACGACGAATCGCTGTTCGACGCCTTGCGCGCATTGCGCAAGTCGCTGGCCGACGCCCAGGGCGTGCCGCCCTACATCATCTTCGGCGACGCCACGCTCATCGAGATGGCCCGCGAGCTGCCGACCAACGCCACCGCCCTGCTCGGCATCTCCGGCGTGGGCCAGAAAAAGCTGGAGCGCTACGGCGAGGACTTTCTCGCCATCATCCGCGCGCACTGAGTGTCATCGCCTCGAAACGTGCGGGTGATGGAGTAGGTCCTCGGAGACCGCAACGCGCAGACGCGATCGAGGCCACCATGTCGATTCCCCGTGTTTTCAGATTGTCGGTGCTGCTGGTCAGCGCCGCGGTGATCGTGCCGTCGGCGACCCGCGCGGATACGCCGCCAGCGGGCCGCACCGGTGAACCGCAGCCAGGAGCAGACACCGCGGAGGCCGTCCACCCCGTCGTCATCGCCCACCGCGGCGCCTCCGGTTACCTGCCGGAGCACACCCTCGCGGCCTACGCCTTCGCCTACGCCCTGGGGGCTGATTTCATCGAACCCGACATCGTCCTGACGAGCGACGGCCATCCGGTCGCGCTGCACGACCTGACACTCGACGCGACCACCGACGTGCGCGAGCGGTTCCCCGGCCGGGCCCGCGCCGACGGGCTGCACTACGCGCTCGACTTCACGCTGGCCGAGCTGCGGCAGTTGCGCGTGTTCGAACGCATCGAGCCCGGGACCGGCGAGCCGCGGTACCCGGCGCGGTTTCCCGCCGGGACGGGCAACTTCGGCATCGTGACGCTGGCCGAGCTGATCGAACTGGTGCAGGGCCTGAACACGAGCACGGGCAGGAACGTCGGCATCTACCCGGAAACCAAGTTTCCCGCCTTCCATGCGGAACACGGCCATGACCTCGCGGCGATCGTGGCCGCGGAACTGGAACGCCATGGCTACAGCGAAAGGAATGACTACGCGATCATCCAGTCCTTCGAGCCCGAGCCGTTGCGCCGCCTCCGCGAGAAAGGCGTTCGCCTGCGCCTGGTGCAGCTGCTCGGCGAGAACGACTGGGACATGAACGATGTCGATTACACGCCGATGTACACGCCCGAAGGCCTCGCGGAGATCGCGAAATTTGCCGATGGCATCGGCCCGCCGATCAGCCGCATCCTGCTCGGCGCGCAGGCCGACGGTACGCAGAAATTCAGCACGCTGGTAACCGACGCCAGGCAGGTGGGGCTGTCGGTGCACCCCTATACCGTGCGAACCGACAATCTGCCCCACCGGCTCTCAGTCGAGGAACTGCTCCACCTGTTGCTCGAGGTGCAATGCGTGGACGGGCTGTTCATCGACCAGCCGGACGCGATGGTGAGATTCCTGCGCGCTCGGAAAGGCCCAGGTTTCGACAGCCGCCGCGCAGCCGGCCTGCAACTATCCCGTAGCGGCATCTCCGAGCGGGAACCAGGTCAGACCACGCAGCGCATGCAGATGGGCCACCCCGGCGAAACCCGCGTACGCTGCCGCAGCGAACCACACGGCAGCTACTCGCGCCGAGGGGAACGCAACCCAGCGATCGATCAGCAGCCCGGCCAGCGGAAGCACCTGGAGCGCGTGAATGCCAATGAAATGCGCGATCCTCAGGTCGCCGGCGACTGAACTCCAGGCCAGCACGGGAATTCCCGCAGCACCATCAGGCGCGCCCACAGTGTGGCCGGCGTTGGCGATCATGACGAAGCCCTGCGCGCTCCCGACCAGGAAGACCGCCAGGCCCAGGCGGACGCCCCAAAGGTAGGCGGGAGCGGCTGGTCGGCGCTCCGTCATGAACAGCAACAATGCAACAAATACGGCTGCCGAGTTGGCAGCGACGCCGAAACCCATCAGGCTGAACACGGCGCTGTCGAAAGGTGTCGAAGCATTGTAGTGTGAGGTCGTGCCTCGAGCGGCCTGCATGGTGATCAGGACCTGTTCCGTTACCATCGAGCCAATAATCACTGCCGCCAGCAACACAACCACGCGGCGCGCAGGCCCAAGCTCTCCCAGCAACCACGCCATGGTCAGCAGGTATACCGTGATCGAAAGCGCGAACTTGGCCGGCTTGAGCCAGGCATTCACCCCGGTAATCTGCCGTGGATCGAGCACCATGAGCACCAAAAGCAGCCCGAAAAGAAGGAAATGCGCTAGCGCCACGCGCGTCAACCACGCCCCACGCCGATGAAACTCGTTGATCAGGGCACGCAAGCCCGCCACCATGCACGACCGTTACGCCACCTGCAGACGGTGCGGATGAGCAGGTAGAGAAGTAATCCGGCCGGACCGGCCAGGAAACAGAATACGAGGGACAACGCGACGAGCGATCGCGGCAGACGCTCGCTGCGCTGCTGGCCTGCAATCCAGCAACCGATGAAGTAATCGAACACCAGGAAATGCAACCAGCCGGCCAGCAGAATCTGGTCTGATCCGAACAGTCCTCGAACGGCGCCAAGGCTGCCGAAGCCGCCATCCTGGAACGGCACATGCGGGAATATCAGGAGAACATAGGCCAGGCCGAACAGCAGCGGCAGCCCAAAGAAGCCTATCCACTTCACAGCACTTGCCAGCCGGGAAACCCAGAGACTCACTAACAGCAGAACCCACAACCCGGTCATCAATTGACCAGCAGCACCGAAAGTCGCGCCCGCTTCAAATGGCCACATTGCAATGCGCCCTCAGGTCGGCGACGAACTCGTGCAAGGCCGTGCCGCCGAGTCCGGCATGGTAGTGGCGCGACAAGCGACCAGCGCGATCGAAGAGATACAGGTTGGCACGCCCTGGCTCGAAACCGAGCCGCTCAGCCAATCGGCCCCGCCAGTCCAACAGCACGGCACTGGAGTTGCGGAAGCTCCGCCGCACGAACGGCCTCGCTATGGCCGGCACTTCTGCAAGCTGGGCCACTTCGATCAAAACGCAAACGCCGGTCTCCAGAGCGCTCAGCCACTCCCCTGCTTCACGGACGCCTTTTCGGTCGCTGTACAAAACTACGACCGGGCCAGCCGGTACCGGCAAGACGACGGCTTCCCGTCCGAACTGATCCTCGAGCACGACTCTGGATGCGGCGCCAGGTGCTGCCGCAGACGAGGACAGCGCGATCCCAGTCAGCAGCATCGGGAAGATCGAGGTCACGCCGAACCCTTCGGGTCGAGCATCGCGCGGATCAAGGCAAGATGGTTGTCCAGCGCGCTCCGTCCCCTGCTGGTGAGGGTGTAACTCGTGTTCTGCTTTCGCTTGATGAAGCTTTTGGTCTCCTCGACGTACCCGGCCGCCGCGAGCTTCTGCATATGCGCGCCGAGATTGCCGTCACTGGCGCCGATCTGCTCACGCAGGAAGCTGAAGTCCGCATTCTCCACCGTTGCCAGGAGTGTCATCGCAGCAAGCCGGATACGTGACGCGAGCAGGGGATCGATCTGGCGGTAGTCATGACTGACGCTCATTGCGTCGCCGCGCTCCTGTGCAGCGCCAGGGCCGGCACAATCAACAGCACCAGCAACAACCCGCCGAAAACGACCAGTCGCAGTGATGGCGGCACGAAAAACAAGAGCGCTGCACCGACCCACCATGCGATGGCCAGACCGACCAACACCTGCCGTCCGGTCAGGACCGCGCTCGCGAGGTAAGCAAGACCGAAGAAGGCGGCGAAAACCGGTGGGATCGTCTGCGTGGGCAGGGCGCCCGAAAAAGTACCCACGAACCCGATCAGTGTCATCGACGTCAGCACGGCGAACCAGGTCGTGGCGAGCACGCGTTGCGCGAACAATCTGGCCTGGCCGCGCGTCCTCGCCATGCGCCAGCCCGTATAGAGCCACGCGATCGCGATCAGCACTGCCCACAACCAGGGGCCGTCCAGCGCCTCAACCGTGTATACCAGCCCGACGCCAACGAGCGTCAGGGCTCCCCAGACCAGCAACGGCAGTGAGTCGACGCTCAACGCTGCACGGCTGTTTTCGACAATGCGCCGGACATAGGCGAGGTCATCTTGAACTTGTGTCATCGTGGGCCTCCCTTGTGTACTCTGTTTTTCAGAGTACTCTGCCTTTATAAAGAGCGCAAGCCTGTAATGCAATCACGATAGAGGGGGGGAAAATTAAAACCCGCGCCTTCGCGAGGACTCGCTGGCACGATCACCTGCCGCCGGGGCCCGTTACATACAATCCCGCGGAACGCTGCAAGCCATCAATGGAATGGTGGCCAGGGACAGAATCGAACTGTCGACACCGTGATTTTCAGTCACGTGCTCTACCAACTGAGCTACCTGGCCATCGGTGCGAGGCGCGTATTAGACCCGGGCGGCCGCTGGCCCGTCAAGGCAGGTTCGACGGGCGCCCGACTTTGACCCGTCTGCGGCGGAACGACTACCCTGATTATCTCAGTCACCGCCAGGCAGGATCCCTCGTGACCTCCAGCAACTCCCTGTTTCAGCATGAATCGCCGGCCGCGACGGTCGCGGACGCCTACCACGCGGTGCGATCCCGCTCGCGCGCCCTGGCGGCGCCGCTCTCCGCAGAAGATGCCTGCGTCCAGAGCATGCCCGACGCGAGCCCCGCCAAGTGGCACCTCGCCCACACCACCTGGTTTTTCGAGCGTTTCATTCTCGCGGCGCGAGCCCCGGATTACCGGGTTTTCGACGAGCGCTTCGATTACCTGTTCAACTCCTACTACTACACGGCGGGGCAGATGCACGCCCGGTCGCAGCGCGGCCTGGTGACCCGGCCGTCGCTGGCCGAGGTGCTCGACTACCGTAGCCACGTCGATGCCGGCATCCAGTCGCTGCTGGAACGGGAGCAGGGCGACGACGAACTGGCTTTTCTCGTCACGCTGGGCATCAACCACGAGCAGCAGCACCAGGAATTATTGCTCACCGACATCAAGCACCTGTTCGCCCAGAACCCGCTGCTGCCTGCTTATGCCGACCTGGCGGCTGCAGCGCCCGCGGCTACCGACGCGTTGCCTGCGGCGCCTGCCGCGGCCCTGCCGCTAACCTGGGTGGCAGGCCGATCCGGCCGCGTCGAGGTGGGCCACGACGGCCACGGCTTCGCTTTCGACAACGAGGGCCCCCGTCACGAGGTCCTGCTGCGCGAACACGCGCTGGCCTCGCGGCTGGTCACCAATGCGGAATTCCGCGAGTTCATCGACGACGGCGGCTATGCCGAATCGTCCCTCTGGCTGTCCGACGGCTGGTCCACCGTGCTCGCCGAGGGCTGGAACCGCCCCCTGTACTGGCAGGAAGACCTCGAGCAGGCCTTCACGCTCGGCGGACTCATGCCGATCGAGGCCGACGCGCCGGTCACCCACCTGAGCCTGTTCGAGGCGGATGCGTTCGCCCGCTGGGCGGGCTGCAGGCTGCCGACGGAGTTCGAATGGGAAGTGGCCGCCCGAGACCGTCTGCGCGAGGGCAACTGGGCGGACAGCGGAACCTTCAGGCCGCAGCCGGCGACACCCGGCGAGGGGCTGCGGCAGCTATATGGCGATGCCTGGGAATGGACCGCCAGCCCGTACACCCCCTACCCCGGCTTCCAGCCGCTGGCCGGCTCGCTGGGTGAATACAACGGCAAGTTCATGTGCAGCCAGATGGTGCTGCGCGGCGGCTCCTGCGCCACCCCGGCCGGACATGTGCGCCCGACCTACCGTAATTTTTTCTATCCCGGCCAGCGCTGGCAGTTCAGCGGCGTGCGCCTCGCCAGGGACGGCTCATGACGGACAACCTTCGCGTCGTCTCCGACTTCAGCCCGGACGACGAAGTGATGCTCGCCGAGGTCCTCCGGGGCCTTTCCCTGCCAAACAAGAACATCCCGTCGCTGTACTTCTACGACCAGCGCGGCTCCGAGCTCTTCGACGCCATCACGGAGCTGCCGGAGTATTACCCGACTCGCACCGAGATCGCGATTCTCGAGCAGCACGGCGCCGAGATGGCCGCCGCGCTCGGGCCCGGCGTGCGCCTCATCGAGCTGGGTTCCGGCTCGGCCGTGAAGACGGAGCTGCTGCTGGCCAATCTCGACGCCACCGCAGCCTACGTGCCGGTGGAGATTTCCCTGGACCACCTGCGCGCCGCGGCCGCGCGCATCGCGGCGGATTTTCCGGATCTCGAGGTGTTGCCCGTCACGGCCGACTTCACGGAACCCTTCGACCTCCCGGAACCGACACGCGGCAAAGTGCGGCGGAACGTGGCCTTCTTTCCGGGTTCCACGATCGGCAATTTCCCACGGTCGATGGCCGCCGACCTGCTCGACGCGACACGCCGCGAGGTCGGACCCGGCGGTGCGATGCTCGTGGGCGTGGACCTGGAAAAGGATCGCGCGACGCTCGAACGGGCCTACAACGACGCCGCCGGGGTGACGGCCGAATTCAACCTGAATCTCCTCGTGCGCCTGAATCGCGAACTGGGCGCGGATTTCGACGTAAACGGGTTCCGCCACGAGGCCGTCTGGGACGGGGCCGCCGGGCGGATCGAGATGCGCCTGGTCAGCTTGCGCGCGCAACAGGTCCGCATCGCGGGTCACCCGTTCCGTTTCGAGCCGGGTGAAGTGCTCGTCACCGAGTACTCTCACAAGTACTCGCTCGCGGGCTTCCGCGCGCTGGCCGAGGGGGCGGGTTTCGAGGTCGCCCGGGTCTGGACCGATCCCGAGCAACTGTTTTCAGTGCAGCTGCTGGTGGTGCCGGAGACAGCGGCCCCTCAGTCCTCCGGCGGCGGCACGTAACCCTCGGGCGCGGCGGCCCCGCCGCCGAAGAAATACTGCTCCAGCTGCTCGCGCAGGAACTCGCGCGCCTTCGGTTCGATCACCACGAGCCGGTACTCGTTGATCAGCATGGTCTGGTGGCCGAGCCATTTCTGCCACGCTTCTTTGGACACCTGCTCGTAAATGCGCTGGCCGAGTTCGCCGGGGTACGGCGGGCGGTCGAGGCCCTCGGCCTCGCGGCCCAGCAGGATGCATTGGACGGTTCTGCTCATGGCTGTTCCTTCGGTGTAGCGGCGGCCGGATGCGGCGAATGCGCCTCGATGAGACGGCTGACGACGGCCGCCAGTCCAAGCTTCGCCGGGGAGCGGGCGTTATACCAGACCCACCGGCCGGGCTCCATCAGCGTCCGCGGCGGCGCGCACAGATCGGCGGGCACCGGCTCGATTTCCAGTTCGAAATGCGTGAAACCGTGCCGCAGCGTGGCCAGGGGCTCGCGGGCGACGACCGGCGCGTCGAGCATGCGCGTCGCCCAGCCCGGCGCGGATTCCTCGCCGAGCTCGGGCGGGCACCACAGCCCGCCCCAGATCCCCTGCGGGGGACGACGTTCGAGCAGCAACGCGCCCGCAGCGTCGCGCAACAACAGCATCCGCACCCGGCGCAGAGGCCGGGCCCGCCTGGGCCGCGGCGCCGGGAACTCGGTCTCGCGCTGCTGCCGGTGCGCCTCGCAGCGGGCCGCCAGCGGACAGGCCGGACAGATCGGCCGCCCACGCCGGCAGACGGTCGCGCCAAGGTCCATGATGGCCTGCGTGTAGTCGGCGACACGCCCGGCGGGCGTGTGTTCCTCGGCCAGTGCCCAGAGCCGTCGCTCCACGGCCGCGGTCCCCGGCCAGCCGGGCACCGCATGAACGCGGGCGAGCACCCGTTTCACGTTGCCGTCGAGAATCGGGTGACGCTGGCCGAAGGCCTGGGCCAGGATCGCGCCGGCTGTAGAGCGACCGATGCCGGGAAGTGCAGACACGGCATCGAAGTCCTCGGGAAACCGGCCGTCATGCCGTTCGACCAGGACAGTCGCGGCCTTGTGCAGGTTGCGAGCCCGGGCGTAGTAACCCAGCCCCGACCAGTGATGCAGGACCTCGTCGAGGGGTGCGCCAGCCAGGCTCGGGATATCGGGGAACCGCGCCATGAAGCGCTCGAAATACGGAATCACGGTGGCGACCTGGGTCTGCTGCAACATGATCTCGGAGATCCATACGGCATAGGCGGACCGGCCCTGCTGCCATGGCAAATCGTGCCGGCCCTCCTGGTCGTACCAGTCGAGCAGCCTCGCAGCCAGGGTGTCACTCATGCCGTCTCACAGCCCGCCTGTCCACTTCCGCCATGGTCTCGAGCGTCATCCGCTCCACGGAGCGCGCCAGGGCGGTCTCCCCGAACAGCGGCGACACGCTGAAAGCCGGCACGAAACGCGTCCGGTAACGCAGGTGGGCGCCGCCCTCGTGAGGCGTGAAATGCCATTCCGTGCGCCCTTCGCTGAAGGAGCCGCGGCCGGGGACGTCGGTGGCGACCAGGGTATCGTCCCGGCGACGGATCTGCTCGACCCGGTGCAATGTCCTGCAGAACAGCAGGACGCAGCCCTCGAGGCGCGTATAAACCTCCTCGGTCTGCGGCCCGACCGGGCCCAGCGAGCGGCTTTCCAGCAACTGCGGATGGAGTTCGTGGACGCGGGCGTAATCGGTAAGCACCGCGAGCAGCGCCTCGGGGGATGCCTCGAAGCGGGCTTCGATCTCCAGCACGAAGGCGGGACCGTCGCGTTGCATTTCCGCCGTATCCAGCTCGAACGCCGCGGCGCCGGCGAACGGCAGCAAGGCGATTGCGAGCGCGGTGGCGAACGCGGCGGCGAACGCGGTGGCGCGTGCGGCGATCGCTGGGCAGACGGGCGCCGGGACGCTGTTCCCCGTCAAGAGCCGCCGTCGTCCTTGCGCAGCCGGTCCCTGAGGCTGCGAAACTTGTCCTCGGCCCGCTCCTTGAGGCTGTCCTCGAGCGACTCGCCCTCCGCCGGATCGACGCCGAGGCGGCGCAAGGCTTCCTCCGTCGCCTTGTCGCGCAACATCCCCGCGATATCCACGCTGACGGACGGTGAATCCAGGGTGCCGCTGAGACGCAGCGGCAGCGTGGCGCCGGCCAGCTCGGCAGTTTCGCCGGTCGCCTCGTCCTCGACCTCGCGCAGCACGGTGGCATTGAGCCGGTAATCGAGCGTGCCGGCGGAGAGGTCCACCTCGCCGCTTCCTGTCACGCCGAGAAACGGGAGCCCGGCGGTGAGATCGTCGTTGACGAGTTTTCCGTCGCGAATCACCGCCGTACCGGTGAGCCGCCGGAACTCGGTATCCGGCGACGTGCGCGTCGGCGCCTCCCGCCCCCTGGCGAGCGCATAGGCACGCTGGATCTCGTACCAGAGGTTGACGCCCTTGAAGGCACCATCCGCCAGGTCGAAGGCGAGTTCGCCGTCGAGCCCGGACACCAGTCCAGCCGTCGTGGCCGCACGCGTGCTGAGGTCGGCATCGAACTCGGCGACGCCCGTGAGGCGCTCGAAGTCGGCGAGATCGCGCGCGAACGGCAACAGCTGGAACCCGGACAGCGACTGTTCCACGCTCAACCGCGCCGGCGCCTCGCGCGCATCGAGCCGTGCTTTGCCGTCCATCCGGCCCTCGTACAGCGCCGCCCCGAGCGGTTGCAGCTCGAGCACGCCGTCACGCGCCACGGCCCGCGCCTCCACCCCCGTCATCACCAGGCCGTTGAGCTTCACCCTGCCCGCTGTGAACGATGCGTCCAGGTCCAGGGTCTTCAGCCACTCGAACGCAAGCTCGACATCACCGGCCGGCGCCTCCTCGGCCGGCGCGTCGGTTTCCGGGGGCAGGTAACGGTCGAGATCGATCGCATCCAGGGCCATGTCCGCACGGATTCGGGGAATCTCGCCGAGCCCTATCGACGCCGTGCCCTCGAGCGTCGAATCATCCAGCACGGCGACCAGGTCCTGCAGCCGGGCCTCGGAGGGATCCGCGACATACTCCGCCTGCAGCGACGCCGACCCCAGCACGGCAGGATCGGCAGTCTCGGGCGCCTCGATCCCGAGCTGCTCGAAAACATCACGCGGCGAGAATTCCTCGACGACGATGCGCCCGCGGAACGCAGGCGCATCGATGATGCGCTCGCCCGTGACGTCCAGGGTGGCATCGACACCCGCCGCTTCGGCAGAGACATCGGGAATGGCCAGCGTCTGGGCCTCCAGGTCGGCATCGAGCTGCGGCATGCGCAAGGCGAACGCCCGGCGCTGGCTCTCCCCGGTCTCGAAACCGCCGGTGAGTCCGAAATCGCGCAGCGTGACGGCGCCGAAATCCTCGGCAAACTGCACGGTCGCCTCCAGCTGCGCGTCGAGCGTCGATTCGCCGTCACCGATAGTCACCATCGTCTCGGCCTCGAGCTCGAAAGGCCGGCCCGGCGCGAGTTCCCCTGTCGAGAGCGTGGGTACCGCAGCCTCGATGATCGTCCCGGCCGCGCGGTCCTCGAAGCGTACGAGCGCATCCTCGAGCTGCAGTCCGGCGATGCGCTCCAGCCGGAAAGTGCCGTCCGCGCCATCGGGTCCGACATCCGGCGGCGGGCCGCGCCCGTCGCCGGTCTCCTCGGCCGCGCCAGCCTCACCTCGCGCGCCCCCGTCGTCAGCACCGAGACCCTCCCAGTTTGCGGTGCCGTCGGCCTGTCGGACGAGATTGATGCGCAGGCCTTCCAGGCGCAGCGTGCTGACCTCGAGCCGGCGCGACAGGAGCGGCATGAGCCGCGCGCCGACCGCAGCGGAACCGATTTCCACGAAAGGCGTATCGCCGAACCCCGGCGGATTGCCGAGCCGCATCCGTCCCACTTCCAGCCCGAGCCACGGGAACACGCTCAGCGACACCTCGCCGGCGATTTCGAAATCGCGCCCGGTTTCCTCGGTCACCGCGCGCGCGATGTCGTCCCGGTAGTCGTTGGGATCGACGACCAGCGGAATGATGATCACCGCGGCCAGCACCACGACGACCAGCAGCCCGAACAGGCCGAGAATGATTTTCAGCGCTTTGGTCATGAGCTTGCAGCTCCCGGCAACGACGTACTGTGGACGCCTGTCGCTCCGATTATAGAAGCCGGAGCCGACCGGAACTCAGAGCCAGTGACCGACCACCGCCTGGAACTCGGTCGCCGGCATCGGGCGACTGATGACGAAACCCTGCACCCTGTCGCAGCCGGCGGCATGCAGGAACTCCAGCGTCTCGCTGGTTTCGACGGCCTCGGCGGTCGTCTCGAGGCCGAGTTCGTGCGCCAGCAGGATGATGCCGCGCACCAGCCTGCGCGCATCCTCGTCGTCGTCGAGATTGGCTACGAGCCGCCGGTCGATCTTGATCTCGCTGAACGGCGTCCTGTACAGGTCGGTCAGGGACGAGTTGCCGCTGCCGAAATGCTCGAGCGCCAGGCCGAAACCGTGGATGCGAAGCCGGGCGAGCATGCCGAGGAAGCCCCCGGGCGCGAGCGCGAGCCCCGGCTCCGGAATCTCCAGCACCAGGGAACGGGCGGGCACGTCGTACTCCAGCACCAGCCGGCGCAGCCGCTCGGGGAAATCCGGGTCCGTCACGAGGGCCGGCGACAGGTTGACCCCCACGCGCAGGGGCATGTCGGCGCGATGCCAGACACCCAGCTGCTGCACCGAACTGAGCAGCACGCAATCCGTGATTGCAGCGATCTGGCCTTCGGCCTCCGCCACGGGCAGGAATGCATCGGGCAGCACCATGCCGTGCTGCGGATGCTCCCACCGCGCCAGCGCCTCCGCGCCATCCGCGCGCCAGCCGGACTCGCTGCGCATCAGCTGCAGCTGGTACCACGCGCCGATCTCGCCCCGCATGACGGCCGCGCTGATGTCCTCGGCGGTGAACTCGAGTTCACCGGCAAGCGCCCGCAGGGCCACTTCCAGGCCTTCCTGCGACACGGGCTTCGCAAGAATCCCCGCCACGGCCAGGCCCTGCTGCTCGGCCATGCTCCGCGCTGCACGAACCGCGCGATCGTCCGGGCCGCCCAGCAACAGCAGGAAAGCGCCCGAGGCCGCGACCGCCGGCAGGATCTCGTTTACGGGATCATCCAGCACGGCCGGATCGAGCACGACGGCATCCGGGCCGAAACCGGCCACCGCATCCGCGATCCCGTCGCCACCCGGAATACGCCGCGCGAGCAGGCCATAGGCCGTGGCGGCCTCCTCGACCGGTTGCAGGGCGAAATCGTCGTTGCCGACGATCAGGAGCCGCCGGAGTTGAATGGTTTCGTGCACCGCTTAGCTCGCTTTGTCTTTGTCCTGGTCCAGGCGGGCGTCTCGCCCCCCGGTCTCGGAATCATTCAGCAATGGCTCGAACACGCGTTGCACGATGTCATCGAGGTGCGACCGCAAACCCTGCCGGACATCGCCCAGCTCGGCGCGCAAGCGTGCCGGCACCTGCTCCGCGGCCGCCAAAGCGGCCGCCAGCTCATCCTGCTTTTGACGCTCTGCCTCGAGGGTCTCGGCCAGTTGCTCATGCCTGCTGCGCTCGGCCTCCAGCGCTTTCGACAATTCCTCGTAGTTGGCGCGCTCGGCCTGCAGCGCTTTCGACAATTCCTCGTACCTGGCGCGCTCAGCCTGCAGCGCCTGGGCCAATTCCTCGTGCCTGCCGCGCTCGTCCTCGAGCGTCTGCGCCAGTTGTTCGTGACTGCCGCGCTCTGCTTCCAGCGTCGCCGCCAATTGTTCCTGCCCGCTGCGCTCCGCGTCCAGTGTTTCCGCAAGCTCCGCATACCGTTGCCGCTCAGCCTCCAGCAACTCGGCGAGCCGGGTGTTCTCCGTGTCGTCCACCTTGGTGGGCGCGACCTCCGCGGCGACCTCACGCTGCGCAAGGTCCGTGCAATCGACGCCGTAGACCACGAAGCCCAGCCCGTCTCCGGCGGCGCCGCGCCGGGGCGAAACGACCCAGCGCATCAGCCGGCCGTCCTCGGCATGGACGTCGCGGACGGCCGATTCCCCGCCGGCCGCGATTGCCGCGAGTGCATCACCGACGGCCTCCGCATCCGGGCGCGGCAACACCTTGAGCACGTCGCGCCCACGCACCGGCGCACGTCCGAATGCCTCCGCATGATCATTGGCCGCCAGGACTTCGAAGTCGGGCGCGACCCGGAACATCGGACCACCGAGGGCGCCGAAATCGGCCTCCAGTTCGGCGGTCGCGGCCCTCAGTTCCGTCGTCGCCTGCTGCGCCTGGGTGATGTCTTCATGGCTGACGACCGCCCCGGCGATGCCGGGATTCAGCAGCGGGTTCACGGCGATCCGCCAGCGGCGTCCCGCGGCGTCGTACTCGATGCTGAAACGATCCACCACGCCGCCGAGGACCTGGCGCACGCCACGGCGCAACGCGGTGCAATCCAGGTCGCCGAATACCTCTGGATCTTCCGATTTCTCGATAAAACGGCGGCCGGGACCGAAAGCGCGGCCGGCGTGACAGGCGGGTTCCTCGAATGCCGTCCAGGCCTGGTTGCAATCGATGATCACGGCCGAGGAATCGAGCACGGCGCGCGCCACGCGGGCCGAATCGAAGACCGCGCGCAGGAAACGGCGGCCTTGTTCGGTCTCGCGGATCCGCTTCTGTTGCCGCTGCGCGTCGGCCAGCGTGCCCGCCGCCTGCAGGAGGCGGTTCTTGTCGTCGAACTGCGCGCGGCCGCGCACGGTGCACCAGCGATAGGCGCCCCCGCCCACCTTGATGCGCGCGTCCAGCTGCCAGGGCTGGTCCGTCGCCAGGTGCTCGGCGACCTGGCGCAGCACCAGTTCCCGGTCATCAGGATGGACCCGCTCCCGCACGGCCTCCAGCGATTCGGCGCATTCCGGCGCCGGCAGCTGCCAGTCCGCGGGGTTCCTGGCGGCGAGCCAGACCTCGGACCCGCCCTGTTCGTAATGCCATGCGAGATCGCCCGTCGCGCCCAGGCTGGCAGCCACGCGCTGCTGGCGACGACGGGAGACGGTGTCGGCGCGGGCGCGCGCCACGGCGCTGTGCAGCCGATCGACGAGTCCCGCCGATTCGACGGCTTCGGGCCCGATTCGATCCTGGGCTCCGAGCGCGCGACAGGCGGCGGCGTCCGGCCCCGAACCCGCCGTGCCCAGCGCGACCACCGGCAGGTCAGGGGCGATACCGGCCAGGTCGGAAAGCAAGTGCAGGCCGTCACCCAGGCCCATGGCGAGATCCACCAGCGCGAGATCATAGCTGTCGGCCCCGAGACGCCGGCGCGCAGTGGCCAGGCTCTCGGCGCCTTCGATCATGATCAGCCCGGATTCCTCGCGCTGCAGGCCCTGGCCCACCCGGCGGATGACTTCCGGGTCGTCTGCAAGCAGCAGTATGCGCAGGGACTGGGACATCGCGGTCTGGCAATCCTTCGACGGGTGGCACGGCGAAATTACCACGAACCCGGCCCCGCGTCCTTGCGCGGGGGCTCAGATCCCGGGCACGCCGAGGATAGTCGCCCCGTCGTCCCGCGGCCAGCGTTCCCGCGGGATTGCTGTCTGGAAGTCGTCCGGCTTGACCACCAGCAAGTCGCAAGGTAGCCGGTCCAGGACGCGCTCGGCCGTGCTGCCGATGAATACGCGGCCGAAGGGATTGCGCGCGATGGCCCCCATCACGACCAGGTCCGCGGCCGTCTCGCTACAGTATTCCGGCAGCTCGATCTCCGGTCGGCCTTCGACGAGGGCGACCCGTGCGGGTGAGGCATCGACCGCGGCGAGCGCCGCGTAGACGGCTTCCCGGTGCCTTTGCTCCGTCTCGGGGTCGGCAAAGTCCGGCATCAGCGGGTGCTCGGCCTCGCCGACGAAGGCGCGGAGTTTCCGCTGCCAGGCGTGAAAAGCGTGCAACGTGCCACCGGCACCTGCAGCGAACTGGCCGGCAAGCCGCAGGATGCCGGCGTCGAGCTCCTCCCGGCGGCCATGGCGCTGCGTCGGGTCGATCGACGCGACGATCACGGGAGAATCGCGCCACGGCTTCCCGTGCGTGAGCAACACCGGCGAGGGACAATGACGCACCAGTTGCCAGTGGGCCGCGGACAGTGCCCCGCCACGGGGATCGTCCTGTCCCGGCAGCGCGACGACCAGCAGGTTCGCGGCGCGCTCCAGTACGCGGCGAATCAGGGCTTCCTCGAACGGGTGGTCCCAGACGGCGTGCGCCTCGACGTGGCCGGCGAAGCCGAGTTCCGGCGCGGCGGCCAGCAAACGCTCGACATTCCGCGCGCAGAGCGAGTCGCGCGCATGCTCCATGCTTTCCCGGGTCGCGAAATGCGCCAGCGACACGTGGGGATTGTAGACGGGACTGAACAACTCCAGCGCGGCGCCGAGTTGCCCGGCGAGGCGTGCGCCGACCTGTGCCGCGGCCAGCGATGTGGCGCGCGGATCGACACCCACCAGGATTCGTCCGAAGTTGCTCATGATGCCTTGCCGGCTGCCCTGCCCGCGACACGCGGGATGCGTCGGGCATGTCCCTACGGTTATTCTAGTCGGGCATTTGCAGACCGGCCACGCGCCCGGCCCAGCCGGGGCCCGCCAAAGGAACACCCCGAGCCGATGGATACTTCCGACACGATGCCGGCCACCGCCCCGCCCGAACAAAGCCGGCGCGCCCAGAGCAAGCTGGCGGCATTGCTGAACGCGACGCCCGATGCCGTGATCCTGATCGACGGCAACGGCATCATCGAGTCCTTCAACCCGGGCGCAGAACGGATCTTCGGCTACAGTGCGAAGGAAATCGTCGGCCAGAACGTCGCCATGCTGATGCCGTTGCCGGTCCGCTCCGGGCACGACGGCTATATCCAGCGCTACCAGCGGACCGGCGAGGCGCGCTTCATGCTGGCGCCGCGCGAGGTCGAGGCCTGTCGCAAGGACGGCTCGCTGTTTCCGGCCGAAGTCTCCGTGGGCCAGGTGGACGGCGCGGAATTGTCGAGCTTTATCGGCATCATCCGCGACATCAGCGAGCGGGTCGCCGCCGAGGCGCGGCTGCACCAGGTCGAAGCCAACCTCCTCACCGCCCAGTCGCTGGCACACGTGGGCAGCTTCGAAGGCGACTGGCCGGCCTCGGGCGCCAACTTCTGGTCCGACGAATTCTTCCGCATCGCGGGGCTCAGTCCCGACCAGGCCCCCATGAGCCAGGCGGACTTCGTCGCCCGCTTCGCGCATCCCGACGATCGCCCGCACGTCGAAGCACGCCTGGCGGAAGATGCATCAAAGTCCTCCGGCGGCGGGGAACTCGAGTACCGGATCATCCGGCCGGACGGGACCATCCGCCATATCCAGACGATCTACCAGATCGTCGCCAACCCGATCACCGGCAAGCGGCGGATCGAAGGCACGATACTCGACCAGACCTTCCGGCGGCACGCCGAGGAAGCGCTGCGGCGGGAGCGCGATCGCGCCCAGCGTTATCTCGACCTGGTGAACGTCATGATCATCGCCGTGAACCGTGCCGGGCGGATCACGCTGGTGAATCGCAAGGCCTGCGAGCTCTTCGGCACGCCGGAACACGAACTGATCGGCAAGGACTTTTTTGCCGCCTGCCAGCCGCCGGGTTTTGCCGGACGCTCGAGAATCCTCTTCGAGGAGGCGCTGGCCGGGCGCGAATCCAGTTTCAGCCTGCTGGAAGGCCCGGTCCTGACGCGCGACGGCCATACGCGACGGGTTTTCTGGCGAAACCAGTTCCTGCGCGATGACACCGGCTCCATCAACGGCGTGCTGAGCGCCGGCGAGGATGTCACTGAGCAGCGCGAGACCGAGGCCCAGCTCCGCCAGGCGGAGGAGGAACTGCGGCTGATTTTCCGCCGGGCCCCGGTCGGCATGGCGACGCTCTCGGCCGCGCACGAAATCGACGGGCATTACCTGACCGTGAACCAGGCGCTGTGCAACATGCTGGGCTACACGGAAAGCGAGCTGCTGGCCCGCTCGGTGCGCGACGTGACGCCGCCCGATGACATTCCCGATACGTTGCGCCAGTTCCGCACGCTGTTCGGCGGCGCCGATACCGTCAAGTACGAAAAGCGCTTCATCCACAAGAATGGCTCGATCGTCCACGCGCTCGTCCACCTCAGCGTCATCCTCGACCACGAGGGGCGCCCGATGCTCATCATCAGCCAGATCCTGGACCGCACCGACGTGGTGCTGGCCGAAATGGAGGCCCGCAAGCAGCGCGAACGGCTCGCCCACGTGGCGCGGCTCGGGACCCTCGGCGAGATGGCGGCGGGGATCGCGCATGAGCTCAATCAGCCGCTCGCCGCCATCGCGAACTACACGCAGGCCTGCCAGCGCCTGCTGGCGGCGGGGCAGATGGAAGCGGACGAACTCGGCGAGGTCCTGGGCCGGGTCACCGGGCAGGCGCGCCGCGCAGGCGACGTCATCCACCGGCTGCGCGCTTTCGTGCGCCGCCACACGCCCGACCGCAGGCACCGTGACGCCAACGAACTGATCGTCGAGATCCTGCCGCTGGTGGAAATGGACTGCCGCTCCCACGAGGTCGATCTGAAACTCCAGTTCCAGTCCGACCTGCCCAGGGTGCAGGTGGACGGCATCCAGCTCCAGCAGGTTCTCCTGAACCTGACGCGCAACGCCGTCGAGGCGATGAACGCCTGCGAGCCGGAGTCCCGGCGACTCGTCATCCGCACGGAGGCGCTCAGCGAAGACGAAGTGGAACTGGCGGTCGAAGATGCGGGCCCCGGCGTCCCCGACAGCCTGCTCGAACAGCTTTTCGAGCCGTTTTTCACCACGAAACCGGAAGGAATGGGGCTGGGGCTGTCGTTGAGCCGCTCGATCATAGAGGCACACGGCGGCATACTGAGATACGATTCGGGCGCCGAGCTCGGCAGTGTATTCAGGATCAGGCTCCCCACGGCCCCCGAGGAGGAATAATGGCGACAAGCGAGGCCACAGTATTCATCGTTGACGACGACGAGGCAGTCCGCGACTCCCTGGGGCTGCTGCTGCGCTCCGCCGGCTACCGGGCGCGTTGCTACGGCAGCGCCAAGGACTTCCTGAAGGCCTTCGACCCCCGCGACTACGGTTGCCTGGTGCTGGATATCCGCATGCCCGGCATGACGGGCCTGGAACTCCAGAAACACCTCACCGAGATCGGCTGCACGATTCCGATCGTGTTCATCACCGGCCACGGCGATATCCCGATGGCCGTGGAGGCGGTGCGGCTCGGCGCCGTGGACTTCCTGCAGAAGCCCTTCCGCGACCAGGAGCTGGTGGACCGGATCAACGACGCGATGAAGCAGGCCGCGCAGCAGCGCGAAGGCCAGCTCGAGCGGCTCGAGATCCTCGATCGCGTGGACAGCCTGACCGCGCGTGAAAAGCAGGTGATGGGCCAGGTCGTCCTCGGCAAGGCCAACAAGGTCATCGCCGGCGACCTCGGCGTGAGCCAGCGCACGGTGGAGATCCACCGCGCCCGCGTGATGGAAAAAATGCAGGCCAACTCCCTGGCCCACCTCGTCCGGATGGTCATGGTGGCGGAGAATCAGCCAGGCGCCTGAACCGGCGGCTTAGGTAGATGTTCGTATTTCATTGCCCGGAGCGAGTTTCAATACTCGCAGGGTAAGAAAAAGAACATGACTAAGAACGTCGCTCCGGGCCGGAGCGGCAGTGCCCCACGCCTTGCCGGTTCGAAACTATGGCCCCAGTCCCTGAAAGCAGCGCTGAGGCACACCAGGCGACCATTTGTGTCGTGGAAGGCGATGCCCGAGAGCGGGACGCGCTGGTCCAACTGTTGAGCCACCTGCAGCATGACGTCGATGCCTTTGACTCGGCGGAAGCGCTGCTGGCTGCGATCGACGAGAAACAGGCGCAGGTCCTTGTGACCGGCCTCGAGCTGCCGGGCATGAACGGTATCGAGCTGCTTCGCGAACTGCGCAAGCAGGGACGCCAGGTGCCCACGATCGTGCTGGCCGGCGAATCCGACGTGGCCACCGCAGTGGACGCCATCCGGGCCGGGGCGATGGATTTCATCCAGAAACCGGTCATCGAGCGGATCGTGCTGCGGCGCGTGCGCGACGCCCTGGCCCAACCGGTGGCCTAGTCCTCGACCCCGGCCCGCAGGAGGGCCGCTGCGCCGCAGCAAAACCCGTCGAATCAACCGCTCGCCGTCAACTTGTGACGCAGTTCCCGCCCCGCAGACGAGTACCCGTCTAGTCTGCACGAAAGCGGCGGACGGACCATGCGAACCCTACTCAAACTCATTGTTTTCGTGATTCTCGTCGGCGTGCTGGCGCTCGGCGGACTGCGCCTGTATTTCGGCGGCGGCGCACCGTATCCCGCGCTGGTAGGTTCGCCGATCGTCGCCGAAGGCGGCCTCGAGACGGTGTTGTCTCATCCGGAACCCATCGGCAACGTCGCCGTCAGCGCCGCTGGAAGGGTGTTTTTCACCGTCCACCCCGAGGGACAACCGACCGGGCCGACGCTGCTCGAATGGCGCAACGGCCGGGCGGAACCCTATCCCGCGGCGGATCTCAACGAAGCCCTGCTGGAAACTCCCCTGGGCCTCGTGGTCGATCGCTTCGAGCGCCTCTGGGTCATCGATTCGGGAACCCACGGCCTGGGCCGACCAAGAATCGTCGCGATCGATCTCACGACCGATAGGGTCGTGCATGAACACGTGTTCTCGCGAGAGGTCGCCCCCCGCGGCTCGTTCCTGCAGGACCTGCAGGTCGATCCGGCGGGACGCATGATCTACATCGCCGACACGAGCTTCTGGCGCAAGTCGCCGGCCCTGCTCGTGTACGACAGCGCGACGCGGCGCACGCGTCGCGTGCTGGAAGCGCACGCATCGACCCTCCCGCAGGACTGGACCATCCGCACGCCCATCCGCGAGATGAAGTTCCTCGGCGGCGCAGTGACGATGAAACCCGGACTGGACGGAATCGCGGTGGATCCGACCGGGCAATGGCTGGTGTTCGGCGCCATGGCGCACGACACGATGTACCGGATCCCGACCAGTGCGCTGGCAGATGAAGCACTGTCCGACAGTGACCTCGCCCAACGGCTCGAAGCCCTCGGCAAGAAGCCGTTGAGCGACGGCTTGTCCGCGGATCTGTCGGGGAACGTCTACATCACGGACGTGGAACACGGCGCCGTATTGCGCATGGCGCCCGGCGGCGGCCTCACGACCATCGTGCGCTCGCCGCGAATCCGCTGGGCCGACGGCCTTTCATTCGGCCCGGACGGCTGGCTGTATCTGGCCGACAGCGCACTGCCCCAGGTCGTGCTGCGCCCGCGCGGACACATCCGCGAACATGGCCCGTATCACGTGTACCGGTTCCGGCCGGGCACGACGGGTGTGCCCGGGCACTGACGCGTTCCTGGACGATGCGGACGCGTTCCTGGATGACTCTAGGGACATTCCGCAGGCAAGCCCGAAACTTGATCCTGGTCAATAAAACCGGTCGCCGGCAGGCATATAAATGTACCTGGCAGTCGAGACCACATGGAAGTGGCGCCGGCCGGTACGCCAAGGAGGCACCGCCGGCCGGTTTTGATGTCGGATTCTTGGCTGCCGACACTCTCCTCTTGGTTTGGGCCCTCTGACGTCAGTCCGGGGGCCTTTTCTTTGCCCGGCTCAATAATCGCCCGGGCGGATGGGGTAGACCGGGCGCTCTCCGGGCGCCTCGTAATACGGCATCATCTGGTCAGCAAGGCGCGCCAGCGTTTCCTGGCGGTTACCGGGCGACGGATGGGTGCTGAGAAATTCCGGCGGACCGGCGCCGCCCGCCTCGGCCATCTTCCGCCACAGGGAAGCGGCTGCATCGGGGTCATATCCCGCCCGCGCGGCCAGTTCGATGCCGATCCTGTCGGCCTCGACTTCCGCCGCCCGGCTGTTGGGCAGGTTGATGGCCAGCAACGCGGCGGCGGCCGCGCCGGTCATGACGCGCTGGTCGCCGGTCGCGATTCCGGCCGCAAGCACGCCCATCTGGCTGGCCATGACCACCGACATGCGCTCCGCGGTGTGATGTGCGAGCGCATGCGCGATCTCGTGGCCGATGACCTGAGCGATCTCGTCGTCGGTCGCGTCGGTCTGCTCGATGAGCCCGGTGTAGATGGCCATCCGCCCCCCGGCCATGGCCCAGGCATTGACGGTCTCGGGGTCGTCGATGACCTCGATACTCCAGTCCCAGTCGGCGGTGTTCGGATACTGCGCTATGGCCTGCGCCACGACGCGGCCGGTGATCCGGTTGACCCGCTCGACGATCTCGCCTTCGGCCTTGATCAGGCCCTTCTCGTCGAAAGCCTGCATCTGCTGCGTGTAAGCCGCGCGGGAGGAAGCGATCGCCTGGTCTGGCGAGACCAGCATCAACTGGCGCCGGCCGGTCGGGCTCGTGGCGCACGCCGCGAGGACGACGACCAGCAGGCAGGTCACGAACAGTTTTTTCACGCGGGCTCACCTCGGCAGAGTCTGCCCTGGCGCGCCTTGCGCCAGGCGTTTGGGTCGTACCTGGCGCGCCTTGCGCCAGGCGTTTGGGTCGTATGAGTCTATTCTAGGCTACCCCGGCGTCCAGGCCACCCGCGCGGGCTTGGTGTTCCCGTCCGGGACCGCTAGAGTGCCGGGCAGTTCCGCCACCTCACGGGTGAGCCGATGCTCCCGAACCAGCACACGGACGTCATCGTCATCGGCGGCGGCCACAACGGGCTCGTCTGCGCGGCCTACCTGGCCGGCCGCGGCCTGAAGGTGACAGTGCTCGAACGGCGTCCCGTCCTGGGCGGCGCGGCCGTCACGGAAACGTTTCACCCCGGGTTTCGCAACTCGAGCTGCAGCTACACGGTCAGCCTGCTGGATCCGCAAATCATCACGGAGCTGCGGCTCGCGGAACACGGGTTGCGGATCGTCGAGCGACCGCTGGCCAACTTCCTGCCGCGCGGCGATGGCACGGCCTTTCGCTTCGGCGGACCCGACACGGCCGCCGAGGTGGCGCGATTCTCGCGCCGCGACGCCGAACGGCTGCCGGCGTGGCTGGCCATGCTGGAACGGGTGGTCGTCGTACTCCGCGCGCTCGCGGGCGAGACGCCGCCGAACGTGTCGGACCGATTCGTCATGGCCGACTGGCTGGCGTCGTGGTCGGTCGCCAGGAAGCTCAAGGGTCTCGACATGCGCGGGCGGCGCGACCTGCTCGACTTGTTCACCAAGAGCGCAGGGGAGCTGCTCGACGACTGGTTCGAATCGGATCCACTGAAGGCGGTGCTCGGCTGGGACGCGATCGTCGGGAACTTCGCCAGCCCCTACACGCCCGGCACGGCCTACGTGCTGCTGCACCACGTGTTCGGCGAGGTGAACGGGAAATCCGGCGCGTGGGGCCATGCGATCGGCGGCATGGGCGCCATCAGCGAGGCCATCGCCACCGAAGCGCGCCACCGCGGCGTGGACATCCGATGCAATGCTGCCGTCGAGCGCATCGAGGTCCAGGGTGGCCGCGCCACGGGCGTGGTGCTGGCGGACGGGAGAGTGCTGCGTGCCCGCCAGGTCGTCGCCGGGGTCAATCCGAAACTGCTGTACACGCAGATGTTCGACCCGGCGGACCTGGACCCGGAGATCCTCGCGCGCTTCGGCCGCTACCGCTGTGGCTCGGGCACCTTCCGCATCAACCTGGCGCTAGCCGAGTTGCCGGACTTCCGCGCCGCGCCGGGCACCGAGTTACAGCCTCATCATGCCAGCGGGATTCTCGTGGGCGACTCGTTGCGCTATTTCGAGCAGGCCTACTTCGACGCACGCTCGCGGGAGCACAACCCGGGCTGGGCGCGTGAGCCGGTGGTGGAAATGGTGATTTCATCCACCCTGGACGACACGCTGGCGCCGCCCGGCCGGCACGTCGCGAGCCTGTTCTGCCAGCACGTCAACCCCGCACCCGAGGGCGGCTGGGACCGTCACCGCGAAACCTTCGCGGACCTGGCGATCGCCACGGTGAACCGCCACGCGCCGAATTTCGCCGCCAGCATACTCGGCCGCCGCCTTCTCTCGCCGCTGGACCTGGAGCGCGAATACGGCCTGCTCGGCGGGGACATCTTTCATGGCGCACTGGGCCTCGACCAGCTGTTCAGCGCGCGTCCGCTGCTCGGCCAGGCCGACTATCGCGGCGCCGTGCCCGACTTGTACCTGTGCGGTTCGGGCACCCACCCCGGCGGCGGTGTCACCGGGTTGCCCGGGAGGAACGCGGCGCGCGAGATCCTGCGTGACGCACGCGGTGCACGGCGCCGTCGCCGCGGTCACTCCGGCGGCTTGAAGCCCTCGACAGAGCGATAGACGAAGAAGGAATAGACCACGGGCGCGAGGACAGCCACAGCGATCACCACGGCGAGGACAATCTCATTGGCGCCAAAGATGCCCATCCCGACCAGCACCACGCCGGTCACCACCATGACCCAGCCGCCAAGCCGGTGGGTACGCCGCCAGACCTCGTCCGACGCCAGGGTCCATGGCGTGCGGATGCCGAGAAAGAAATTTCGCGTGGTCTTGCCGAGGTAGTTGCCGAGGACCACGAGCAACAGACCGACGCCGACCAGCACGGGCCGTCCCATGTCGGCACCCCACCACCCCAGCGCATGACCCAGCACGCTGACGTGGATGAAGAGCAGGAAAGCCAGCAACGCCAACTGAACGCGGTTCCAGATCGGCGCAAAGGGTTCCACCCGCCAGCCTGTGGGCGAAACTTTCGGCAGGCCCCACAGCAGCAGCCAGGTCACGAGCATGATGCCCGGCATCATGAGCACCGCGGTCAGCGGGTCGGACCAGTCGTCCGCTTCTCCGGCACGGTTGAAATGGGTGGCGACCTGTTCCGGCAACTCGCCGTAGACCAGCGCGCCGAAGCTGATTGCCAGCATGCACAGCATCAGGGAAACCCACTGGGTCGGTCGACTGCTCATCATTTCTTCCTCTCGGGCTTGAACAGGTCTGCCATCATCCGCGCCAGGTCCTCGAACACGGAGGTGTTCAGCGAATACACGACGTGCTGGCCGCGGCGCTCGGACCGCACCAGTCCGGCGGCCTTGAGCACGTTGAAGTGATGCGAAAGCGTGGCTTTCGCCTGCGGGAATTCTTCGGCCAGCTCGCCGGCGGTCGCGGGCCCGCGCTGCAATCGCCTCAACACGTCACGGCGGGTCGGGTCGGCCAGGGCCTTGAAAAGCGAATCGGACATGAAGTTCTTTTATTTAGATAATTAGATAAATATCTAAATACTCTCGCGCACGGACGGTGTCAAGCTTCTCTCGGACCCGACCTCGAAGATTCCCGCGCCGGCTCAGCTGCAGTCAGCGCAGCCCTGCTCACCGCTGCCGTCGGGCGGCGTCGCCGGGCTCAGCCCTCCGGCGGCCCACAGGGCCACTGCACGTTCCAGGTCTTTTTCCTGGGTGACGAACGCCGCAATGCCCTTGCGCGCCATCCGCCGCCGCAACCCGGGCCCCATGCTGCCGGCGATCAGCACGTCGATGTCGTCGAGCGGATGCGGCGTGTCCCCGCCGCTCTCGTGGAACGAATCTTCCTTGGCCAATTCGAGGATTTCGCGCCGGCGAATCTCCCCCGCCTCCACGTCGAACAACCAGAATTTCCGGCAACGCCCGGCGTGCTCGGTCACTTCCTTGCGGTTCTGACTCGTGACGGCGACTTTCATGAAGATCTCCGAGCGGAGCGGCGAAAACAGGATGGAGCGGGTGATGGGAATCGAACCCACGTTCGTAGCTTGGGAAGCTACTGTTCTACCATTGAACTACACCCGCAGCTCGCGCTGTGGCCGCCAATTCTACTGGCTCTGGCAGCCCTAATCCATGCCCGCATCCTCGCGACAACACACCGCCCTGCTGGTCATCGGCTTCGTGCTGTTGTGGAACTCGGGCTTCATCGGCGCCGAGTTCGGCCTGGACTACACGGGCGTCTTCACGCTGCTCTCGTGGCGCTACGGTTTGCTGGCGCTGATCTTGCTGGTCTACCTTGCGCTGCGCCGGCAGTTGTACTGGCCGGGCGCGAGAGCCGCCGGGCTCACGGCGGTCGTGGGGCTGTTCGCGCACGGCGTATGGCTGAGCTGCGTCATGCTGTCCCTGCAACTCGGCATTCCCGCGGGCATCGTCGCGCTGGTGGTGGCGTTGCAGCCGATGACGGTGGGCGCCCTGTCCGGACGGGTGACCGGCGAGCCCACCTCGGCCGGCAGCTGGGTGGGCCTGGTGGTCGGCTTCGCGGGCGTGCTGATCGCCGTGCTGGGCCGCGCGGGCCTGGACGACGGACCGTCGCTGCCGGCTTACCTGGTGCCCTTCGGCGCGGTCGTCGCCTTCACGGCCGCCAGCCTGCTGCAGCGCCGGATCGAGGTGCACAGCCCGGCAGACCACGTGCCGGTGGCGCTCGCGCTGTTCTATCAATCCGTGGCCACAGCGCTGGTCGCCGCGATTCCCGCCATCGCGCTCGAGGGCCTGGCCACACGCTGGACGCCAGAGTTTGTTGCGATCCTCGGCTGGCTGATTATTGCCGTGTCGCTCGCCGCCTATGACTTGATGTGGCGGCTCATCGAGCGCATGGACGCGACCCGCGTTGCCAGCCTGTTCTACTTCGGCCCGCCGGTGACCATGCTCATGGCATGGATCGCGTTCGGCGACACACTGCGCACCGGCGACCTGCTCGGCCTGGCGGTGATCGCCGTCGGCGTGCTGCTGGTTTACCGCACCGGCCGCGATCGGCGCAGCTGAATCTGCCCCACCCTGCGCACCGAAACCTTCCCCGGGTGATTTGATGCCGGCCCTTTCGGCTGGTGACGCAAAACGAACGGGAGATTATCGAATGAAGTCTGTTGCAAGAACTTATGCTGCGAACCCTGTTGCAGTGCTCGCCGGTGTCGTCATGCTGGCCGCGGCGGCGATCGGCATGTCATCGGTCGCGCAGGCGGGGCACCATTCCGGCAAGGCGGCGTACGGCTCCAAGGACATCGTGGACACGGCCGCTGCCGCCGGATCCTTCGGCACGCTGCTGGCCGCCGCCGAGGCCGCCGGCCTGGTCGATGCGCTGAAGGGCGAAGGCCCGCTGACCGTGTTCGCGCCCACCGACGAGGCTTTTGCAGCATTGCCGGAAGGGACGGTCGAGAACCTGCTCAAGCCCGAAAACAAGGACGCGCTCGCCGGCATCCTGCTGTACCACGTGGTGTCGGGCAAGATCATGAGCGGCGACATCGGCAGCTCGGCCTCCCCCGCCACGCTGCAGGGCGCCACCATCGACGTGAAGTCGAGCTACGGCAAGGTGACGGTCAACGGCGCCAACGTCGTGGCAGCTGACGTCGCGGCCAGCAATGGCGTGATCCACGTGATCGACGCGGTGATCCTGCCGCCGTCGAGCTGAGCCCTCAAGAAAACGGGGCCGCAGCTGAATTTGCTGCGACCCCGTTTGCGAGGGTCTGATTCAGGTGATTGAGCCCCCGCATGCGGGGGCTTTTTTTCGCAACTCACATGGCGTCTGCGACAACCACGTCGGCATCTTCGATGATCAGGTCGTACTGGTAGCCCATGCCGAAGTCCTTGTTCAGCTCCAGCGCGCCGGTCACGACCACCGTGTCGCCGACCTCCGGCAGGACGAAGGGCGTGGTCACGGTGAGGGTGTCGGCGCCTTCGGCACCCGAGCCGTCACGTACGTGCAACCAGTTTTTCCCCATGATCCCGGCATTGGTCTTGACGACCTTGCCCCGGAGCACGATCTCTTCGCCGGCCAGCTGGTCTTTCTCGGCGTAGATTTCCGCGATGGTCTTGCCGCCTTCGGCTCTCTCGATGCCCGACAGGTCCACATCGTCGCTGGGCTCGGAGGGCGCGGGATGCGACTCCGGCATGGCGGGTGCGGACGACGGGTTCGATTCCGTCGCCGGCATGTTCTGCGCGGCTGGCGCATCCACGACCTGCGGTTCCTCCTTCGCACAAGCCGTGAGGGAAACGGCCGCGGTCACGGCAAGCAGGCAGGCAACAGTAAATTTCGACACTGGCATTCTCCGGTTTCGAGGTGAACGACAGCAGCCCTGCGGCTGCCACGGCTCAATGAAAAACAAGCCGCATTGTACCCGAGGGTGCCGACGGTGGGGTCGGACCGCGGTAAGCCACTGATCAGATGACACAAACAAGCGAAAAAGGCGTACTGGGAACGCTTAGAAGCGAGATTTCGGCGGATAAATCGGCCGCTAAGGCCGGTTGAAACCATCCACCGTCCCACATTCGACAGGCCTGCGCCCCGGCGCAACCCCGATGTCCTGCGCTAAACTAGCCGCACCGACGACAGGACACGGGAACAATGAACTCGGCACAAAGAGACTTCATCGACGGCCTCGGCCTGGCTGTCCTGGCCGCCCTGGTCACCATAGCGCTGCTCTACGGGACCTTCGTCGCCATCGGCAAGGCCGACTATTTCCGCATGGCGATCTTCGGCATCCTGGGTGTCGTCGCACTCTACTGGACCGTCCGTTTTACCCGGGCCCAGTTCGCGGCTTACCGGGCATCGAAAAACTGAACGGCCCGACGCCATGGAAATCATCCTCAACGGCAAGCCGAAGAACGTGGCGGACGGCCTGACAGCGGCCGAGCTGGTGGCCGACCTGGCCCTGTCCGGACGGCGCTATGCCATGGAAGTGAACGGCGAACTCCTGCCCAAGCGGGTTCATGCGGACCATGAACTGTCGGCGGGCGACCGGGTCGAAATCGTCCAGGCTGTCGGCGGCGGATGACGCCGGCCAGCCCCACCAGAAGGAATCCCTACGCATGCAAGACGACCTGCTCGAGCTCGCCGGGCGCAGCTACCGCTCACGCCTGTTGACCGGCACGGGCAAGTACCGCGACTTCGACGAGACGCTCGCGGCCACCGAAGCCAGCGGGGCGGAGATCGTCACCGTGGCAATCCGCCGTACCAACATCGGCCAGGACGCGAACCAGCCCAACCTCCTCGACTATCTTTCACCGGACCGCTTCACGATCCTGCCGAATACGGCGGGCTGTTTCACGGCCGCCGACGCGATCCGCACCTGCCGCCTGGCACGAGAGCTGCTGGACGGCCACTCGCTCGTCAAGCTCGAAGTGCTGGCGGACCAGAAGACCCTGTTCCCGGACATCACCGCGACCCTGGAGGCCGCGGAAGTTCTCGTGAAGGAGGATTTCCAGGTCATGGTCTACACGAACGACGACCCGATCATCGCCAAGCGGCTGGAGGAACTGGGCTGCGTCTCGGTCATGCCGCTGGCCGCTCCGATCGGTTCCGGGCTGGGCATCCGCAACCCCTACAACATACTCACCATCGTGGAGAACGCCACGGTGCCGATCATCGTCGATGCCGGCGTGGGTACCGCCTCCGATGCGTCGATCGCCATGGAACTGGGTTGCCACGGCGTGCTCATGAACACGGCCATCGCCGGGGCGCGCGACCCGGTGCTGATGGCCTCGGCGATGCGCAAGGCCGTCGAAGCCGGCCGGGAGGCTTTTCGCGCGGGCCGCATCCCACGCAAGCGATTCGCCTCCGCCTCCTCGCCACTCGACGGGATGTTCTTCTGAACGATCGAGGGGCGGCCCACCCGAAGACGCCGGGGCATCACCGTACCGTGCGCAGTTTCGTCCGGCGCGCAGGACGCCTGACGCCGTCACAGGCCCGGGCGATCGAATCGCTCTGGTCGCATTTCGGCATCGATCCGCCCTCGACCCCCCTCGACCTGGACACCGTGTTCGGCCGCCACGCAGCGCGCACGCTGGAGATCGGGTTCGGCGACGGCGACAACCTCGCGACGCTGGCCGCGCGCCACCCCGAGCGCGATTATCTCGGCGTCGAGGTCCACGACCCGGGGGTCGGCCGCCTCCTGTTGCGCATCGAGCGCGAGGGCCTCGAGAACATCCGCGTGGCACGACACGACGCCGTCGAAGTCATCAACCACTGGCTGGCCCCGGACTCCATCGACGAGCTGCTGGTGTTCTTCCCGGACCCGTGGCACAAGAAACGCCACCACAAGCGGCGTCTCATACAGGCCGGGTTCCTGGAGCAGCTGGCCCGCGTGATGCCGCCCGGCGCGCGCCTGCACCTGGCGACCGACTGGGCGCCCTACGCCGAGGACATGCTGATCACCTGCGACGCCTCGCCGGCTTTCGAGAACGCGCAGCCCGGCGGCGGCTATGCCGCGCGGCCCGATACACGCCCGACGACCAAGTTCGAGCGCCGCGGGTTGCGTCTCGGGCACGAGGTGTTCGACCTGCTCTGCAAGCGCACCGACTGGCAGCCGCCCCAGGGGGATCAACCGTCCGGCTAGACGAGCACCTCGGTGAAGCCATCCACGACGTATTGCACGGCCAGCGCCGAGAGCACGACGCCGAGCAGGCGGCTGATGACGGTACCGCCCGTGACACCCATGACACGCATCAAGGGTTGCGTCAAAAGGAGGAACACCAGCGTCACCAGGAGAGCCAGCAGCCCCATGGCGAGCACCAGGCCGAATTCCAGGTAGCCGGTGGTTTCCGCGGTCAGCAGCAGCAGGGTCGCCAGCGCACCCGGCCCCGTGATCAGCGGGAACGCCATCGGAAACACCGAAATATCATCGCGGTAACGGGCTTCTTCCTGTTCCCGAACGGTGGTCGAGCGCAAACCGGACTCGCGCGCCAGGACCATGTCGACGGACAGCAGGAACAGCAACATGCCGCCGGCGATCTTGAACGCCGACACGCTGATGCCCAGCAGGCGTAACAGCCAGTCGCCGGCGACCGCGAAGACGATGAAGATCCCTGCCGAGATCGCGACGGACTTCAGCGCCATGCGGCGACGGTAGCCGGGCTCCCCGCCGCGCGTGAGCGCGCCGAACATCGGCACCAGCGAAACCGGTTCGATGACGACGAAGAAGATGATGAAGGTCTTGATCAGTTGCTCGGTCATGACCGTGCGTTCCCGGGGGACGAGTAAGAGCGCTTGCAGGCCCGCCCTGCTGGACTATAAGTAGGGGCGAGGAAAGACATCCGCGGGCCGCTCGCGAAAGGCGGGCAAGGATAACAGGCCCGCCTGACCGTGGAAATCATCATGCCGTTGAGAATTCCTGAAATTGGCGAGTGGTACGTGGACCGCGACGAGAACCGCTTCGAGATCGTCGCGCTCGACGAGGACGATCGCACCATCGAGCTCCAGCATTTCGACGGAACGGTCGAGGAGTACGACTTCGTGGCGTGGGAGAGCAGCGATTTCCGGCTCACGGGGCCGCCCGAGGATTATTCCGGTTCGCTGGACATCGAGCGCGAGGACATGGATACCGACCTCAACCGGCCGGCGGGCGAGAAGACGGCCGATCCGCTCGAATACCTGGACAAATCCAAGTAACCTGCAAGGCAAGTCGCGACCGGTCGCGAGTCTCTCGTGGCCGGACGTTTCCAATTGCAATCCGCAAAGCAGGCACTGATTGAAAGCGAGCGTCACCCCGGCCAAATTCGCCACGCCCGACGACTGTGAGGCTGCTTTTTACGCGGCCTTTCGCAACGGCGATGTCGAGGGCATGGACGCCGTCTGGGCAGCGGACGGCGAGCTCATCTGCATTCATCCGGCGCAGGCGCCGATCATCGGTCGCGTGGATGTGATGCAGAGCTGGCGCCAGATCCTCGGCAACAGCGGCGGCGTCGAGGTCGGTTTCGACTGCAAGCAGCGCCTGCGCGGCGGCCCGCTGGCGGCTCACATCGGCATCGAAGTCATCGGCGCGCCGGGAAATGAACCCGCGCTCGTCACCGTCACCAACGTCTACGCGTTGACCCCCGGCGGCTGGAAGATGCGCAGCCACCATGCGGGGCCGATTCACCGGGGCGTGGGCCGGTCGGGCCCCCGGGGGACGATGCACTGACACGATGCGGCTAGCGTCCCGAGGCCAGGAGCCCGCGGGCCAGCTGGTCGACCACGCCGCCTCCGCCATTGGCGAGCACCGCAAGGGCAAGCTGCTCCTCCGGCACCATGGCGAGAAAACTGCTGCTGCCGGCCGTGCCGCCGTTATGCCACACCACGTTGCGGTCATCGATCTTCGCATGGTGCCAGCCCAGACCGATCTCGATGTCCGGCGCCCCTGCCGCCCCCCGGGGGCGCAGCGCGTCCGACACCCAGCCGGGCTCGTCCGCGAGCAGCGCCTGCGCCAGCTCGAGGAGGTCACGGGCGCTCGCCTGCCAGCCGCCGGTCGGCGCATAGGCATCGAGCCGCCAGGGCGTCGCCGGCTTGCCGGCCTGGTGGCCCACTGCGCGGCGGCCCTCGGTGTCTCCGGGAGCCAGCACCGGCGGCGCCAGCTCCAGCGGCGCGAACACCCGCTCAGCCAGCAACGTCTCGTAGGACTGGTTCGCCGACCGCGCAAGCAACTGGCCCAGCAGCGCCATGCCGAGATTCGAGTAGGCGTAGTTCCCGCGGCCGGACGCGATCGTCTCCGCTGGTACGCGGACCGCATCGGCGAATATCTCGCCCGGCGTGCTGCCCGCATACGGGTTGTCGCTGGTCATCCGCGCCTGCATCTCGGGCCCGCTCGCCAGGCGCGGCAGGCCGGAGCGGTGCGTGGCAAGCATCTCGAGGGTAAGGGCCTCGAGCTCGGGTGACGGGTCCAGCCCGGACGGCAGCATCGGTCCGATGGGTTGCCCGGGATCGACGTCTCCGGCCGCCGCCATCCGCGCCAGCAACAAGCCGGTGAGCCCCTTGGTGATCGAGCCTGCTTCGAAGATGGTGTCGGCATCGGGCGCCTTCCCGTCGCCGGCATCGCCCCAGGCCACGAAGCGGACCCCTTCGCGGTCCGCCAGGCCGACGATCACGCCCGGCGCGGCGCCGGCATTCTCGACGAAGGCCTGCAGGCGCGCGGCGACGTCCGGCGTATCGGGCAGCCGGCCGGGCGGCAAAGGCTTCTCCGGGGCGGCGGACACGGCCGGATCCTCGGGCGGCGCCGGGCCCACCTGGAAGCCGTCGATCCGGCCGTTGGGCGCGACGGCCCAGGTGATCGCGATCGGCATCGGCACGCCGCTCCAGCGAGCCACGCGGCGATAGATCCTGAGCCCACCCTCCTCGATCACGCGCTCGTCGAGAATCTCGTCTTCGCTGCCGAGTTCGTCGCGCACCTGCTTGCTGAACCCCTCCAGGCCCTCGGGACTGCCGACGACCGCGCGCATCTGCTCGCTGAACCTCGCCCAGACCGGCGCAACATCGCCCGCGAGAAAGCTCGCGGTCAATTTCCGGCCGTCGGCGAGCGCGGCGTCCGCCGCATCGACGTCCCGGGTGGCGTTTTCATCACTCGCGGCTTTAGCGCCTTGGGCGCCCGCCATGCACAAAAGAAACGTGACAGTTGCGTTTTTCAACAACGATTTCATGACTTTCCTCCTCTGGTATTGACTGGCACCTCGTCGATCAGCGCCCTGAGTTGCTCACGGTAGGTCGCGAGCGCTGCCCGGCCTTCCGTCGTGATCGCGGCGCGGGTTTGCGGCCGCTTGCCCTCGAATCGTTTTTCGATCGACACCAGCCCGCCCGCCTCGAGCTTGCTGAGATGGCTCGAAAGATTCCCTTTGCTGAGCCGGCACGCCATTTCCAGGAAGCCGAACTCCGCGAACTCGGCCTGGCTGAGCACCGTCAGGATCGCGAGCCGGGCCGGCTCGTGAACCAGCCGGTCCATGGCCAGGACCCCGTCGAGGGCCGCCCGGGTGCGTTTCTTCACAGCGCTTCACCCTGTGCCGGCGGTGCCGCCAGCTCGGCGCGCAGCACCAGGTAATCACGGTGTTCCCGCCAGCCGGTGAAAACCGCGATGGCCGCGCACAAGGCTATGTAGGGGACCCAGATCGGCGGGTAGTTGCCGCCATGAATCACGACGGCCGACTGGCACATCAGCAGGACGCCCACCAGGAAATCGCTCGCCGACCAGAACCAACGCCACGCAACGAACGGGATCGCGACGACCATCGCCACGTAGCCGAGGACGCGCGCATCCGGCGCTCGGCCGTCACGCAGCAGGGCAGCGACGACGAAGCCGAGCACCACCAGCGAAACCGCTGTCAGGTAGACCACGTTCCAGGCATGCGCCCGGCGCTCTTTCGGCGTAGGCGACTGCAGCACGGCGCCTTCGCGCTGGTAATACCCGCGCCGCAGCAATTCCTTGGCGCCCAGCCAGAGCAGGGGGGTCGCGGCAAGCAATGCGCGCAGGACGGGCGTGAGCTCCGCGTAGGCATTCAAGAGGAAACTCGCCGCGAGCAGGCCGCCCCCGATCACCGAACTCAGGCCGCCCGCGCTGCGTGAATAACGTGCATAACGCTCCGCCTGGCGGGCGAGTCGATCGAGGTCTTCGAGCTGGGAGTTCATGCGTACATCTCCTGTGACACTGCCAACTAGTTTGCCGTACAAACTAGTTTGCGTCAACAGGGAGTGTGAACATCCATCAACGGTCGTCGTGTCCGGCCCGGCCCTCGCCCGCCTCCGGAGCACGAACATGCGCTTCGGGATAGCGGCGCATGAGCAAAAGCAGCAACGGCAGGCCGAGCAACGCGAGCCCGGCCGTCAGCGCGAAGAACACCGCCCAGTCGCCTTCCAGCGCGTCCACCATCCAGCCGCTGGAAGCAGACAGCCAGATCCGGCCCAGGTTGCCGGCGGAGGCGAGGAGCGCGAACTGCGTCGCGGTATAGGCGACGTTGCAGAGGCTCGACAGGTAGGCGACGAAGGCCACGGTGGCCAGCCCCGCAGTGAAGTTGTCCGCGATCACCGCCACCCGGAACACCAGGGGATCGTTGCCCGACATCGCCAGCCACGAATAGCTGAGGTTGGTGGCCGCCGCCAGCAAGCCGGCCACCACGAGCGCCCGGAACAGGCCGATGCGTGCCACCAGCACGCCGCCGGCCAGCACGCCGACGCCGTTCGCGACGAAACCGTAGACCTTCATCACCTCGGCAATCTCGCCGAGACTGAAACCCAGCTCGCGGTAGAACACGCCGGACATGCGTCCGAGCAGCGCATCGCCGAACTTGAAGACGATGATGAACGCCAGCACCAGCACCCAGCCGCGACGTTTCATGAAATCCACGAAGGGAGCCACCACCGCGCCGTAGAGCCAGGCGGTCACGCCGGCCAGGCGCCCCCGCAACCACGCGACCCGATGCAGCAGGTCCGCGACCCGCGCCTCGTGCTCCACGGTGTCGGCCGGCGGTCGATACGGCGGTTCCGGGCTCAGCAGGATGGCCAGCATGCCCACGCCCACGCCCGCCGCAAGGAACAGGTAGGCCGTGTTCCAGCCGAACAGCTGCGCCAGGTAGAGCCCGCCCGCGCCGCCGATCAACGTGCCGCCCAGGTGCCAGCCCCAGATCGCGGCGGCCGAGCCCGCGCCGTACTGCTCGGGCGACAGCACGTCGATCCGGTAGGCGTCGATGACGACGTCCTGGGTGGCGGAAACGAAGGTGACGAACAGCACCGCGGCCGCCACCACGAAGAGATCGGCGGAGGGTTGCGCGCGCGACAGCACGAGAATCGCCGCCACCAGCCAGAACTGGGTGAACAAGGCCCAGCCGCGCCGCCGGCCGAAACGCGCCGTGAAAAAAGGCAGCCGCATGCGGTCCACCAGCGGCGCCCAGAGAAAGTTGATGGCGTAGGGCGTGGCCGCGATCGCGAACAGGCCGATGTCGGTGCGCGAGACGCCCTCGTCGCGCAGCCAGATCGACAGGTTGGTGAACACCAGCGGCGCCGGCAGGCCGCTCGAGAAGCCCAGCGCCAGCAGCGTCGCCATGCGCCGATCGCGATAGGGCTCCAGCAGGCGCCTGAGGCGTTCGATCACGTCGGCCAGTCGTAGTCGATGATCAGGGGGGCGTGATCGGACAGGCGATGCCCCGTGTAGATATCCGCCGCGCGCACACGTTGGCCGAGGCCCGGCGTCACCACCTGGTAGTCGATGCGCCAGCCGACGTTCTTTTCCCGGGCCCGCCCGCGGTTCGACCACCAGGTGAAACGATCAGGCCGCGGATCCACGACACGAAAGGCGTCCACGAAACCGTGGCGGTCGAACAGCGCGTCCATCCAGGCACGCTCCTCCGGCAGGAAACCCGAGTTCTTCAGGTTGCCGCGCCAGTTCTTCAGGTCGATCTGCTTGTGCGCGATGTTCCAGTCGCCGCAGATCACGTACTCCCGCGGACGCTTGCGCACCCGGCGCAGGAAGTCCTCGAACTCGGCGAGGAAACGGAACTTGGCCTCCTGGCGCGGATCGCCCGAAGAGCCCGAGGGCATGTACAGCGAGGCCACCGACAGGCCGGGGAAGACCGCCTCGATGTAGCGCGCCTCGGCGTCGAACTCCGCCGAGCCGAAACTGCGCACCACCCGCTGCGGCCGGACGCGGGAATACACGGCCACGCCGCTGTAGCCCTTGCGTTCGGCATCGAGGTAATAACAGTGGTAGCCGGCCGGGCGGAACATCGCGTCCACGATCTGGTGTTCCTGCGCGCGGGTCTCCTGCAGGCAGACGACGTCCGCATCCTGGCCGGGGAGCCATTCGAAGAAACCCTTGCGGGCAGCGGAGCGGATGCCGTTGGCATTCAGGCTGATGATGCGCATGGTGACCGAGCGTCCTGGACCGGCGTGTATCATACCGTCCGCCGCGCCCCTGACGTCGTGCGGCGTTTTCGTCCGTCATTCCGGGATCCCGCGATGCAAGATTACAAGCAGGCGTTCATCGACCTGGCGCTCGCCCAGGGCGCACTCAAGTTCGGCAGCTTCATGCTGAAGTCCGGCCGCGAAAGCCCCTATTTCTTCAATGCCGGCCTGTTCAACACCGGCGCCGCCCTGGCCAAGCTGGGCGCCTGCTATGCGGATGCCATCCACAGTGCCGGCCTGTCTTTCGACGTGTTGTTCGGCCCGGCGTACAAGGGCATCCCGCTGGCGACGGCGACGGCCGTCGCGCTGGCCGAGCGGCACGGCCGCGATACGCCGTGGGTGTTCAACCGCAAGGAAGCCAAGGACCATGGCGAGGGCGGCAGCCTGGTGGGCGCGCCGCTGGCCGGGCGCGTGCTGATCATCGACGACGTGATCACCGCCGGGACCGCGATTCGCGAATCGATCGGAATCATCCGTGCCGCCGGGGCCGAGCCGTGCGGGGTCGCGCTGGCCCTGGACCGCCAGGAGCGTGGCCGCGGCCCGCGCTCCGCGGTACAGGAGGTGGAACAGGACATGGGCCTACAGGTCACCAGCATCATCACCCTCGCCGACCTTTTGGCCGATCTCGAGGAACGCGGCGCGACCGACCCGCGCCAGGTCCAGGCGCTGCGCGCCTACCGGGAAACCTACGGCATCGCCTGAGCGCGGGCCTTTTCGGGCCCACCAGCCGCGGTTATAGGCGGTTTTGCGACATTCCCGGATTGTGAAGCGCGTGTTTCAGCCGGCAGGCCCGAGGCGCTATGATGTGGACGCAATCCGAACAGCGATCCAGGGGTGGACGGCATGCGCACGAGAGATGTTTTTCTGTCGGCAACAGCGGCGATACTGCTCGTCGCCGCGTCCGGCACCGCCGACGCGCAGAAGGTCTACCGCTGGGTCGATGAAAACGGCGTGGTCCACTTCGGCGATGCAATCCCTCCGGAATATTCCAGGGAAAAGCACGAGGTGCTGGACGGACGCGGCACGCGCGTCACGGTCCATGGCGAGAAAGACGAAGACACCGGCCCGGTATACAGCAGCCGCGACCTGGCGCTCCTGACGACCTATGCCTCGGTGGCCGATATCGAGGCAGTCCGCGACAATCGCCTCGGTTACCTGCATTCGCAAAACGACGTAGCCCTCGAGCGCCTGCAGAACCTGCAGCAGCGCCGGACCGAACTGGCCGGCAACCCGGCGGCCATCAACGAGCTCGCCACCGTCGAACAGCGCATCGGCGAATACGATGCCGAACTGGAGCGCCGCAACGCGGAGATCGAGCGCATTCGCGCGCAGTTCGAAGACGATATCCTGCGGTTTCGCGAACTCAAGAGCATCACCACCGCGGAAGGGCCCACGCCGCCGGAAGGACTCGACCCGGAGCGGTAAACCGGTTGCGCCTCAACGGCGACCGGCCTCGGTGGCGACCGGCCTCAGTGGCGACCGGCCTCAGTGGCGGCCGGAATGGCCGAAGCCGCCGTCGCCTCGTTCGCTCTGGTCGAACGAGGACACCACCTCGAAGCGTGCCCGTACGACCGGCAGGATGACCATCTGGGCGATCCGCTCGCCGGGCTGGATGGTGAACGGCTGGCTGCCGCGATTCCACGCGGACACGAAGACCTGCCCCTGGTAGTCGGAATCGATCAGTCCGACCAGGTTGCCGAGCACGATGCCGTGCTTGTGCCCGAGACCGGAGCGCGGCAGCAGCACGGCCGCGAGGCCCGGATCGGCGATATGGATGGCCAGGCCGGTGGGCACGAGTTCAGTCTGGCCGGGCCCAAGCTCCAGGGGAGCGTCCAGGCAGGCGCGCAGGTCCAGCCCCGCAGAACCGGGCGTCGCATAGTCGGGCAAGGGAAATTTCGATCCCAGCCGGGGATCAAGAATCCTGAGCTTGATGGCTTGCACGCATCCTCTCCACGATCAGTCCGATGAGACGGTCCGCGAGTTCGGCCTTGACTCCCCCGCCGAGATCCTTGCGGCCGTCAGCCCACAGCGCCACGAGTGCATTGTCCTCCCGGTCGAAGCCGCAGTCGGCGCCCACCCGGTTCGCGGCGATCAGGTCGAGCTTCTTGGCCTCGAGCTTGAGCCTTGCGTTCGCCTCCACGTCGTTCGTCTCGGCCGCGAAACCGACCACGAAAGGGCGTGCCGCAGAGGCGGCCACTTCCGCGAGAATGTCAGGATTGCGCACCAGTTCCAGGGTCATCGCCCCGGCCTTCTTCTTGATTTTCTGCGCCGCCGGATGCGCCGGCCGGTAGTCGGCCACGGCCGCCGCCCCGACGAACAATGCCGCCCCCGGGAGCTCCGCCTGCACGGCGGCACGCATCGCCTCGGCGGTATCTGCGGGCACCACGCGAACCCCGGGGGGCGCCGGAAGATCCACCGGCCCGCTGACGAGCGCCACCTCGGCGCCGGCCCGCGCGGCTGCCGCTGCGACGGCGTAACCCATTTTTCCGGAGCTCCGATTGGTCAGGTACCGCACGGGATCGAGCGCCTCGCGTGTCGGGCCCGCGGTCACCACGACCTTGCGGCCCGCGAGCGGACCCTCCGCACCGGGCAGGGCCAGCGCAGCGACGATCTCCTGCGGCTCGAGCATGCGGCCCTCGCCGGTTTCACCACAGGCCTGTTCTCCGGACCCCGGACCGAGCAGCCGCACGCCACGCGCCGCCAGCCGCGCCACGTTGTCGCGGGTCGCCGGATTGCCCCACATGAGACGGTTCATGGCCGGCGCGACGACGATCGGCGCGCCGGTGGCCAGGCACAAGGTGGTCAACAGGTCGTCCGCCATGCCGGCTGCGAGGCGCGCGAGAAAACCGGCGGTCGCCGGCGCCACCAGGACCAGGTCCGCCCACCGCGCCAGTTCGATGTGGCTCATCGACGCCTCGGCAGACGCGTCCCACAGCCCGTCCCGGACGGGATGCCCGGAAACCGCCTGGAACGTCAGCGGCGTCACGAAGCGGGCGGCCGATGGCGTGAGGACGACACGGACCTCCGCACCCTGCGCCCGGAGGCGCCGGACCAGGTCGGGCGACTTGTAAGCCGCGATACCGCCGGTCACGCCCAGCAGCACGTGTTTTCCAGTGAGAGTAGGCATAAAGGCTCCATGCCCGGACTGCATCGGGCAGCTTAACCTGAGTGGCCCTTCCGCTGGTAACCCGGGGCGCATGCCTGAGCCATGAATCACCTGCCTATAAGAGACTGGCCCGCCGCTGAACGGCCACGGGAGAAGCTGCTGGCGACGGGCCCGGGCCGTCTTTCGGACGCTGAACTGGTGGCGATCTTCCTGCGCTGCGGTGCCAGGGGACACAGCGCCGTGGATCTCGCCCGCCAGTTGCTGCTCAGCTTCGGCGGCCTGCGCGGGCTGCTGACCGCGGACCTGGCGAGCTTCTCGGCATTGCCGGGTCTCGGGCCGGTCAAGTACGCCCAGCTGCAGGCGGGCCTGGAACTCGCCCGTCGCCACCTGGAGGAGACCGTCAGGCGCGGCCCGGCCCTCGGCTCCCCGGACGCCGTGCGGCGCTTTCTCCGGGCGCGTCTCCGGGACCTCCCGCACGAAGTGTTCTGCTGCCTGCACCTGGACAACCGCAACCGCGTGATTCTCTTCGAGGAACTGTTCCGCGGCACCATCGACGGGGCCAGCGTCCACCCCCGCGAGGTCGTCAAGCGCGCCCTGGCGCAGAACGCCGCGGCGCTGATCCTGGCGCACAATCACCCCTCGGGCGTCGCCGAGCCCAGCCAGGCCGACGAGGTGATCACCCGGCGGCTGAAGAGCGCCCTCGCCCTCGTCGATATCCGGGTGCTGGACCACCTGGTCGTGGGGGACGCCGCCTGCGTCAGCTTCGCCGAGCGCGGACTGCTCTAGGTTTCTGGCGGGTGGCTTGCGCCGTCCGACAGGCGTCGGCATAATGGCCGACTCTCAAATGGCCGGTCTGCCGGTTTTTTCCGAGGTCAAAATCATGTCGCGAGTCTGCCAGGTCACCGGCAAGGGGCCACTCACGGGCAACAACGTGTCTCACGCGAACAACAAGTCGCGTCGGCGCTTCCTGCCCAATCTCCACACCCACCGCATCTGGGTGGAAAGCGAGCGTCGCTTTGTGAAGCTGCGCGTGTCCCAGCATGGGCTGCGCATCATCGACCGCAAGGGCATCGAGACGGTGCTCGCCGACCTTCGCGCCCGCGGCGAAAAGTACTGAGGAGCCAGCCATGCGTGACAAGATCAAGCTGGTGTCGTCCGCGGGAACGGGACATTTCTACACCACGACCAAGAACAAGCGGCTGCATCCGGAGAAGATGGAGCTGATCAAATTCGATCCCAAGGCGCGCAAGCACGTCGCCTACAAGGAAGCGAAAATAAAATGAGCGTTGGCTGCAGGCCGACGCGCTGACAAAAAAGCCCGCCTTTCGGCGGGCTTTTTCTTTGTGCGGACCAGCGGTCGGCTGCCGCCAGCGGGCCACGCGCCCCTCAGGCAGGACGCAAGGCATACCCCCGCAGGCTGGCGGCGAACTCCTGCAGCGCGCGCACGCCGCTGGCTTCGGCCTCCGCACACCACTCCCGCACCTGCGCCACCAGTTTCTCGTTGCTGGTCGCCGAACCGTTCCAGATCGCCTTCAGCCGCTCGCGGAACTCGTGGACGGTCGCCAGCGCCTGGCTGTTGTCCAGCACCTCGCCGAGCCGCCGTCGCGCATTGGCGTCGAGCAACCCCGTCTCGCGCACCAGCAGCTTGCGCAACCGGCCGGCCCGCTCTGGCAGGCGCTTGCGCAATGCCGCGAACTCGGTACGCAACACCGGCAGCGTCACCATGCGGGAATAATCACGCATCACGTGCATCCGCCCGACGACGATCGCGCGCACGGTGTCGAGATCGAGTTGCTGGCGGGCCGTCGCCCTGGCCGGCACCGGGGCCGTGCGCCGGACTTTCGCGAGCCGGAAGAAAGACAAGGCCCGCAGGACGACCCAGCCGATATCCAGTTCCCAGCGCCGGATGGAGAAACGCGCCGACGAGGGGAAGGCGTGATGGTTGTTGTGCAGCTCCTCGCCGCCGAGCAGCAGCCCCCAGGGCGTGACGTTGCGCGAGGCATCGGCGCATTCGAAATTGCGGTAGCCGGCGTAATGGCCGACGCCGTTGACGATGCCGGCGGCGAGCAGTGGCTGGGAGGCCAGCTGGACCGCGATCATGATGATGCCCGGGATGCCGAACAGCACGAGAAACAGCACGACCATCAGCACGATGCCGAGGTAGTTGTGGGCGGCGCCGTAGACCTTGCGTTCCAGCCAGTCGTCCGGCGCGCCGCGGCCGTACTTGGCCAGCGTTTCCTGGTTGCGCGCTTCGTGACGATAGAGCTCCGCGCCCTCGAGCAGCACCTTCTTGAGCCCCTCGACCTGCGGGCTGTGGGGATCGTCCGGTGTCTCGCAGCGCGCGTGGTGCTTGCGATGGATGGCCACCCATTCGCGGGTGCTGATGCCCGTGGTCATCCACAGCCAGAAGCGGCAGAAATGCCGGATCGCCGGATGCAGGTCGACGGCGCGATGGGCGGCGTCGCGGTGGAGGTAGAGCGTCACCGCGAACACGGTCACCTGCACCATGATGAGCGAGGCGAGCACGTAGCCCCAGGCCGACAGGCCGAGCAAGCCGTACTGGTATTCGAAAAGGAGTTCCATCACCTGGATACCACCGTGTTGAGAATCATTGGAATAATTAATGTCACTATAGGAGCTTGACCGCCGGAAGTCATTCGGCGGCGCGCCACGGATCGAAGCCAGCCCCATGCCCGAACTGCCCGAAGTCGAGACCACGCGCCGCGGCGTCGCACCGTGGATCGAGGGCACGCGCGTCACCGCGGTCGCGCTGCGCCAGCCGCAGCTGCGCTGGCCTGTGCCCGCATCCCTCGGGCGCGAGCTGCCCGGGCGCAGGGTGCTGGCCGCTGAGCGCCGTGCCAAGTACCTGCTGTTCCGGGCCGAGGGTGACCGGACCCTCATGCTGCACCTGGGCATGAGCGGCAGCCTGCGGATACTCCAGGCCGCCGCGCCGCCCGGCAGGCACGATCACATGGACCTGGTTCTCGAAGGGGGCCGGCTGCTGCGTTTTCACGACCCGCGCCGCTTCGGCTCAGCCGACTGGATCGCGGGCGATCCGCTGCGCCATCCGCTGCTCTGCGAGCTCGGTCCCGAGCCGCTCGGCCCCGGCTTCAGTCCCGAATACCTCGCAGCAGCCTGCCGCGGCCGCAGGATCGCGATCAAGCAGCTCATCATGAACGGGCGGATCGTGGTCGGGGTCGGCAACATCTACGCCAGCGAGGCGCTGTTCCGCGCCGGCATTCACCCGCTGCGCGCCGCCGGACGGATCGGCGCGCCGCGCCTGGCGGCGCTGGTCACGGCCATCCGCGAAGTGCTCGAAGCGGCGATTCGCCAGGGCGGCACGACATTGCGCGACTTCGCCTGGGGCGACGGCCAGCGCGGCTACTTCCGTCCCGAGCTGGCCGTGTACGACCGGGCGGGCGAGCCCTGCCTGCGCTGCGCAGGGACGATCCGGGCCATCGTGCAGGGGCAGCGCTCGAGTTACTACTGCGCCGGCTGCCAGCGCTGAGCCGCGCCTCAGTAAGTCCAGCCCTCGATCTCGCCGCGCGGATCGGTCGCCGCCTCGAGGCGGTTGCCCGCGTAATCCCAGGTGACGACGTTCATGTTGCCGTACATGCGGCGACTGGGTTGCAGGGCGTGCCCGCGCGCCGCAAGGGCGGCACTTTCCTCCGCGCTGAACGCTTCGGGCTCATGCACGACACGATCGGGCAGGTACTGGTGATGGTAGCGCGGCAGCGAAGTCATCGTGGCGGCGTCCGCACCCTCGATCCAGGCGAGTGTCGCGAGCAGCACCATGCTGATGATGCGGCTGCCGCCCGGCGTGCCGAGCACGGCGACGCCGCGTGGCGACTCCAGGAAAGTCGGTGTCATGCTCGACAACATCCGCTTGCCCGGCGCGATGTCGTTCGCGCCGGCGCCGACCAGCTGGTACAGGTTCGGTTCGCCCGGCTTGGTGGCGAAATCGTCCATCTCGTTGTTGAGCAGCAGGTCGAGCCCCGGGACGATGAAGCTGCTGCCGAACCAGCCATTCAGCGTCTGCGTCACGGCAACGCGATTGCCGGCCGCGTCGACCACCGAAAAATGCGTCGTGTGGTCGCCGTCCTCGTCCTGGTGCAGCGGCGAGAACACCGCACTCGGAGTGGCCCTGTCGTTGCGCATCGAGGTCCGCAGGCCGGCTGCGTAATGCGGGTGCAACAGCCTTTCCAGCGGCATGTCCACGAAATCGGGATCGCCTAGGTAGCCGCGATCGCGAAAGGCGCGGCGCAGCGCTTCGACGACGAGGTGCGCGCGCGCAGCGGGCTCCATCGTCTCGAGGTCATAGGACTGCAACAGGTTCAGCGCCTGGATCATGGCCACCCCACCGGCCGAGGGCGGCGGGGGCAGCACGATTCTCAGTCCCCCGGGGAATTCCGCGGCCAGGGGCTCGCGCTCGATCACGCGGTAGTTCTCCAGGTCCTCCAGCGACCAGATGCCGCCGTGCGCACGCACCGCATCCACCATGGCGGCCGCGCTCTCGCCGCCGTAGAACCCCGGGAGTCCGTCGCGGGCGAGGCGCTCCATCAGCCGGGCGAGCCCGGGCAGCCGCATGCGCGCACCCAGCGGCGGCACCTCGCCCCCGGGCAGCAACAGTTCACTGCCGGGCCAGCGGCGCAGTTGCTCGGCCTTGAAGTTCAACCCCAGGCGCATCCGTTCGTAGACCGGGTAGCCGTCGCGCGCCAGCGCGATCGCCGGCGCCAGCGTCTCCGCCAGGGGCAGGCGCCCATAGCGCTCGCTCACGTGGACGAATGCCGCAGGCGTGCCGGGAATGCCGGCCGCAAGCGGCCCGTTCAGCGACAGTCCCGGGACCGGCTCGCCCTGCTCGTCCAGGTACATCTCGGCATGAGCTTCGCCCGGGGCGGTCTCCCGCGCATCGACCAGGACCTGGCGGCCGTCGTCGGCGACATGGAGCAGCCAGAACCCCCCTCCGCCGAGACCCGACGAGTAAGGCTCCACCACGCCGAGCGCGGCGCTCACGGCGACGGCGGCATCGAAGGCGTTGCCGCCGGCCTCGAGGACCGCCATGCCCGCGCGCGTGGCGAGCGGATGCGCGCTCGCGATCGCGGCCTGGCCCGGCGCACCGGCCCACGCAAACACTGGCAGACACAGGAGAAACAGCGCCAGCACGCGGTACACGCCGGCCAGGCGGTACCAGGGAGTCGCGCGACCGTAGTGGAGTTCAGCCACGCTCAGCCCTGCTCGCCGCGCGGCGTTTCAGCGCGGCCTCGACGACCGGGTCCACGAAGCGCGACACGTCGCCGCCGAGCATGGCGATTTCACGCACCATGCTCGACGAGATGAAGCTGAACTGCTCGGTGGGCGTCAGGAACACCGTTTCGACCTGCCCCGCGATGTGCCGGCTCATGGTCGCAAGCTGGAACTCGAACTCGAAATCGGAGACGGCGCGCAAGCCGCGGATCATCACCGGCAGGCCGTGTTCCTGCGCGAACTTGACGGTGAGGCCGCTGTAGCCGCGCACCTCCACGTTGGGCAGTTCCGCGAGCACCGCAGCCGCCAGTTCCACGCGCTCATCGAGACTGAAGAGCGGGGCCTTGGCCGGGTTCGCGGCGATGGCGACCACCACGCGTTCGAAGATCGAGGCCGCCCGCCGGACGAGGTCGAGATGACCGTTGGTGATCGGATCGAAGGTACCGGGGTACATCGCCGAGATACTCATGAACTCTCTGCCTTCACAGGTTCGGGGCGAGCCAGATGGTACCGCACCTGGCCCGCGGCCGCGCTCCGATGCAGCTGCCAGCCGGCGGGCAACACGGGCGGCGCGATGCCCGCCTCGTGCTCGAGGTACACCGCCGCCCCGGGCGCCAGCCAGCCGTGCCGCAGGAGCGCGTCGAGTGACGGAGCCAGCAGGTCGCGCCGGTAAGGGGGGTCGAGAAAAACGATATCGAATGGGGTGCCCGGCGCCTCGAGGTACCGCCGCGCGTCCATGCGGATCGTCTCGCCTCGCGTGCATTTCAGGATCTCGAGACTGGCCGCAACCTGGTGCAGTGCTGCGGGCGCGATATCGACGAACACGGCCCGTGCCGCACCGCGCGACAGGGCCTCGAGCCCGAGCGCCCCGCTGCCGGCGTACAGGTCCAGGCAGCGTGCGCCCTGGATCACCGGCGACAGCCAGTTGAACAGCGTCTCGCGAACACGATCGGGCGTCGGGCGCACGTCGGCGCCGGCCGGCAGCGGCAGTCGCCGGCTGCGCCATTCACCGCCGATGATCCGGAAGCTGCCTGGTTTGCCCCGCCTGGTCGTCATCCCTTCATCGCCTGCCCGGAGTTCTCGAAAGCGTGATCATATCGTCCCGTGCCGAGCGGCGAACCCTGGCGGCGATGCCCTGCGTCACTGATGACGCAAGTGCAGCAAACTCAAGGCCTTGAAACGACGATGAGAACCAGCGTAGGCTTCCCCGGACGACCGCGCGGCGCAAGCCGAGACATGCGCCGTGCCACGCGCGTCCCCGGACGATAAACGATTCGAAAAAAGATCATTCCTGTTTGGTAGGAGTCATAACGATGAGAAGCCTCTATTCGGTGGCGCTTGCAGTAGTTGCGCTGGCGCTCTCCGGGTGTTTGTCGGACGCCAACGATCCTGACGCACCATCTGTCGGAACCGGCAATGGCGTGCCTGAACTCCCGGTTGCCAGTGCCACGTTCCGGGCGCAATTCGATCCGCTGAGCGCGATCGTGCCGTATCCCAACGACATCCTCGGTTTCGTTGCGGACCCGGGCACCGACGGCACGCTCAACCTGCCGGCGCAACCACTGCAGCCGCTCGCGCCGCTGGTCAACCAGCTCGATGGCTTCTCCACGAACGCGCGCATCCAGGCCAACTTCACCCGCGCGGTGGACCCGGCCACGCTGACGCCGCAGACGGTGTTCCTGCTCGAGGTGGCGATCAGCCCGACGAACAAGGCCGTGGTCGGGCTGTCGGATACGACCCTCTGCAAGGTCGCGCTGGCGCCCGCCGAAAACTGCGCCGCCATCGGCGTCGCCGCGACGGGCAATCCCTTCCTCGTGCAGGGCGTCGATTACTCGGTCGGCCTCGCCCCGGACATCGATGCCGGTGGCCAGACGATCCAGCTCAAGCCGCTGCGGCCGCTGAATTCGAACCGCGACAACCTGTTCACGCCAGGCACCGAGAACGGCTACCTGATGATCCTCACGGACGGCATCACGGACACGCAGGGCAACCCGGCGCAGCCCGACAACACCTTCGCGCAGATTCGCGCGGGCTTCCTGGCGGGCGCAATCCAGCTGCCCCCGCCGGGTACGCCCCTGCCGCCCGACCTGACGACGGAAGAGTTGCTCGGGCTGTTCATCGCCGCGCACCTGCAGGTCGGCCAGACCCTGGGCGTCCCGGTGGGCAACATCGTGGTGACCGCCAGCTTCACGACGCTCGATACCGAGACCGTGCTGCAGACCGCGGCCGACATGGCTACCGCCGGCCCGTCGCAGATCGCCCAGTTCGTCACCCCCGTGCCGCTGCCCGGTCCCGGGGAAATCGTGTTGCCGGCCGGCACGCCTGTCACCACGGCGCTGGTGCTCGGGTTGCAGGACGTCGATGCCTCCGCCATCCCCGGCGAGGGCGATGTCTACGCCGGCGCACTGCAGATCCCGTACTACCTGTCGCCGCCCACGGCTGAAGCGCCGGCGGCGCCGTTGTCCGCCCCGTGGGTTGCGGCCACCGAAAGCCCGCTCGACGACACGAGCACGGTGCTCAACAAGTTCAACCCGGTACCCCTGAAGCGCGCCGACGTCAGCGTGCCGGTCGTGATCACCATCCCGAACGACAACACCGACTACGCTGCGGCCATCGGCGGCACGGCCGTCAAGCCGGAAGCCGGCTGGCCGGTCGTGATCTTCAATCACGGCATCACGCGCAACCGGCTCGACATGTTCGCCATCACCGAACCGCTGAACAACGCCGGCTACGCCGTGATCGCCATCGACCAGCCCCTCCACGGCATCGCCGCGGCGCAGATCGACTTCGCCGAGATCACGCCTGAAGAGCTCGGCGCGATCCTGGCGGCGAATCCGACGGCCCTGTTCCGGGTTCCCGGGGTCCCGGAGCGCACCTTCGATCTCGACCTGCTCGACAATGAAACGGGCGCAAGCGGACCGGACGGCAACATCGACGAGAGCGGCGCGCACTTCATCAATCTCGCCAACGGTCTGGTCAGCCGCGACAACCTGCGCCAGGCCGGCGTCGACCTGGTCGGCCTCACGCGTTCGATCCCGACACTGGATATCGACGGCGATGAAGCGCCCGACTTCGACGGCAGCCGCGTGCACTTCATCGGCCAGTCGCTCGGCGCGATCACCGGGACCAACTTCCTCTCGGTGGAAGACGGGGTGGCCACGGCGACGCTGGGCGTCGGCGGCGGCACGGTATCCGACCTGCTGCTCGACAGTTTCTCCTTCGGCCCGCGGATCGAGGCAGGACTGATCGGCAACGGCCTGGTGCCCAACACCAGCCTGTACAACAACTTCATCCGCGACCTGCAGAACATCGTGGACGCCGGCGACCCGATCAGCCACGCGGCCCGGGCGGCCGGCAACACCGCAGTGCACTTCATCCAGGTGGACGGAGACTCGGTCGTGCCGAACAGTGCGTCGAATCGCCTGGCGGCCGAGATGGAGCGCGCGGGCCTGGAGGACTACGCCTTCTCGCCGACGCCCGTCATCGACCCGGCGGGCCTCAAGGCGCGTGTCTGCTTCACCGACGGCGCCTCGCACGGTTCGCAGCTCCAGCCGACTGATGACGAGGCCGCGTCGCAGACCGCGACCGGCGAGATGCAGGCGCAGCAACTGGTGTTCATCGCGGGCAATCCGATGGCGATGCTGCCCGCCAACGGCCAGACGCTGATCTTCGGCGCCACGGGCAGTCCGATCGCCCCCGCGGCCTACGGCAACTTCACCGATGACTGCAACGCGCCGAACCGGACTCGCGCGAATGCGGCGCCGCCCGCGGACGACTGATTCCGGCTCTCGCCGGTGACTACAGGCGGGCGGCCTCCGGGCCGCCCGCTTTCTTTCCGGCGCCCCGACGGAGGCGTTAGCATAGCGGTACCGCCCGCTTGCCACCGGTTCATGATGCCCACACCCGATCCCAATGCCGGCCAGCCACGCGCCGCGACCGACGGCGACGCGCCGGAGTCCGGCCAGAAACGCAAGGGTTTCTTCCGTCGCCTCCGCGAGCGCCTGAACCAGGGCGACAGCTGGCTCACCTACGACCTCGCGCACCTGTTGCCGGGCGGCAAGGTGGGCGAGGAATTCATCGAGGAAATGGAGACGCGCCTGCTGACCGGCGACGTCGGCGTAGACGCGACATCGCAGATCGTCTCCGGTCTCGAGCGCAAGCTGTGGCGCGACGAACTCGGCGACAGCCGCGCCGTGATCGACACCATCCGCCGGGAGATGCTCGAGATTCTCACGCCGTGCGAGGCGCCGCTCGAGATCCCGCCGGACATCCGTCCCTTCGTCGTGCTGGTCGTCGGCGTCAACGGGGCAGGCAAGACGACGACGATCGGCAAGATCGCACACAAGCTGAAGGCCGACGGCCGGTCGGTCATGCTCGCCGCCGGCGACACCTTCCGCGCCGCGGCGGTGGAACAGTTGCAGACCTGGGGCGCGCGGAATGACGTCCCCGTGATCGCGCAGCACACGGGCGCCGATCCTGCGGCGGTCGTCTACGACGCCTTCGAGGCCGCCCGCGCGCGCCGCGTGGACGTGCTGCTGGCCGACACGGCCGGACGGCTTCATACGCAGGAAAACCTGATGGACGAACTGCGCAAGGTGAAGCGCGTCCTCGGGCGTCTCGACGCGGATGCGCCTCACGAGGTCCTGCTGGTGCTGGACGGCGGCAGCGGCCAGAACGCGCTGCTGCAGGCGCGGCGCTTCAACGAGGCGGTCGGCGTCACCGGCATCGCGATCACCAAGCTCGACGGCAGCGCGAAAGGCGGGATCGTGCTGGCGATCGCGCGCGAACTGGGCCTGCCGATGCGCTTCATCGGCATCGGCGAGAGCATCGAAGACCTCGCGCCATTCGAGGCCGGGCCTTTCGTCGACGCCTTGCTCGCCGCACCCGCGCCCGGCGCGCCCCGATGAGCCGATGATCCGCTTCGAACAGGTCCACAAGCGCTATCCCGGCGGGCGAGATGCGCTGCGGGATCTGAGCTTCCGGATCGAGGCCGGGGAGATGGTTTTCCTCACGGGGCATTCGGGCGCGGGCAAGAGCACCCTCCTGAAGCTCATCTCCTGTATCGAGCGGCCGACCCGCGGCCAGGTGCTGATCGGCGGACGGAACACGGCAGGGATTTCGCGGCGACAGGTGCCGGCCTTTCGCAGGCAGATCGGCATGGTGTTCCAGGACCACAAGCTGCTGGCCGACCGCACGGTGTTCGACAACGTGGCGCTGCCGCTGGTGATCTCCGGCGGCACGCGCCGGGAGACCGGGCGTCGCGTGCGGGCGGCGCTGGACCAGGTCGGCCTCCTGGGCAAGGAGCAGCTGCCGCCGGTCATGCTGTCCACCGGCGAGCAGCAGCGCGTCGGCATCGCGCGCGCCATCGCGGCCCGTCCACCCCTGCTCATCGCCGACGAGCCCACCGGCAACCTGGACCCGGACCTGTCACTGGAGATCATGTACCTGTTCGCGCGCCTCAATCGCGTCGGCGTGACCGTGCTGGTGGCCAGTCACGACCAGGGGCTGCTCGAGCGGCTCGGTCATCGCCGCATCGCGCTCGGCGACGGGCGCCTCGTCGAGGATGTAGACCATGCCTTCCCGGGCATCCCGGCCTAAGGCCTCGGGCGCACGGCGCGGCACCGGAAGGCGCAATCGCCGGCCGTCGCTTCTGGCACGCCTGAGCTGGCCGAACATCGCGTTCCGCTGGCCGGGCGCCGGCCTTCTCGGGCATCTGCGCACCTGGCTTCAGCGCCACGTGCAGACCATGATCGGCTCGCTGGGACGACTCAGCGAACAACCCGTCGCGACCGGCATGACCCTGGCGGTGATCGGCGTCGCGCTGGCGCTGCCCGCGAGCCTGCACCTGCTGGTGGCCAACCTGCAGGCGCTTTCCGGGCACTGGGACGACGGCATCGAACTCTCGCTCTACCTGGAACACGGCCAGTCGCCTGGGCGGGCTGCCGCGCTGGCCGAAGAGATCCGCGCCTGGCCCGAGGTGGAGGCCGTCGAACTGGTGACCGCCGACGAGGCGCTCGCCCGGTTCCGCGCCGGTTCCGGTCTCGGCGCCACGGTGGACGCGCTCGATGCCAACCCGTTGCCTCACCTGGTGATCGTGCGGCCCGCGGCCCGTGGCGACGAGGCCGAGGCGATGGAGGCGCTGGCCGCCCGGCTGCGCGCGCTGCCCGAGGCGGATATCGTGCAGGCCGACGCTGAATGGGTGCGGCGGTTGTCCGCCATGCTGGAGATCGCCGGCCGCCTCGCGCTGCTGGCTGCGGGCCTCCTGGCCGTCGGGGTGCTGGTGATCGTCGGCAACACCATCCGGCTGGACATCCAGAACCGCCGCGACGAGATCGAGGTCATGAAGCTGGTCGGCGGCACGGACGGCTTCATTCGCCGCCCGCTGCTCTATGGCGGGTTCTGGTACGGCCTGGGCGGCGGCCTCGTCGCGCTGATCATCGTGCAGGGGGGGTTGCTCGCCCTGGGCGGACCGGCGGCGCGGCTCGCCGAGCTGTACGGCTCGGGCTTCCGGCCGACCGGCCTCGGCGGCGACGGTGCACTCGCCCTGCTGGCCGCCGGCGCGGCCCTCGGGTGGCTCGGCGCGTGGGTCTCGGCGACGCGCCACCTGCGGCGCATCGAGCCCGGAATCTGAGCCAATAACCTGACTTGATTCACATTTCTGCTCCAGAACCGCCGGGGAACCCCGGCCGCCGTTAGCACTCTAAGACATCGACTGCTAAAATCCCGGGTGAGAGGGGAGGAATCTGTATGAGCACAGCGCTCGTCATGCGCCACAACGAGTTGGTGCTGGCCGCACCGGTCGGCAATCTCAACGCGTACATCAACGCGGTGTCCACGATCCCGGTGCTGAGCGCCGACGAGGAGACCGAGTTGGCCTGGCGTTTCCGCCGCGACAGCGACCTGGACGCGGCGCGGCAGCTCGTGCTCTCCCACCTGCGCTTCGTGGTGCACATCGCACGCGGCTACAACGGCTACGGCCTGCAGCTCGGCGACCTGATCCAGGAAGGCAATATCGGCCTCATGAAGGCCGTGAAGCGCTTCGATCCCACCGTGGGGGTGCGGCTCGTCTCCTTCGCCGTCCACTGGATTCGCGCGGAGATCCACGAGTTCGTCCTGAAGAACTGGCGGCTCGTGAAGATCGCCACCACCAAGGCGCAGCGCAAGCTGTTTTTCAACCTCCGCAAGGCCAAGGAACGCCTCGGCTGGCTGTCCGCCGAGGAGACACGGGCGGTCGCCGGTGATCTCGGCGTCACGCCCGCCGAGGTCAACGAAATGGAGCAGCGCCTGGCCGCTCGCGACATGTCGCTGGATCCGCGCCCGGATGCCGACGACGAGGAACGTCTCGGCGCGCCGGCGGCTTACCTGCCCGCACCGGGCGCCGACCCGGCGGAACTGGTGGCCGACGAAGATTCGGATGAGATCGCCCACCAGGCGCTCGGCGCCGCGCTCGGCGATCTCGACGACCGCAGCCGGGAGATTCTCCGCCGGCGCTGGCTCGCGGAAGACAAGGCCACGCTGCAGGAGCTCGCGGACGAATACGGCGTCTCAGCGGAGCGCATCCGCCAGATCGAGGCCGCGGCGATGAAAAAGCTGCGCGGCCTCATCGACCGCGCAGCCTGACTCCGTCGAGAAGGCTTTCGCCGCGCGCCCTCAGGTGGTGATCGGCGACAGCGTCAATTCGACGCGACGATTCGCCGCACGTCCCGCAGCCGTCGAGTTGTCGGCCACCGGCTGCATTTCTCCCTGGCCGAAAGCCAGGATCCGCTGCCGGTCGATGTCACGGTTGGCGAGATAGGTCGCGACCGTCGCGGCCCGCCGCTCCGACAGGGCCTGGTTGTATTCCGCCGAGCCCGTGCTGTCGGTGTGTCCCACGACCTCGACGACCGTCTTGTCGTACTCCTCCAGTACCAGCGACACTGAGTTCAGCACGTCGAAGAACTGCGGATTCAGGTCGGAGCTGTCGGTCTGGAAGGTGATGTTGCCCGGCATGTTGAGCAGGATCTCGTCGCCGACCCGCGTGACGCTGACGCCGCTGCCGGCCAGCCGCTGGCGAAGCTCCGCTTCCTGTTGATCCATGTAGTTGCCGACCGCGCCACCGGCCAGCGCGCCGACGCCGGCGCCGATGAGCGCCCGCTTGCGGCGATCCTTCGAATCGTCGCCGGTCAGAATGCCCAGCAGCGCGCCCGCCCCGGCCCCTATGGCTGCGCCCTTGGTGGCACTCGCCGTCTTGGTCTCGCCCGTGTACGGGTCGATTGTCTGGCAACCGGCGGCCAGCACGGCCGTGGCGACGATCGACGCCGTCGCCAGGTGCATGATCTTTCGCTTCATTGTCTGCTCCTGTGGAAAAAAATCCGGGAGGCGGCCGGCCCACGGGCGGCCGCCGCTCCCGGTGTCCATGTCTCCATGATACCTTCGCCACGTGTCGGACACGTGTCCCGGGCCGAGGGAGAACACATATGCGCAGCATAGACGACTGGTTGACGGCCTACGGTGCCAGCCATCAGCACCCGGTCAACAAGCTCATCCACTGGATCTGCGTCCCGGCGATCGTCTTCAGTCTCATCGGCCTGCTGTGGGCCCTGCCGGTGCCCGCCACTTTCGCCGACATTTCGCCCGCGCTCAACTGGGCCGTGCTGTTCACGATGGCCGCCGTGGTCTACTACTTCCTCATGTCGGTATCGCTGGCCGTCGGCGCGACGCTCGTGCTGACGCTCCTGCTGCTGCTCGCCGCCGGGCTCGACGAACTGGCGACGCCGCTGTGGGCCATCTCGCTGGTCGTGTTCGTCGTGGCATGGATCGGCCAGTTCATCGGGCATCGCATCGAGGGCAAGAAACCCTCGTTCTTCGAGGACCTGCAGTTCCTCATGATCGGGCCGTTGTGGCTGCTTGCGGCGGCCTACCGGCGGGTCGGGATTCCCTACTGAAGTCGAGCTGGAGCCCAGCGCGGCACCGCTGAAATCGACCGCGGCACTGCCGGGCGCGCGGCCGGTGGCAAGTCGCGTGGAAGCGCAGGCCTCAGGCGCCGGAGTCGCGCGCCGCCTTGGCAACGGCCGCCGTGACCGCGTCGTGCACCGCCAGGTTGAGCGGGTCCGGCACGAGGTCATGGTCCGACGCCAGGTCGGCGATCGTCTCGGCCGCCGCCACCAGCATCTCGTCGGTGAAACGCCGGGCGCCCGCCTCGAGGGCACCCCTGAACAGCCCGGGAAAGCCGAGCACGTTGTTGATGCTCTTGCCGTCGGCCGCGAAGGCCGCGCCCGCGGCGAGCGCGGCCTGCGGCTCGATTTCCGGGTCGGGGTTGGACAACGCGAGGATCACCTGGCCGGCGCGCACCATGGCGGGCTTGATGAGGCCGGGCACGCCGGTCGTGGCGATGACGATGTCCGCTTCCGCCATGACCCGGGCCAGGTCCGCCGGCTCGCCGCCGAGCGCGGCGAAGCGCTGCCGGGCGCCGGCGTCCAGGTCCGCGCCCAGGATCCGGGGCGTGCCGCGCGACAGGAGCAGCCGGGCGATGCCGATGCCGGCCGCGCCGAGTCCGACCTGGCCGACGACGCTTCGGGACAGCCGCTGCCCGGCCTGGCGCCCGGCGTTGCGCACCGCCGCCATCGCCACCACGGCCGTGCCGTGCTGGTCGTCATGCAGCACCGGGATGTCGAGTCGCGCCCGCAATGTGTCCTCGACCTCGAAACAGCCGGGGGCCGCGATGTCCTCGAGCTGGATCGCGCCGAACGACGGGGCGATCGCCGCGATGATCTCGACCAGGCGCTTTGGATCCTTCTCCTCGACCAGGATCGGCACGCCCGACAGCCCGGCGAGGCTCGCCATCAGCGCAGCCTTGCCTTCCATCACCGGCATCCCTGCAAGCGCGCCGATGTCACCGAGGCCGAGCACGGCGGTGCCGTTGGTCACGATCGCGACCGTGCGGCTGATCGCGGTGTACTCGGCGGCCAGCGCCGGGTTGTCGCGGATCGCAAGGCAGACGCGTGCGACACCGGGCGTGTAGACGTCACGCAGGATCTGCAGGCTGCCGATATCCAGCGTGCTGACGGTGCGGATCTTGCCGCCGCGGTGGCGATTGAACACCCGGTCGGAGCGCCCCAGCAGGCGCGCGTTGGGCAATGCGTCGATCCGCTCCCTGAGGCGCGGGCCGGCATCGGGATCCATTTCGAGTGTGATTTCCCAGACCGTCTTGTCCTGGTCGCGACGCAGCGAGGCCAGGTGTTCGACGACCAGCCCCTCGTCACCGATGACGCCGAGGATGCTGGCCAGGCTGCCCGGCCGATGGGCGGATTCGATCAACAGGATCTCGGGGATTTTCATGCGGCACATTATCGCCGTAAACCGATGGCCCGCGCATCGTTCGCCCATCTTCTGCGCGGACCCCGGGCGGCCGATCGGCTAGAATGATCGCCTCGTCCGGAGCGCGTGCCCGGGCCATCGCTTTCCGGGAGATTCCAGCGTGAGTTCCGTCAATCCCTTCGATTTCTACGACGTCCGCGGCACGTTGTCCGAGGACGAGCAGATGGTGCAGGACACCGTCGCCCGCTTCACCGATGAGAAAGTCCTGCCGATCATCCGGGAATGCTTCGAGGAACACCGTTTCCCGGCCGAGCTGGTGCCCGAGCTGGCCGACCTCGGCCTGCTCGGCTCCTCGCTGGAAGGCTATGGCTGCGCCGGCCTGAACGGCGTGTCCTACGGCCTGATCTGCCAGGAACTCGAGCGCGGCGATTCCGGCATCCGCAGCTTCGTCTCCGTGCAGTCAAGCCTGGTGATGTGGCCGATCCACACCTACGGCAGCGAGGAGCAGAAACAGCGATGGCTGCCGGCGCTGGCGTCCGGCGAGGCGATCGGCTGCTTCGGCCTGACCGAACCCCACGGCGGTTCGGACCCGGGCAACATGAAGACCCACGCGAAACGCGACGGCGACGACTGGATCATCAACGGCGCCAAGATGTGGATCACCAACGGCAGCGTCGCCGATGTCGCCGTCGTCTGGGCGATGACGGACGACGGCCTGCGAGGCTTCCTGGTCGAGAAGGGCATGAAGGGCTTCGACGCACCCGAGATTCACCGGAAGTTTTCGCTGCGCGCCTCGGTCACCTCCTCGCTGTTCTTCGACAACGTGAGGGTTCCGGCGGCCAGCATGCTGCCCGGCGTCCGCGGCCTCAAGGGCCCGCTCGGCTGTCTCACCCAGGCGCGTTACGGCATCACCTGGGGTGCCATCGGCGCCGCGCAGGCCTGCCTCAAGGAAGCGCTGGATTATTCCAACGATCGCGAGCTGTTCAACCGGCCGGTCTCGCATACCCAGACGGTCCAGCGACGGCTCGCGGACATGTCGCGAAGGATCACCACGGGCCAGCTGCTGTCGCTGCAGCTGGGGCGCCTCAAGGACGCGGGACGCATGCAGCCGTCGCAGGTCTCGATGGCGAAATGGAACAACGTCCGCATGGCGCTCGACATCGCCCGCGATGCGCGCGATATTCTCGGCGGCGCCGGCATCAGCGCCGAATACTGCCCGATCCGCCACATGCTGAATCTCGAAAGCGTCATCACCTACGAAGGCACCGAGACGATCCACGAACTCGTCATCGGTCGGGAGCTGACGGGTGTCAACGCCTTCTGAGGCCGCGCTCGCGAAACGCGCCGCGCGCGGGCTCAATCGCGCCGCGGTGATCGACGGCAATTTCCTCGAACTCCTGCGCGGGCTGACGGCAGCGGAACGCGAGCGGCCGCAACCGCATGCACCGATCGCGCCGGGCAGCCGGATGACCGCCGGGGAATTCGTCGAGATCTTCCGCCACCAGCTGCTGTCGCGGCACCTCGACCTGCAGGCGCGCGAGATGCGCGCGCGCAACGAGGGCTTCTACACCATCGGCAGCTCCGGCCACGAAGCCAATGCCGTGCTTGGCTTTCTTTGCCGCGAGACCGACCCGGCTTTCCTGCATTACCGCTCGGGCGGCTTCATGATGGCGCGCCTGGCCAAGGACGCGGACTGCGACCCCGTCTACGAAACCTGCCTGTCGCTGGCGGCGAGCAGCGAGGACCCGGTTTCGGGCGGACGCCACAAGGTGTGGGGCAGCGATCGCAAGTTGTGGGTGCTGCCGCAGACCTCGACCATCGCCAGCCACCTGCCCAAGGCGGTCGGTGCGGCGCTGGGGCTCGAAGAAGCCCGGCGGATCCGGCGCACACCGCCGGTGCCGGCCGACAGCATCGTGCTGTGCAGCTTCGGCGACGCCTCGACGAACCATGCGACCGCGCTGGCGGGATTCAATGCCGCCCAGTGGGCCGCCTACCAGCGACTTCCCGTCCCCGTGCTCTTCGTCTGCGAAGACAACGGCATCGGCATTTCCGTGAGCACCCCGGCGGGCTGGATCGAGGCCGGCTTCTCGCGCCGCGAAGGCCTGGATTACTTTGCTGCGGACGGGACGTCGCTGCCCGAGGCTTTCGAAATGGCGGCGCGCGCGGTGGAACACTGCCGCAAGCGCCGCCGTCCCACCTTCCTGCATCTCAAGGTGCCGCGCCTGCTGGGCCATGCGGGCACCGACTGGGAAGGGGATTACATGGAGATCGCCGCCATCGAGGCGAACGAGGCACGCGATCCGCTGCTCGCCGCCGCACGACTCGCCGTGGCGAGCGGTTGCCTGGCGCCTGACGAAGTCCTGGCGCTTTACGAAGAGTCCCGCACGCGGGTCGCGGAAAGCGCGGCGCGCGCGGCCCGGCGCCCGCGGCTCGAAACCGCATCCGAGGTGATGGCCACGATCGCGCCGCTCGATGCCGCGGCCGTGCATGCCGAGGCCGCCCGTGCGCCGGCTGTTGAAGACCGGCTCGCGGTGTTCGGCGGTGCGGCCCGCCTGCCCGAGGCGGGGCCGCCGCGCCACCTGTCGCTGCAGATCAACCGCGCGCTGCACGACCTGATGATCAAGTATCCGGAGATGACGCTGTTCGGCGAGGACGTGGCGCGCAAGGGTGGCGTCTACACGGTGACCGCCGGGCTGGCGAGCACCTTTCGCGGCGGTCGCGTCTTCAACACGCTGCTCGACGAGACCACCATCCTCGGCCTCGCGCAGGGCGCGGGATACATGGGGCTGCTGCCCTTTCCCGAGATCCAGTACCTCGCGTACTTCCACAACGCCTGCGACCAGCTGCGCGGCGAGGCCTGCTCGCTGCAGTTTTTTTCGAACGGCCAGTGGGCGAACCCCATGGTCGTCCGCATCGCCGGCCTGGCTTACCAGAAAGGCTTCGGCGGGCACTTTCACAACGACAATTCCTTCGCGGCCTTGCGCGATATCCCCGGGCTCATCGTCGCCTGCCCCGCACGCGGCGACGATGCGGCGGGGATGCTGCGCACCGCCGCCGCCCTGGCGAAGGTGAACGGCCGGGTGGTGGCGTTCCTCGAGCCGATCGCGCTCTACATGACGAAGGACCTGCACGAAAACAAGGACGGCGGCTGGCTGTGCAGCTATCCCCCGCCCGAGACCTTCGTGCCCTTTGGTGCGCCGCGCGCCTACGGCGACGAGCGACCCGAGGTCCTGGTCGTGACCTTCGGCAATGGTGTACGGATGTCCCTGCGCGCGGCCGAACGGGTGGTGCCGGAGGCGGGACGCCGCATCCGCGTGCTGGACCTGCGCTGGCTCAAGCCGCTGAACGCCGAAGCCATCGTGCGCGAGGCCGACGCGGCCGGAAAAGTGCTGGTGGTCGACGAGGGGCGCCGCACCGGCGGGATCGCGGAAGAGATCTTCACGCTGCTCGACGAGTCCGCCCGCCCCGGCCTGCCCAAGGCGCGGGTCACCAGCGAGGACTCTTTCGTCCCCCTGGGCCCCGCCGCCGATACCGTGCTGGCCTCCGAGGCGGCGATCGAGGCCGCCCTGCGCGAACTGCTGTCCGACACCTCGTGAGCCGGCACATCGCCATAGTCGAGGATGAAGCGGCGATCCGCGAGAACTACGCCGACGCCTTCCGGCGCGCCGGCTATCGCGTGAGCATGTTCGCCGCGCGGCGCGAGGCGCTCGACGCCTTCGACGCGCGCCTGCCCGACCTGGTCGTGATCGACGTCAGCTTGGGCGCGGAGCCGGAAGGCGGCTTCGAGCTGTGCCGTGAACTGCGCGCCCGCGCGCCGCGCCTGCCGCTGATTTTCCTCACGGCGCGCGACAGCGATTTCGACGCCGTGTCAGGTCTGCGACTCGGCGCCGACGACTACCTGACCAAGGACATCAGCCTGCCGCACCTGCTGGCGCGCATCGCCGCGCTGTTCCGCCGCCTGCAGGCCCTCACCGAACCCGCCGATGCACAACGCGTGCTCGAGCGCGGCCAGCTGCAGCTCGATGTCGAACGACTGGAGGCACGCTGGGCCGGGCAGGACCCGGGGCTCACGCTGACCGAGTTCTGGATCGTGCATGCGCTGGCCAGGCACCCGGGCCACGTCAAGAACCGGCAGCAGCTCATGGATGCCGCGCACGTGGTGCTCGACGACGCCACGATCACCTCGCACGTGAAGCGCATCCGGCGCAAGTTCGAGGCGATCGACCCGGACTTCGGCGCCATCCAGACCGTCTATGGCCTCGGTTATCGCTGGCGGGACGGCGCCGCGACATGAGGCGGGACGGTCCGGCGGCATGAGGCCGAACGGGCCCGCGGCATGAAGCTGGCCGGCCAGCTGGTGGCGGTCAGCGCCGTCACCCTGCTGCTGCCCTGGGCCGGTTGCCAGTACGCGCGCGACATCGAGACGACGTTGCGCCAGGGCGAAGCCGAGACGCTGTCGTCCACCGCGCGCCTGCTCGCCGCCGCTGTCGCGCCCGCGGCTGACGAATTCGCCGCCCCATCGACCCGCTGGCGAGCAGACCGGGCGCGTGGCGCAGACCTCTACGTCCACGTGCTGCCCGCCCTGCCGACGCTGGACGGCTTCGTCGAGGACTGGGGCCCGGCCAGTCTCCAGGCGGAGTCGCACGGCGACATGGCCCTGCTGGTCGCTCGCCGCGGTGTTTTCATCCACGTGTTCGTCGCGGCGCCGGGGACCCGTCCGCCGGCCGCCGTGAGCCTGCATGGTCGCGACCTGCGGGTGGAGTTTCCGCTGGAGGCTCCTGGGACGGTCAGCGGCATCGTAGGGGGTGCATCGCCGGATCCGCGCGCGCGTGGCGACTGGCAGGCCACCAGCGCCGGCTGGCAACTCGAGGCGCGTGTGCCGGCCGCACTGCTGGACGGCCGTCTCGGCGTGCGACTGCTGGACTCCGGAGGCACGGTGCGCGCGAGCACCTTCCGCACCGTCCCGGGCTGGATGACCGGTCCGGATCCCGCGGCACAGGCCGCCCTCGACGCGCTCGCGCCCCCCGGCCAGCGCGTGTTCCTTGTCGATCGTGCAGGCTTCGTGCTTGCCGAGCACGGGCCGCCGCGCCAGTCGCAGCCCGACCCGGACGCCGGATGGCTCGAGCGGCTTTATCGCCGGGTACTCGGCGACCGGATCGATGCCGATCCGCCGCCGGCCGCCCGACCGGGACAGCTCAGCGGCCGACACATCGAGCTCGCCGCACTTGGTGTCAGCGACGCGCGCCGTTACGCCCTGCCCGGCGGCAGCCTGCTGGCCGCCGCGGCGCCGATCGGCAGCCGACAGGCCGCCGAGGCCATCGTCGTGGTCGAGCGCGACACGGCCGAGATCCTCAGCCTGACCGGACGCCCCACGCGCCGCCTCCTGGGCACCAGCCTGCTGGCCAGCTTTGCCGCCGCTGCGGTACTGCTGGGTTACGCGGTGTTGCTGTCGCTCAGGATTCGCCGCCTGCGGGACGCCGCCGGCGACGCCGTGGGACGGCGCGGCGAAATCAGCGGTCCGCTGCCGAATGCGCAGGCCGACGACGAGCTCGGCGATCTCGCCCGCAGCATCGGCGGACTGCTCGGCAAGGTGCACGAACACAACCTCTACCTGCAGAGCCTCGGTGGCCGGCTCGCGCATGAACTTCGGACGCCGCTGGCGGTGGTCCGCAGCTCACTCGACAATCTCGAGGCCGAGGGGGCCGGCGAGGGCCCCTGGCTGGGGCGGGCGCGGGACGGGGTGGACCGGATGGGCCGGCTGGTCAATGCCCTGGCCGCCGCCCGGCAGATCGAGCGCGCTGTGGCTGCCGAGACGCATGAACGATTCGACCTGGCGGCCCAGGTCGGCGAGATGACCGCGGCCTACCAGGCGCTGTACCCGGATCGGACATTCAGCCTCGCGCGACCCGGCGCAGCCTGCTGGCTCGACGGCGCGCCCGAGCTGATCGCCCAGCTGCTCGACAAGCTGGTGGAAAACGCGGTGGCTTTCGCGCCGGCCGGGGCGGACATCCGGCTCGCGATCGAGGAGTCCGGGTCTCACTGGCGGCTCAGCGTGGCCAACCCGGGCAGCCGCCTGCCACCGGGTCCGCCTGCAAGGTTGTTCGATTCGATGGTCTCGGAACGGCCCGCGGACACGACGCCGCACCTCGGACTCGGGTTGTTCATCGTCCGCCTGGTGGCCGAGCACCACGGCGGCCGCGCCTCAGCGCGTAACCTGGCGAACGACACCGGGGTCGAGTTCGTCGTCGAATTGCCGCAGGCCCATGGCGCGCCGCCGGGCCGTCTCTGAACGAGACGCACACGGTTGCGCGCTTGTGCGGATGCGCCGGGGCGGCGACGCGGCTATAGTCTGGGCTGAGTTCTCAACCGCCGGGGCCCCCGATGAACCGCGCCTTTCTCTACGCAACGGGACTGCTTTATCTCGGCTTCGGTCTCTGGGTGCTGCTCTCGCCCACGACCAGCCTTGCTTATCTCGGTATCGACCTGTCCGCCGCAAACGCAATGTCCGACCTGCACGGCAGTCACGGCGGGATCAACGTCGCCATCGGCCTGTTCCTGCTGTGGTCCGCGGGGACGCGCGACTGGTTCCTGTACGGACTCTGGCTGGTGTTCCTGATGAACATCGGCTATTTCGGCGGCCGGGTGGTGGCCCTGTTCGGCGAAGGCGTTCCGACCGGGATCGTGCCGTGGGTGATGGTGCTGGAGTTCGCCCTGTTCAGCCTGGCTTTCGTCCTCGCGCGCCGCGCCTCACCTGCCGGGGAATTGCGCCCGCGGTGACGCGCCGGGATGAGTGACCCTGGCTTCAAGGACCATTTCTCCGTCACGGCCGGAGAGTACGATCGTTTCCGGCCCGCCTACCCCGGGACGCTGATGGCCTTCCTCGCGGACCTGGCGCCGTCGCGCGCACGCGCGTGGGATTGCGCGACCGGCACCGGGCAGGCCGCGACAGGCCTGGCCGAACACTTCCAGGAGGTGATCGCGACCGACGCGAGTCCCGCCCAGCTCGCCCACGCCGTTCGGCACCCGCGCGTCGAGTATGCCGTGGCGCGGGCCGAGGACTGCGGCCTGGACGACACCAGCGTCGATCTCGTCACCGTCGCCCAGGCCCTCCACTGGCTGGACCTGGACGCGTTCTATGCCGAAGTGCGGCGCGTGGCACGCCCGGGCGCCGTGTTCGCGGCATGGACCTACAGCCTCGCCGATGCGGATCCCGTGGTGGATCCCCTGGTCGCGGCTTTCTACGAGGAAATGGCGCCCTGGTGGCCGCCCGAACGCGTCCATGTCGAAGAGGGTTACCGCAACCTCGCGTTCCCGTTCGAAGCGATCGAGGCGCCCGGGTTCGAGGTGCGCGCCGACTGGCCGCTGGACCGCCTGCTGGGCTATTTCAGCACCTGGTCGGGCGTCAATCACTGCCGCGAGCAAACCGGACGGGATCCGGTGGAGGCCGTCGGCCGGCGCCTCGCAGCGGTGTGGGGCGAACCCTCCACGCCGCGGCGCGTACGCTGGCCGCTGCACCTGCGCGTCGGGCGCGTCGATTGAGCATGCGACTGATCACGGCCGACGACGCGTTGCCGGCGGTCGAACGCGTGCCGGCGCCATGGACACTGCATGGCTCCGGCTGGATCCTCCTGCTCGAATTGCCCGGGGAGGTGCGATGCGATCCGCGCCACCTGCCCGAGGAATTGCGGGGGCTGCCACTTGGCGGCCCGTCGCTCGTGATGTTCGTGGACTATGCCGATTCGCCGGCCGGGCCGTATCGTGAACTGCTGTACATCCCGGGCCGTTTCCGCTTCCCCGACGGCCGACGCGCGTGGTCGGTTACGCGCATCTATGTCAGCAGCTGGGACAGCGTGGTGAACGGCCGGTTGAACTGGGGCATCCCGAAGGATCGCGCGGATTTCGCCGTCGCCTCGACAGGCCGGGGTGAGCGCATCCGGGTCACTGTCGACGAAAGGCCGGTCGCGTCGCTCGAGCTCGAGCGACGCGGGCCGGCGTGGCCGGTACACAGCGGCCTGGTGCCCGCAGCATTCCGGCGCGTGGTGCAGCACCACGGCGGCCGTCGCTTCGAGCTCGCCCCCGGGGCGCGCGGCCGCGTCGGTCCTGCCCGACTGGCCAGCGCCGGGAGTGACGGCGAACTCTTTCCGGACCTGGGCGCGGGGCAGGTACGCATGGCCCTGCACGTGCCGCGCTTCCGGCTGCGCTTTCCGACAGCGAGCTGAAATCCCCCGCGACCAACAGGCGCGGCACCTACGAGACGCGAGACGCGAGACGCGAGACGCGAGCGGCGACGGCTAGACGCCGAGGTACGCCAGGATGCCCCTGGCCGCCTCGCGGCCTTCGAACACGGCGGTCACGACGAGATCCGAGCCGCGCACGTTGTCCCCGCCGGCGAAGATTTTCGGATGTGTCGTCTGGAAGGGGTAACGACCGGCGGGATCCACGCGCAACCGGCCGTCGGGCCAGGTCTCGACCCCGGCGTCCGTCAGCCAGCCCGGCGGGTCGGGACGGAAGCCGAAGGCGATGATCACCGCGTCGGCGTCGAGTACTTCCTCCGTGCCCGGGATGGGTTCCGGGCGCCGGCGACCCCCGGGGCCCTTCTCGCCGAGCTGGGTGCGGACGACCTTCACGCCTTCCGCCGCGCTCGCGCCGACGATCTCGATCGGTTGCCGGTTGAAGAGAAACTCGACGCCTTCCTCGCGACTGTTGGTGACTTCGCGGCGCGAGCCCGGCATGTTCTGTTCGTCGCGCCGGTAGGCGCAGGTGACGCTCGCCGCGCCCTGGCGGATGGCGGTGCGGTTGCAGTCCATGCCCGTGTCGCCCCCGCCGAGCACCACGACACGCTTGCCGGCCATCGAAACGAAGGGCTCCCCCGCTTCGAGCAGGCCGAGTTCCCGGCGCGCATTGGTGACCAGGTAGGGCAAGGCCTCGTAGACGCCCGGCAGGTCCTCGCCGGGAAGGCCGCCCTTGACGAAGCGATACGCGCCGGTGCCGGTGAACACGGCGTCGTAGTCGTTGAGCAGCTGGTCGAGCGTGATGTCGCGCCCGACCTCGCAGTTCAGCACGAACTCCACGCCCATGCCCTCGAGCAGCATACGCCGCGTCTCGACGATCTCCTTCTCGAGCTTGAACGGCGGGATGCCGAAGGTCAGCAGGCCGCCGATGCGCGGATAACGGTCGTAGACCACCGCGCGCACGCCACGCCTCGCGAGCACGTCGGCGACGGCCAGGCCCGCGGGACCGGCGCCGATGATGGCCACCTCGCGCCCGGTCGGCTTGACGCCCGAGACGTCGGGGCGCCAGCCCTGCCGCACTGCCTCGTCGGTGATGTATTTCTCGATGCTGCCGATGGTCACGGCGCCGAAGCCGTCGTTGAGCGTGCACGCGCCCTCGCACAACCGATCCTGGGGACAGACCCTGCCGCAGATCTCCGGCAGCGAGTTGGTCTGGTGCGACAGCTCCGCGGCCTCGAAGAGATTGCCTTCCTCGATCAGCTTCAGCCAGTTCGGGATGTAGTTGTGGACCGGGCACTTCCACTCGCAGTAAGGGTTGCCGCAGTCGAGGCAGCGACCCGCCTGCTGGTGGGCGCTCTCGGCATCGAACTGGCCGTAGATTTCCCGGTAATCGCGCACGCGCTGCTGGGCGCCGACCTTGCTGGGGTCCTCGCGCGGGATCTCGAGAAAACGCAGTGGTTTTTCCTGGCTCATGGTTCCCTCAGGCCGCGCGCCGCAACGAATCGATGAGGCTCGCGAGATCCGCTGCCTTGGGTTTCACCAGCCAGAACTTCGGCAGGAAGGAACGGAAATCATCGAGGATTTCGCGCCCCCAGGCGCTGCCGGTCTCGTGCGCGTGCAGCTCGAGCAGGCTGCGCAGGTGATGCAGGTGCGCCTCCATGGTCTCCGGCGTGATGCGATGGATGTCGATCAGTTCGTGGTTGTAGCGATCGACGAAATCCCGCTCCATGTCGAGCACGTAGGCGAAGCCCCCGGTGAGCCCGGCGCCGAAATTGAAGCCGGTGCGGCCGAGCACGACCGCCACCCCGCCGGTCATGTACTCGCAGCCGTGATCGCCGCAGCCCTCGACGACCGCCACCGCACCCGAGTTGCGCACCGCGAAGCGCTCGCCGGCCGTACCCGCCGCGAACAGGTGGCCGCCGGTGGCGCCGTACAGGCAGGTGTTGCCGATGATCGGCGCATTGCGCGCTTCGAAGCGGCTGCCGGTGGGCGGGTAGATCACCAGCCGGCCTCCGGACATGCCCTTGCCCACGTAATCGTTGGCGTCGCCCTCGAGATAGAGATGCAGGCCGCCGACGTTCCAGACGCCGAAGCTCTGGCCCGCCGAGCCCTTCATGCGGATGTTCACCGGGTCTTCGGCCAGCCCGAGGTTGCCGTAGCGGCGCGCGATCTCTCCGGAGAGGCGCGCGCCGATGGAGCGATGGAAGTTCTTCACCTCGTAGAAGAACGTGCCGCCGCGCCGCTCCTCGATGGCCTTGCTGCAGTCCGCGACCATGCGCTCGTTCAGCAGGCCTTCGTCGAACGGCGGATTGCTGGCCTCCGTGCAGAAGCGCGCCTCGGTGGCCGACAGCCCGCCCCGCAGCAGTGGCCTGAGATCGAGCTTGCGCTGCCGCGGCGTCTCGCCCTCGCGCGGCTCCGCCAGGTCGGCGCGGCCGATCAATTCCTCGATGCTGCGCGCGCCGAGGGCGGCGAGCCGCTCGCGGGTCTCGCGGGCGACGAACTGGAAATAATTCATCACCATTTCAGGCAGGCCGATGAAATGCCGTTCGCGGAGCACCGGGTGCTGCGTGGCCACGCCGGTGGCGCAGTTGTTGAGGTGGCAGATGCGCAGGTACTTGCAGCCCAGCGCCACCATCGGGGCCGTGCCGAAACCGAAGCTCTCGGCGCCGAGCAGCGCGGCCTTGATCACGTCCAGGCCGGTCTTGAGGCCGCCGTCGGTCTGCAACCTCACCCGATGGCGCAGGTCGTTCTGCACCAGCACCTGGTGCGTCTCGGCCAGGCCGAGCTCCCATGGCGAACCCGCGTATTTCGTCGAGGTCAGCGGGCTCGCCCCCGTGCCGCCGTCGTAGCCCGAGATCGTGATCAGGTCGGCATAGGCCTTGGTCACGCCGGCCGCCACGGTGCCGACGCCCGCCTGCGCAACCAGCTTCACTGACACCAGCGCCTGCGGGTTGACCTGCTTGAGGTCGAAGATCAGCTGCGCGAGGTCCTCGATCGAATAGATGTCGTGGTGCGGCGGCGGCGAGATCAGCCCGACACCGGGCAGCGCGTAGCGCAGCTTCGCGATCATCTCGTTGACCTTGTGGCCGGGGAGCTGGCCGCCTTCGCCCGGCTTCGCGCCCTGCGCGATCTTGATCTGCAGCACCTCGGCGTTCACGAGATAGGCCGCGGTGACGCCGAAGCGACCCGACGCGACCTGCTTGATCTTCGACACCTTCTCGGTGCCGTAGCGCACCTGGTCCTCGCCGCCCTCGCCGGAATTGGAGCGCCCCCCGAGGCGGTTCATCGCGATCGCCAGCGCCTCGTGCGCCTCGGGCGACAGCGCGCCGAGACTCATGCCGGCCGAATCGAAACGCTTGAACAGCGCCTCGGCCGGTTCGACCTCCTCCAGCGGGACCGGCGGGCCGATCGGCTTGATGTCGAACAGGTCGCGGATGACCATGGCGGGCCGCTCGTTCACGAGGCGCGCGTATTCCTGGTACACCTCGTAGTCGCCGCTCTGCACCGCGGCCTGCAGCGTGGCGATGACGTCCGGGTTGTAGGCGTGGTACTCCCCATCGTGCACGTAGCGCAGCAGGCCGCCCTGCTCGATGTCGAAACGGGGATTGAAGGCCCGCTGCGCGAGCGTCATCGCGTCCGACTTCAGGTCCGTGAAATCAGCCCCCTGGATGCGCGAGACGCTGCCCGGGAAACACCGCTCGACGACGTCGTCGTGCAGGCCCACGATCTCGAACAGCGCCGCGCCGCGATAGCTCGCGATCGTCGAGATGCCCATCTTGGACATGATCTTGAACAGGCCCTTGCGGATCCCGCGCCGGTAGCTGCGCCCGAGTTGCCGGCCGCTCTCGCCGACCCGCTTGAGCCGGCCGCTGCGGGCCAGGTCGTTCAGGCACTCGTAGGCCAGGTAGGGGTAGATCGCGGTCGCGCCATAGCCGATCAGGCACGCGAACTGGTGCGGGTCGCGCACGGTGCCCGTCTCCACGAGCAGGTTGCAGTCGCAGCGCAGGCCCGCGCGCACGAGGTGATGGTGGACCGCACCCACCGCCAGCAGCGCGTGGATGGGCACCGCCCCGGGACGCAGGTCGCGATCGCTGATCACGACCACCAGCTGGCCGCTGCGCACCGCGGCCTCCGCCTCGGCGCACAGCGTGTCCAGGCCGTCCTGCAGGGCTTCCGTTTCGGGCCGGTTCAGGTCGAGCAGGGCGAACCCGCCCTGGGCCTCCTGGTCGGCGAGCAGCTGGCGGAACTTGCGCTGCGAGAGCACGGGCGAGTTGATCACGATGCGCCGCGCGTACTCCGGCCGTGGTTCGAACAGGTTCTGTTCACGCCCGATCTGCGTCTCCAGGGACATCACGACCCGCTCGCGAAGGGAGTCGATGGGCGGATTGGTGACCTGGGCGAACTGCTGGCGGAAATAGTCGTACAGCGAACGGATGCGCCGCGACATGAACGGCAGGGGCGTGTCGTCGCCCATCGAGCCCACGGCCTCGGCTTCGCTTTCACACAGCGGCCGCAGGACTTCCTCGCGCTCCTCGCGCGTGATGCCGAACATCTTCTCGTAGCGCTGCAGCTCCTCGCGCATCATCGGCTCGGCCAGCAGCTGCGGATCCACCAGCGAGGTCTCGAGATAGCGCACGCCCTGGCGCAGCCACTCCTTGAAAGGCGCCCGGCTGGCCAGCGTCTCGTCGATCTCGCGCCACTCCATCAGCTTGCCGGTGCCGGTGTCGGCGACGATCATCTCCCCGGGTCCGAGGCGCCCCTTGGCGACGACCTGCTCCGGACGGTAGTCCCACACGCCGACTTCCGACGCGATCGTCAGGTGGTCGTCGTCCGTGACCACCCAGCGCGCGGGACGCAGGCCGTTGCGGTCGAGAATGCAGCCGGCATTGCGCCCGTCGGTCATCACGATCCCGGCCGGGCCGTCCCAGGGCTCGAGATGCATGCCGTAATACTCGTAGAAGGCGCGCACGTCGGCGTCGATATCGTCCACGGTCTGCCAGGCCGGCGGGATCAGCAGCCGGGCCGCCTGCATCATGTCCATGCCGCCGGCCACCAGGACCTCGAGCATGTTGTCCAGGCTGGACGAGTCCGAACCGCTGAGCGAGACCAGCGGCGAGAGTTCCTGCAGTTCCGGCAGGGGCTGGGAGCGGAACTTGGGCGCCCGGGCGATCGCCCAGTTGCGATTGCCCTGGATGGTGTTGATTTCACCGTTGTGCGCCAGGAAGCGGAACGGCTGCGCGAGGCGCCATTGCGGCAGCGTATTGGTGGAGAAACGCTGGTGGAACACGCAGACACGCGCCGCCAGGCGTTCGTCCGCCAGGTCGGGATAGAAGCGCGGCAGCTGCTCCGGCATCACCATCGCCTTGTAGGACACGGTGTCCGCCGACAGGCTGGCGATGTAGAACACCGGGTCGCTGCCTTCGAGCTTCTTCTCCGCGCGCCGTCTCGCGACGAACAGCCGGCGGCGGAAATTGTCCGGCGGCATGCCGTCGGGCGCGGTGACGAAGAGCTGCTGGATCAGCGGCAGGGTCTCGAGCGCCTGCGCGCCGCATGCTTCGGGATCGACCGGCACCGTGCGCCAGCCGTCGAGTCGCAGGCCCTCCGCCGCGACACAGGCGCGCAGGGTGTTCCTGACGGCCGCCGCCCGGGCCGGATCGTGATCCATGAACACCATGCCCGCGGCGAAATGGGCGCCGGGCGTGATGCCCGCCTCCGCCGCCACGGCACGCAGGAAACTCTCCGGGGTGGACACGAGCAGCCCGCAGCCGTCGCCGGTCTTGCCGTCCGCCGCGACCGCCCCCCGGTGCGTCAACCGTCCGAGCGCCGCCACGGCCGTCGCGACCAGCCAGTGGCTGTCGCGACCCGCGAGGCTCGCAATCAGGCCGAACCCGCAGCTGTCACGTTCGAAGGAGGGCCGGTAAAGGCCTTGCTCGGCAGACACGGTCAAGATTCCCTCCGGCGGCTGGCCGACCCCAAACGGGCTGCCCTGAGTAGTTGAAATCCGGCCCGGGATTCGGGACGGGGCTGGCAAGTGATTGTTTTTATTGTCTCGCTTATGCTGCCCGCGCGTTTTATGCGCGGTGCAACACAGAATATAAAACAGACCGGACGCCCGGCGTCAAATACCATCGTCCAGTTGCCGGCCCCATTCGGCCCGCGTGACCTGCCAGCCCGCGCCTTCGTTGCGCAGCGACAGCGCCAGCGGAAACGTGTCGGCCGACAGCCCTGCGGAGCTCGCTCCGGCGGCGATCACGGCAAGGCGGATGCGCGCCAGTTGCGGCGACAACACCTGCACTTCGTCCACTCGCACCACCAGTTCCAGGCGGGCGTAACGCAGCAGCATCCCGCGCGTCATCAGCAGCAGCTCGCGGCGGTCGCGCCCCGCGCGATCCGCGTAGTCTCTCGCCACCAGCTCCGCGAGCGTGTCGAAGTCGCCGTCCTGGGCCGCTGTCTCGGCGGTATCCACCAGCATGCGGATCTCGGTCTCCGGGTCCCCGGCCGGCGGCTCGCCGCAGCCCGCGAGCAACGCCGCCAGGCCGAAAATCCACAGGACGCCCGCCGGTGCCGCGCGCGCCAGCGGAAGTTCGAGATTACTGATGGATGTCTCCGTCATGCGTCATTCCGCAATCGTGTCCGGGCGATCATGCAGCGTAAACTGGACTTGCGGCGCGCGAAAGCCGACATTTATACGGACGCAGACAGCGGTTCCACGGGGTGGCTTTCGATGCACGACCAGCGTATCGCCGACGAGATTCTCGAATACTGGTTCGGGGACAGCGTGCGGGATCCCTCAAAGGCGCCAGGCCGGATGGCGTTCTGGTTCGCCGACGAGCCGGAGAGGGACGCCGAAATGCGCGAGCGGTTCGGCGAGCTCGTGCGCGCGGCCTCGGAGGGCAAGCTGGACTTCTGGACGGAAACGCCGCGCGGCCGGCTCGCCGTGCTGATCCTCCTCGACCAGATGCGCCGCAATATCTATCGCGGCACCGCCGAGGCGTTCCTGCGCGACGGCCGCGCGCGCTACCTCATGCGGGACGGCGTCGGCCGGCTCATGGACATGAAACTCACGCCCATCGAGCGGGTGTTCTTCTATATGCCGCTGCAGCACTCCGAATCGCTCGACGACCAGGAGATGGCCGTGGACCGCTTCCTGCAGCTGGAGCGCGAGGTCGCATCCGACCACCGCGAGATCTTCGCCGGGTTTCGCAAGTATGCGCAGAAACACCGCGACATCGTGGCGCGTTTCGGTCGCTTCCCGCACCGTAACACCGTCCTCGGACGCCGTCCCACCGAGGAAGAGACGACCTGGCTCGAAGCGGGGGGAGAAAGCTTCGGTCAGGCCGCGCCGCGCCCCTCTGCGCCCACGTCGGGCTGAGCCTCTGCGGCCAGGCTGGCCGCAGCGCGGACACGGCGATTCGACAGGCGCATGAAGCGCATGTTCAACAGCAGCGCCGTCACTGTCAGCCCGGCGATCAACGCCACCCACACCGCGACCGGGCCGAGGTCCGCATGGATCCCGGCGTACCAGGCCATGGGGAAGGCGAATAACCAGTAGCTGCCGACGTTCATGAGCATCGGCACCCGCGTGTCCTTGAAACCGCGTAACGCGCCGGCCGCGCCGACCTGCAGCCCGTCGGAAATCTGGAACACCATCGCCATGGCCAGCAGCGCGGTCGCCAGCGGCAGCAACTCGGGGTCGTTGGTGTAGAAGGCGGCGATCTGGTCGCGGAACAAAAACAGCACGAAGGCCGAGAGCGACATGAACAGGCCGCACAGCCCGATGCCCGTCCAGCCGGCCCGCCGGGCCCGGCGCGCCTCGCCGCGTCCGAGCGCCTGTCCCACGCGAATGGTCGTGGCGGAATGGAACGCCAGCGGCACCATGAACATGGTGGCCGCGTAATTGATCGCGATCTGGTGGCCCGCCACCTGCGTCGCACCGAGCGTGGCCATGATCAGGGCGACGCCGGCGAACAGCCCGGCCTCCGCCTCGACGCTCGCGGCGATCGGGAGTCCGAGGCCGATCACTTCCCGCTGGATCGGCCAGCGCGGACCCTCGAAGCGCGTCCAAAGGGCAAAGCGATCGTAGCGACGCGACTTCAGCAGGGTGCCCAGCATGACGCCGAACATCGACCACATCGCGATCGCGCTGGCGATCCCGCAACCGACCGCGCCCAGCCGCGGGAAGCCCAGGTTGCCGTACATCAGCACCCAGTTGCCGAACACGTTGACCACGAGGCCGGCGGCCGCCGCGTACATGATCGGCCGTGTCCAGCCGACCCCTTCGCTCATGAAACGCATGGCGAGAAAAGCGTAGACCCCCGGCAGGCCGAAGGAGATCGCGAACAGGTAGCCGGAAGTCAGCGGCACGACCTCCGCTGCGACGCCGATGGCCGACAGCAGGGGCCCCGCGCCGAGCAGCAGGACGAAAGCGCAGACGGCCAGCGCCTGGCTCAGCCACAAGGCCTGGCGCAGCACGGCGCCGGCCTCCTCCCAGCGCCCGCCCCCGTAGGCGTGCGCCACGACCGGGCTGACGGCCATCAGCATGCCCAGGCCGAAGAGGAACACCACCATCCACAACGAGCCCCCCGTGGCCACCGCCGCGAGGTGTCCCGTGCCGAGGCGTCCGGCCATGACGGTGTCGGCGAAACTCATGCCCGCGAGCGCGAGGTTGTTGGCCACCAGCGGGCCGGCCAGCCTGAGGATGCCGACGGCCTCCGCGAGACTGCGGGCGCGTTTGGTGAGCTGCGATTGCACGGGCGGTTTACCGGAGAGGGGGCGAGCATTCTACGCCACCCGGTCCTGCAAGGGACCGGCCGCATCCCGTTCCGCGTGGCGCGACCGGCCGGCTCGGGCCAGGCGCGCGTCGCGATGCCCGCTAGAAGCGGTAGGCGACCCCGAGGCTCAGGACGGGGTAATACTTGGCATCGTCCAGCTCCGCCTGCACACGTTCCTGTTCGAGCGCCAGGTCGTCCTGGAACTGGGCCTCCAGCGTGGGATCGTTGACGGTGCCGTTCAGCGTCACGTCCGGCGAACCGGTGAACATGACACCGAGGTCCATGGAGAAGCTCCAGTGGCCCGCGCCGACCGCATTGCCGAATCCCACGCCGAGATACGGGGCGAACCCGCTCCAGCCTACGGTCGCGTCGACCGCCGCATCGTAGGTGTTCTCGCCGATATCCAGCGAATCTTCCGCCGAACCCCTGAACTCGTTGCCCGTGTCGATGCCGCCGACAGTGATGCGGAAACGACCGGCAAACGGGTGCCAGTCGGCGAACAACGCGGCGTTGCGCAGCCGCAGGTCGCCGTCGTACTCGACGCCTTCTTCCTCGAGATCGGTGCCGTAATCGAAGGTGTAGTAACCGGCGCGCAGGTTGACCCGCTCGAGGACCGCCCAGCTCGCTTCCACGCCGAGCCCGGTGGTGCCGGCCTTGGCGCCCAGGGCGAAGGACTCAGCCGCCGCAGTGCCGCTGGCCAACAGGAGAACAGGCGCCAGGCAGACAAGACGGGCGCGCAGGGGGGTGCGTTTCATGATGCGTTCTCCAGGCAGGGGGGAGGATCGATACCTCGAACATCGGCCGCGAAAGGGATTCCTTGAATCGCGTCGTGCCCCCCCGGCGCAGGGCGGTTCCCGCGCCGGGCCACCTCTTTCCCCCGGCCCGTCAGTCCTCGCCGTCCGCCGCCGGCGCCTCACGTTCGCAGCTGACGACGACCTCCAGGCGCACGACTTCGCGTCGCGGCGACCAGGACATGATCGCCATGTCGCCGGACTCGATGATCGCCCGCCGCGCGCGGCCCTGCTCCGGGCCGTTGCGGAACACGGCGCTGCAGCGAACCGGTACATTCTCGTGGTTGGTGACGCGCACCGCAGCGACCGGGCCGTCCGCATACAGCGTGCCGGTGATGTCCAGGTCGCCCACTTCCATCCTGAGTTCGCTCGGATAGGCTGCCGCGACCACGGGCAATCCCGCGATCAGCAGGGCCGTGAAGAATCTGCGCATGGACGCTCTCCTGCAATGCATTCCTGGGTTCAATTGTAGTCATGCCTACGACAAGGCGGCACCGACGTAGGATAATGCCTCGGTGCAACAGGAGAACACGCGATGACCAGATACCACGGCAGCGAGGGATTCCAGCACGGGAGCGGCGAAAAACTCGGCGTGCTCGTGACGAACCTCGGCACGCCCGATGCGCCCGAAACCGGGGCCCTGCGCCGATATCTCAAGGAATTCCTCTGGGATCCCCGCGTCGTGGAAGTGCCGCGGCCCCTGTGGTGGCTGATCCTCAACGGGGTCATCCTCCGGATTCGCCCGAGACGATCGGCCGAGGCGTATCGCTCCGTGTGGACCGAGGCCGGATCCCCGCTGCTGAGCATCTCGCAGGATCAGGTGGCCGGCATTCGCGCGCGACTGCAGGAACGGCTCGCCGGACCGGTCGAGGTGGTGCTGGGAATGCGCTACGGCAACCCGTCGATCCCCTCCGCGCTGAGGCAATTGCATGACGCCAACGTGCGGCGCCTGCTCGTGCTGCCCCTCTACCCGCAGTATTCCGCCAGCACCAGCGCCTCCACCTTCGACGCCGTCGCCGCCACGCTGATGGGCTGGCGCTGGATCCCGGATCTCAGGTTCATCAGTCGCTACCACGACGAGCCCGATTACATCGAGGCGCTCGCCGCGAGCATCCGCGAACACTGGGCCGAAAAAGGACGCGGTGAACACCTGGTCATGAGCTTCCATGGCGTACCCCGGCGCTATCTCGATGCCGGCGACCCTTACCATTGCCAGTGCCTCAAGACCGGGCGCCTGCTGGCCGAGCGCCTCGGCCTCGAGCACGGCAGCTGGTCGGTGACCTTCCAGTCGCGTTTCGGCCGCGAGGAATGGCTGAAGCCCTACACGGATGCCTCGATCCGCGCCCTCGGCGAGCGCGGCGTGAAGCGTCTCGACGTCATCTGCCCGGGATTCTCCGCCGACTGCCTCGAGACGATCGAGGAAATCGGGGTGGAAAACGCCGAGTATTTCCACGAGGCGGGCGGCGAGACACTGAACTACATTCCCTGCCTGAACAGCCGGCAGGACCACCTCGACTTCCTCGCCGACCTGGCACAGCGGCACCTGCAGGGCTGGCCGGAGACCGGTCCCGCACCTGATCCGGCCGCGCTGGAAGCGGAATCCGCGGCCAGCCGGGAACGGGCCGCGGCACGCACGGCGGCCCGGGAAGCCGGCGAACTCGGTTGATGCTGGGCAGCTTCTTCGAATTGAGCGTGTGGAGCCGCGACGTCGCTGCGTCCGCCGCCTTCTGGGAAGGCCTGGGGTTCACCCAGGGCGTGGTCGGCGACACCTGGCCGCACCGCTGCGCAGTGCTGCATGACGATCGACTCGCTCTCGGCCTGCATGCCTATGAATTCGATTCGCCGTCGCTGACCTGGGTGCGGCCCGGGCTCGCGGAGGCGCTGCCGGAACTTCGCGCGCTGGGTCTCGCTTTCGAATTCGCCAAGACGGGACCGGACGAGTTTCACGAGGCCGGATTTCGCGATCCCGCAGGCCAGGTGGTCACCTTGCTAGAGGCCCGCACCTGGTCGCCCGGCCCGACCCGGCCGCCGCTGGCGACGCTGCTGGGCCACTTTCGCGAGTATCGCTACGCGACGGCGGATCCCGCCGCGGTCACGGCCTTCTGGGAAACACTGGGCCTGGTCCAGGATCTCGACGGGCCGCGCGCCATCGCCACGGGCATCACCCTCGCGCCGCGGTCCGGCCTGGGCGCGCCGGTGCTGGCTTTCGAGCAAGACGACCTGGCGGCGGCGGCCGCGCGCCTGGGGGAACGCGGCTACGCGGTGGATGCCGACGCGGGCGTCGTGCGCCTGGGCGCACCCGACGGCCTGCAGATCGTCATCGAGTCCGCTGAAGGCTGAGCGGCGCGGACGGCTGAGCGGCGCGGACGGCTGAGCGCGCCGCGGGCGCGGGCGGACTCTGCGCACCGCGACGATCAGGCGCCGGCGGACTCGGCGAGCAGCCGCTCGATGAGTTGCGCCGCCTGGCCGAAATACGCACCGCCGAACAGCGTGGCGTGATTCATGACGTGATACAGCTGGTAAAGGCGCACGCGGCGCTCACGACCGGGTGCGGGGGCCAGCACCTCATCGTAGGCCGCAAAGAAATCCGGGGCGAAGCCGCCGAACAGGCGGGCCATCGCGAGATCGCACTCCGCATCGCCGTAATGCACGGCCGGGTCGAACACCACCGGCCCGCCCTGCGGATCCGCCGCGCGATTGCCGCTCCACAGGTCGCCATGCAAGAGCGCCGGCGCCGGTCGCCGCCCGGCCAGCAAGGCGGGCACGTGCGCCTGCAGGCGCCGCGCCTGTACCACCAGCGACGGCGGCCAGCCGGCCCGCGCACCCATCTCGGCCTGCGCACCGATGCGCCGCGTGGCGAAGAACTCAGCCCAGTCGTCGCTGCGGGCATTGGGCTGCGGCGTCGCGCCGATGGCGTTGTCGCGTCGCCAGCCGAAGAAAGCGCCGCCCGCCAGGTGCTGCTGCGCGAGGGCCGTGCCGAGCGCTGCATCCGAGCGTGAAGTCGGGGAGCGCAGCTCGAGCCATTCCAGCGCCAGCCAGGACGTGCCGTTCGCGGTACCGCCGGCGAGCACCGCCGGCACGCGTAGAAAACCCGCCTCGTGCAGCCCGGCCAGCCCATCGGCCTCCGCTTCCAGCTGCCAGCCCGACGACGCCGGACAGCTCTTCAGGAACAGGGGGCCGTCGGCGCCGTCGAGACGCGTGGCGGCGTGGATGCAACCCCCGCCGACAGGCCGGGCGCTGGATGGGTCGAGGGCGAATCCCGCATCGCCGAGCGCCGCGATGACGGCGTCGAGTTCAGTCAAGGGTCAGCGTCGCGCCGGCGCGATGCGACAACCATCCCGCCCCGGCAGGCGCGACGCCGTCGGGTGCGATGCCGCTGAGGCGTGCGTGCAACGGACTCTTGCGCGGGAAATGCGCCAGCAGGTATTCCATCTGGTCGGCCAGCACCCGGCGCCCCTTCAGGTAGATGTACTCGGCATAGGTCGGCTGGAAGGGCACGGCGAGCAGTTGCATGCCGGCCTGCTCGGGCGTCCTGCCGGCCTTGTGGTTGTTGCAGCGACGACAGGCGGTGACGACATTGGTCCAGCAGTCCCGTCCGCCGCGGGACAGGGGCGTCACGTGATCGCGCGACAGGTCCACGACCAGGAAATGTTCGCCGCAATAAAGACAGAGGTTGGCGTCGCGACGAAACAGCGTGGGATTGTTGAGCGGCGGTGAATAGGCCTCCGAGGCCGGGTAGGCGGCGCCGTGGCCGTAGGTCGCGATGATGCTCGACACCTCGACCACGGTACGATTGCCGGTGCGGGCGTTGATGCCGCCGCGCAGGCGGAACAATGGCCGCCCGCACTCGTAGGCCACCTGTTCCATGTGGTACAGGCGCACGGCGCACCGGTAGTCGACCCACTCGAGGGGCATGCCGGCCACATCGGTGCGCAGGATCTGTTGGCTCAGGGATGCTCCCATGGCGAACTCGTTCCCTACACGCGGCCTTGCCGTTGCCCGTGTTATTCCAGAAGGCCGGGCGAAAATCAATCGGGAGGCAACATCCCCGAATCTTGCTGTACACTCAGTCGCCGTAAGAATAAGGGCGGACTGACGCCCGGGGGAGGCTGCCGATGGCTATTGTCGTTGGGGCCCTGCGCGAGACCGCTGCAGGGGAGACACGTTCGCCGCTGGTACCGGAAGTCGCGAAGAAACTCGCGGCGCTCGGCGCCACCGTCTGCGCCGAGCACGGCGTCGCGGAAGCGGCCCGCATTCCCGACAGCCGCTTCGAAGGCGTCGAGTTCCTCGGCCGCGAGGAAGTCGTCAGCCGCGCCGACGTGCTGATCGCCGTGAACCCGCCGCCGCTGGAAGTCGCCTCGGGCCTGCGCGAGAACGCCCTGCTCATCGGCCTGTTGCAACCGCATCGCTCCGACGAGCTGGTCGCCCTGCTGCGCGACCGCAAGATCACCAGCTTTTCCATGGAACTCGTGCCCCGCATCTCGCGGGCCCAGTCCATGGACGCGCTCTCTTCGCAGGCGGCGGTCGCCGGCTACCGGGCCGTGCTGATCGGCGCCACCCAGCTCGACAAGTTCTTCCCGATGCTGACCACCGCCGCCGGCACCATTCGCCCGGCGAAGGTGCTGGTCATCGGCGCCGGCGTCGCCGGACTGCAGGCCATCGCCACCGCCAAGCGCCTCGGCGCCATCGTCGAGGGCTATGACGTCCGCTCCGCGACCCGCGAACAGGTCCAGTCCCTGGGCGCCAAGTTCGTCGATACGGGGATCAGCGCGGAGGGCGCCGGCGGCTATGCGCGCGAACTCACCGACGAAGAGAAGGCGAAGCAGGCCGGCATCCTGGCCGATCACGTCGCCGCGGCAGACGTCGTCATCACCACGGCCTCGATCCCCGGCCGCACCGCACCGCGCATCATCGACGCCGAAACCGTGGGGCGCATGCAGCCCGGCTCCGTGATCGTCGATCTCGCCGCGGAATCCGGCGGCAACTGCGCGCTGACCAGGGCGGGCGAGACCGTCGACGTCGGCGGCGTGCAGGTGGTCGGCCCGGTCAACCTGCCCGCTTCGCTGGGACGACATGCCAGCGAAATGTACGCGAAGAACATCTACAACTTCCTCTCCCCGGCCATCAGCGAGGGTGAACTCGTGCTGGACTGGAAGGACGAGGTATTCGCCGGTAGCGTCCTGACGCACGACGGGCGGATCGGCCACGACGCTACTCGCGAGCGGATTGAGGCAGCCAGCGGAGGACAGACGCAATGATCGGCGGAATCGAGGGGTTTTTCATCGCGCTCTACATCTTCATGCTCGCCGCCTTCACCGGCTACGAGATCATCGCCCGCGTACCGGTCATCCTGCATACGCCGCTGATGTCCGGCTCCAATTTCGTGCACGGTATCGTGCTGGTGGGGTGCATGGTCGCGCTCGGCACGGCCGAGACGCTGGCGGGCCAGGTCATCGGCTTCCTCGGCGTCGTGCTCGGTGCGGGCAACGCGGTCGGCGGCTACGTGGTGACGGAGCGAATGCTCGAGATGTTCAAGGCCAGCGGGGAGCGCAAGTAATGGGCTTCGCGACCTTCATGATCAAGGCGAGCTATTTCGTCGCGGCGTTGCTGTTCATCATCGGGCTGAAGCGCATGAGTTCCCCGCGCACCGCGCGTGGCGGCGTCGTATGGGCCGGCTGGGGCATGGTGCTCGCGACGGTCGTGACGTTCTTCTGGCCAGGCATGAGCGCATTCAACATCGGGTTGATCCTGGTTGCCATCCTGCTCGGTGGCGGACTCGCCTGGTGGACCGGCAAAAAGGTCGCGATGACCGACATGCCGCAGATGATCGCGCTGTACAACGGCATGGGCGGCGGCGCCGCCGGGGCCATCGCAGCGGTGACCCTTTACAAGGGCGCGCCGGACTCGCTCACGGTCGGCTTACTGGCGGTGCTCGGCGGCCTGATCGGTTCGGTGTCGTTCTCCGGCAGCCTGATCGCCTTTGCCAAGTTGCAGGGCTGGATGAAAAAGCCGATCCGCTTCCGCACCGTGAACCAGGTCAACGCGGTGCTGCTGCTGGGCTCGTTGATCATCGGCCTGTTCCTGCTCGGCAACTACCCCGCCCACACCACGCTGGTGACGCTGTTCTTCGTGCTGGCGCTGGTGGCCGGCATCATGCTCACCAGCCCGATCGGCGGGGCCGACATGCCGGTGGTGATCTCGCTGTACAACGCCCTGACCGGGCTGGCCGTCGCCTTCAAGGGCTTCGTGCTGGACAACGAGGCCATGATCATCGCGGGCACCGTCGTGGGCGCGGCCGGCACCCTCCTGACGCAGCTGATGGCCAAGGCGATGAACCGCTCGCTGGCCAGCGTGCTGTTCAGCGCCTTCGGCGACGAGTCGGTGGACAGCGGGGAGGTCGAGGGCAGCCTCAAGCCCATCGAGAGCTCCGACGCCGGCATCATGATGGCCTTCTCGGACCGGGTCATCATCATCCCCGGCTACGGCCTGGCGGTCGCCCAGGCGCAGCACAAGGTCTGGGAACTGGCCCAGCTGCTGCAGTCGAAAGGCGTGAAGGTCCGCTTCGCCATCCACCCCGTCGCCGGGCGGATGCCCGGCCACATGAACGTGCTGCTCGCGGAAGCCGGCGTACCCTATGACCTGATCGCCGACCTCGACGAGATCAATCCCGATTTCGACACCACCGACGTGGCGCTGGTCATCGGCGCCAACGACGTGGTCAACCCGGTGGCGCGCACGGATCCGTCCAGCCCGATCTACGGCATGCCGATCCTGAACGCCGACAAGGCGAAGAACGTCATCGTGATCAAGCGCGGCAAGGGCAAGGGCTTCTCCGGGATCGAGAACCGCCTCTTCTATCTCGACAACACCCGCATGCTCTACGGCGACGGCCAGGCGGCGGTCTCGGAACTGATCCACGCGATCAAGGCCAGCTGAGGCGCCCGGAGGCCAAGAGAAGCGGCGGGCGCGAGCGGCGTTTCTCGTCGCTCGCGCCCTTTCCGGAGCCCCATTTGCCCGGTCGCGGCGAGCCTTTACAAGGGCTTGGGAAGGTGCCGCAGGCTACGTACTCCGCGCACTTATTCACAACACCCTGAAAATACCGTGTCAAAACCGTGTCGCCGAACAAAGCACCACAACAAGGAACCGGAACTGACTGATTATCATGACATTTTGTCTATGATTATTTTTTGACCAAACTAAGTGCCCCCTTGAAGTGACGCGGACCGCACCACTATTCCGACCACTCTTCCACAGAGTTATCCACAGCTTCTGTGGACAACTCGAGACGCCCCAATGGGGTGCGTGCTCTTGACCATCCTGAAGGTGGCCATCGACGCTCCGCTGGACACGCTGTTCGACTACCTGGCGCCTGAAACCGGCCCGCTTCCGCCGCCCGGTTCCCGGGTCCGGGTGCCGTTCGGGCGACGTCGCCCGGTCGGGCTCGTGATGGCCCATGGGGAGACCTCCGAGGTCCCCGTCGAGCGTCTCAAGCCGGTGCTCGAGACGCTCGATACGGCGCCGCTGTTCGACACCGAGCTGCTGCGGCTCATCGCGTGGACCGCCCGCTATTACCAGGCGGCCCCCGGGGGCGTTGCGGCCACGGCCATGCCCGCCCCCTTGCGCCAGGGCAAGCCATTGCCGGAGCCCCCCGCGAGGCTCGTCGCTCGGGGTCCTGCGCCGGACGCCATGCACCGGCGTGCGCCGAAACAAGCGGCATTGCTCGACCTGCTTGCAGCCAGGCCGCGGCGAACCGACGATCCGGACCTGCCACCGGGGTGGCGCGCCGGCGCGGCGCGCCTGGCCGCCAGGGGCCTCGTGGAATTCGAGACCGAACCGCTCGCGGCCGCCTGGGCCGACGCCATTGCCGGCCCACCTCTCAATGCGGCCCAGTCCACGGCGGCGGCCGCCATCGTCGCCGACCTGGGCCGCTTTTCCGCGCGTCTCCTGTTCGGCGTCACCGGCAGCGGCAAGACCGAGATCTACCTCACCGCTGCCGCCGAATGCCTGCGGCGTGGGCTCCAGGTGCTCGTCCTGGTGCCCGAGATCGGGCTGACGCCGCAACTGGTGCAACGCTTCGCGAGCCGCCTCGGGGCGCCGGTCGCAGTGCTGCATTCGGGTCTGTCCGCCACGGACCGCCTGGTCGCGTGGAACGATGCGCGCAGCGGCCGTGCCGCGGTCGTGATCGGCACCCGCTCGGCGGTGTTCGTCCCCCTCGCGCGTCCCGGGCTCATCGTCGTGGACGAGGAACACGATCCCTCGCTCCGCCAGCACGAGGGCCTGCGCTACTCGGCACGCGACCTGGCGGTGATGCGCGCGAGCCTGGCGGAGCTGCCGGTGGTGCTGGGCTCCGCCACCCCCTCGCTCGAGACCCTGCGGCACGCACGCGACGGGCGCTACAGCCTGTCGCTGCTGCCCGACCGCCCGGGGGGCGCGGTGCAGCCACGGGTAACGCTGGTGGACCTGCGCCGCCACCCGGCCGTCGAAGGCCTCTCGGCGCCGCTGCTGCAGTCCATGCGCTCGCACCTGGAGGCCGGCGGCCAGGTGATGCTGTTTCTCAACCGGCGCGGGTTTGCGCCCGCGCTGTTCTGTACGTCGTGCGGCTGGGTGGCGGAGTGCCGGCACTGCGATGCCCGCTACACCTGGCATCGCCGGATCCAGCGGCTGCGCTGCCATCACTGCGGGGACGAAACCGGCTTGCCTGCGGCATGCCTGCAGTGCGGCGCCGACCTGCGTCCGGTGGGCGAGGGCACCGAGCGGCTGGAGGACGCGCTTGCACGGCACTTCCCCGCGGTGAAGATCGCCCGCATCGATCGCGACAGCACGCGCCAGCGGGGCGCCGTGGAAAGAATTCTCGACGACGTCCGCGACGGTCACACCAGAATCCTCATCGGGACCCAGATGATGGCCAAGGGTCACGATTTCCCCGAGGTCACGCTGGTCGGGGTGGTCAACGCCGACCAGGGATTGTTCGGCACCGATTTCCGCGCTGGTGAAAGACTCGCCCAGACGCTGGTCCAGGTGTCGGGCCGGGCCGGGCGGGCGGAACGTCCGGGCGAGGTGCTTGTGCAGACGTCTTACCCGGAGCATCCGCTGTTGCAATGCCTCCTGTCGGGCGGCTATGAAGCTTTTGCCGAGGCGGCGCTCGAGGAACGCCGGACAGCCGGGTGGCCGCCCTACAGTCACCTGGCGATCCTGCGCGCCGAAGCCACGCGACCCGAACGCGCGATGACCTTCCTCGCGGCATGCCGGCGCGCGACCGCGGCACCTGAGGGCGTCGCCGTGCTCGGCCCGGCGCCTGCGCCGATGGAAAAGCGCGGCGGTCGCTGGCGCGCCCAGCTGCTGTTGCAGTCGGCGGAGAGACCCGCGCTGCACCAGGCCCTTGCCGCGTTCCGGGGACTCGCAACGGATCTCCCGGAAGCGCGCGGCGTGCGCTGTTTCTTCGAAGTCGATCCCCAGGACCTCTTCTGAGCGACCGCCATGACCCGCGACGGCCGCGGGACGTTACAATGACCGGCTAATCGTCTACCCAGTCGGGGACTCCCGAATTGAAGAAACAGATCGAAGGCTTGCTCGCCGAGGCGCTGGCCGCGCTGCACGCCCAGTTCCCGCAGATCGTCATGCCCGAGACCCGCGTGGAACGCGCCCGCGATCCGCGGCACGGCGATTTCGCCACCAACGCCGCGCTGCTGCTGGCCAAGCCGGCCGGGATGAATCCCCGCGAACTCGCCGAACGCATCGTCGCCCTGCTGCCGCAGTCGGAAATGATCGAAAGCGTCTCGATCGCCGGACCGGGATTCATCAATTTTCGCCTCGGCAAGCGCGCCTTCGAAGAGGAAACCGCTGCCATACTCGCGCAGGGCGAGGCCTACGGCCGATCGGAGCTCGGCGCCGGCCGGCGGGTGCTGCTCGAATTCGTGTCGGCGAACCCGACGGGGCCTTTGCACGTGGGACATGGTCGCCATGCCGCCTATGGCGCCTCGGTCGGTAACCTGCTGGAGGCCACCGGCTACCGGGTGCACCGCGAGTACTACGTCAATGACGCGGGCCGGCAGATGGACATCCTCGCGGCCAGCGTGTGGCTGCGTTACCTCGAAGCGTTCGGCGCACAGTTCGCGTTCCCGGCGAACGGTTACCGCGGCGGCTACATCCAGCCGATCGCCGACAAGCTCGTCGCCCGCGAACACGATCGCCTCCGCCGGCCCGTCGAGGACGTCTTCGCCAACCTGCCGCCGGACGCTCCCGAAGGCGACAAGGACGAGTACATCGACGCCGTGGTCGCACGAATGCGCGAGCTGCTCGGCGACGCGGACTACCGTGCGGTGCACGGGCTCGGCCTGGACGAGATCCTGGCCGACATACGCGACGACCTGGCGGACTTCGGCGTCACCTTCGACGAGTGGTTCCCGGAACGCAGCCTGACGGACCTCGGGCTCGTCGCCGAGTGCATCGACCGCCTCAAGTCCGACGGCCACGCCTATGAGAAGGAGGGCGCCCTGTGGTTCCGCGCGAGCGAACTCGGGGACGAGAAGGACCGGGTGCTGGTCCGGGACAACGGCCAGACGACGTACATCGCCTCGGACATCGCGTACCACCTCGGCAAGCGCCAGCGAGGCCACGACGTGCTGCTCGATATCCTCGGCGCGGATCATCACGGCTACGTGGCCCGCGTGCGCGCGGGACTGGAGGCGATGGGCGAGCCCCCCGACAGCCTGGAAGTGCGCCTCGTGCAGTTCGCCATCCTTTATCGCGGCGGCGAAAAAGTGCAGATGTCCACCCGCTCGGGCGAGTTCGTGACGTTGCGTGAGCTGCGCGAGGAAGTCGGCAACGATGCGGCGCGGCTGTTCTACGTGCTCCGCTCGAACGAGCAGCACCTCGACTTCGACCTCGAGCTGGCGAAATCGCGCAGCAACGAAAACCCGGTCTATTACATCCAGTACGCCCATGCGCGCGTGCGCAGCGTCTTTCGCCAGCTGGTGGAGAAAGATCTTCCCTGGAGCACGGCGGACGGCATCGCCCAACTCCACCGGCTCTCCAGCGACCACGAGCGCGTGCTGATGGCGACCCTGGGACGATTCCCCGAGGTGGTCGAACTGTCCGCCGCCAACCGTGCGCCGCAGAACGTCGTCCACTACCTGCGGGAACTCGCCCAGGATTTCCACACCTGGTACAACGCCGAGACCTTCCTGGTCGATGACGCCGCGTTGCGGGCCGCGCGCCTTGCGCTGGCGGAGGCGACGCGCCAGGTGATCGCCAACGGCCTTGCTCTCGTCGGCGTGAACGCCCCGGAGTCGATGTAGGCATGGCCCGCGACTACAAACGGCGCCAGCGGACCCGCAAGCCGCCGACGCCGGGCTGGATGTGGTTCCTCGGCGGGCTCGCGGTGGGGTTGTCCGTGGCACTTTTCATCTACCTGCGCGATGCGGGTCCCGGCCCCGAGGGCGCGCCGGTGGCGACGCGCGCGACACAACCCGCAGACACAGCCGACCCGTCCGCCGGCGCCGGCGACGCGCCCGGCGCCGACTCGCCGACCGAAGGCGGCTTCGACTTCTATACGATGCTTCCCGGCCTCGAGGTCATCGTGCCGCAGGAAGACACGCGAGCGCGCGATGCACCGGAGGCGGGCGCGATGCAGGCCACCGCACTGGCGCCGGGGCGTTACTGGATACAGGCGGGATCGTTTCGCAGCTACCGGGACGCCGACCGCCGCAAGGCGGAGCTGGCCCTGCTGGGCCTTGGCTCCAGCATCCAGGACGTAGCCATCGACGGCCAGACCTGGCACCGTGTTCGGGTCGGGCCATTGCCGGATGCTGCACGGGCCGAGGCGATGCGTCAGCGGCTCGCGGACAATGGCATCGGCGCACTGGCATTGCGGGAGCGCGAGGAGCCCTAGGCTCGCCGGCGTCAGGTCTCGCCGGCGCTAGATATCCGTGGGGAAAACCAGGCGCGTGGTGAACGTGCTGAGGAACTCCAGCAACGCTTCCAGCGGCTCCGCGCTGCGGACGCGAATCATCGCATAGCCTTCCTGGCTGTCGAATGCCACGATCTTGCCGGCAATCCGCTGCCGTGTCCGCTCGCCGCCGCTCTCGGCCGGAATCTCGACCTCCAGGTCGACGTGCGTGCCGGGTGAAAATTCCCGCTGGTCCGGCGGAAAGTCCTCGTAGGGAACCCGCAGCTGGCAGCCGCAGAGGCTCACGTCGCGCACCATCGCCCGCTGCACGGCATGCTCGCCGATGCTTCCCTGGCACGGCAGGTGGCAGCTGATGCGGGGATGCTCCCGCAGGCCGTGCGTCTGGATTTTCTTCGGCCACGCCACCACCGTCAGTTGGGCGGGCGAATGCAGCCGGCGCAGGACCGGCGCGCGGAATCCCACCACGAGGCCGTCGTTGACGAAGCGGATCGTAAGAGTGTCTTCCGTCGAGAACGGTGCCGTCATGCCGACCGGGATATCGGTCTCGGGCGTCTCGATGATGATCAACTGGCCCTCGAGATGCCCGACCACCGTCGACCAGAGCCGCCCCGACATCAACGCGCTCTCCAGGCCGATGCGTGTACCCACGGGAGGCATGGGAATCACGGCGAGTTCCGCCTCCGGCTCGCGCAAGGCGCCAGCAGCAGATCGCATTTCAGTCTCGGCCATCATCCTCGGTCCAGCTCGTCTTTGTCGCGAGGTTCGCCCCGCGATCACTTTTTACCCGCAGCCCCGATGGTGTGACGATGACCCAGATCACAGATTGTGCGTCGCGATAGAAATCCGCGCTTCAGGCCGCGTGCGCACCCCCGCGAAACCAGGTCACGACGAACCCGGCGATGCCCGCCGCCGCCAGCAACAAGCCGAAGGCCGGGAACAGCGTCGCCAGCGGCAAACCGAACGCCACGCCGGCCAGGGACCAGGACAGGCCGTCGGCACGGGGCGTGCCCGGCGCGGGCAGCCGGATACGACCCAGCAGGTGATCCAGGCTCAACTTGCCGGCTCCATTGAGGACCAGCGGGACGAGAATCACGGCAAACAGCAACGGCAGCTTGAAATTGCCGGCGCCGTCGTCGGAAATCGCATAGCCCTGCCAGAGCTCGCCCAGGCTGGACCAGCTGTCCGGCCAGTGGACTGCGGCGGTGGCGACGAAGGTCAGGATCAGCAGCGAGAATGCGAAAAAACGCGTGAACAGGCCCAGCACGAGGGCGAACGCCCCGACGATCTCGAACCACGTGGCCATGAACCAGCTGATGTCGGTGCTCACCACGCTGAACGGAAACGGGAAATTTTCCTGCACATGGGAGAACCAGTTGTCTCCGCGCAGTTTCTCGAAGCCGGCCTCGCCGAACTCCCAGGCCATGATGAGCCGCAGGAACAAGGGCGCCAGCCACTGTCCGAGACCTTCCAGGCGATCCGTCAATGCACGCCAGAGCGTCCCTGCAATACCCCGGGCGCCACCGCCCGCCGTTTCGTTCGCGATCGTCCATGCCATGTCTCGGGTCTCCTGTTCAGGTGTGGGTCGCGATAGCCCGCACCCGGGTATCGGCCTGCTGTGCACATAGAGACCTTGCACGGACGCAAAACATTACAACGGTCAGTCGTCTCCTCCGCCGCTACGGAAGTCGATGCCGAGCGCACGCAGCTTGCGGTACAGATGCGTTCGCTCCATGCCGACGCGTTTGGCCAGCTGGCCCACCTTGCCGTCGCACAAGCGCAACTGCTGTTGCAGATAACTCCGTTCGAACTGCTCACGCGCTTCGCGTAACGGCAGGGCCATGAGATCCTGGCTCAACACCGCATCGTCCCCCGACTCCTTGGCGGCGAGCAGCTGCTCCACTTCCTCGAGCCCGATTTCCTCTTCGCCCCCGAGGATCAGCAGGCGGTGGATGAGATTGCGCAATTCCTGCACGTTGCCGGGCCATGGGTAGTTCCGCAGGCGATTCTGCGCCGCCACGCTGAGGCGCCGGAACTGCAGTCCCTCGCTGTCGACGAGCGCATCGAGGTAGTGGCGCAGGAGTTCCGGCACGTCCTCGGAATAATCGCGCAAAGGCGGAACCTTGAGCACCACCACCGCAAGGTCCATCAGCAGCTCCGCACGAAAGGCACCGCGCTGCACGGCGTGCTCGAATCCGGGCGCCGCAGAGCTGATGATGCGCATGTCCAGCAGCCGGGGCTCCGAGCCGCCGACCGGCGTGAAGCGGCCCGCTTCCAGGCTCCCGTGCAACAGGCGCTGCGCGGCCGGACCGAGGTCAGATACCTGGTGGATGAACAATGTGCCGCCCCGGGCCCGTTCCAGGTACCCCGGCTCGACACCGTCACCCGCCACGCGCCCGAAAAGTATCGCGTCGGCGCCCTCCTCGGGGAGCGCGCTCGCGACAAGGCGCACGAAAGGGCCGTCTGCGCGGGGTCCGAGAGAATGGATGTACTCTGCAAACGCCTCGCGGCCACTGCCGGGCTCGCCCGTGATGAGCACCGGTGTCGCATGTGCCGCGACACGCTCCGCCTGCTCGCGAAGCGATTGCATGACGCGGCTGCGGCCGACGGACACGATGTTCGCCGGCATCCGGCTCCGCATCGCGCGCGCCGGGGCGCGCCCCGACTCCAGGGCCAGTTCGACGGTGCGCAACAGCTTGGCGAGGGACACCGGCTTCTCTATGAAATCGAAGGCGCCGAGGCGCGTAGCCTCGACCGCGGTCTCGACCGTGCCATGGCCGGACATCATCACGACCGGGCAGGAACGGGTTTTGTCGTTGCCGGACCATTCGCGCAGCAGGCTGATGCCGTCCACGTCAGGCATCCAGATATCGAGCAGCACCAGGTCCGGATGCAAAGTGCCGCGTCGCTGGCGGGCTTCGACCGCATTTGCGGCGGACATCACGTCGTAGCCCTCCTCGGAGAGAATTTCCTCGAGGAGGCTGCGGATGTCGGCTTCGTCATCGACGACGAGGATCCGGCCGGTACTCATGCGTGCGCTCTCCTGAATTCGTTCGCCCGGACCTCGCGACGCAACATGGCGCTGCGGGCATCCTCGTCAGCCGGCAATGCGATCGTGATGCGGACACCACCCTCGGCGCGATTGGTGGCCTCGACCCAGCCGGCATGTTCCTCGACGAGCTTCTTCACGATCGCGAGGCCGAGCCCGGTGCCCTTCGGCTTGCTCGTCACGTACGGATCGAAAATCCTGTCCACCGAGTCCTGCGGAATGCCCGGGCCGTTGTCCTCCACCATGATGAAAACGGCGTGCAGGTCGAATTCCTCGGTACCGCGTGTAGTCACCCGCAGAACGCCGTCCTCCTGCCCCTCGAGCGCTTCGACGGCATTGCGGATGAGATTGTGAAGAATCTGTCGCAACCGGCCGAGGTCCGCCTGCACGACGGCGGCCGCCGGATCCAGGCTCAATTCGATTGAGACCGGGATTTCGCGTACCCGGTAGAGTTCGGTCACCTCGGCCACGAGCCGGTTCAGGTCGATGGTGCCGATGTCCATGTCGGGTGCCCGCGCGTAATCGGAAAAGGCGTTCACCATCTCCTTCATCGCCTCGACCTGCTGCACGATGGTGCGGGTCGCGCGCTCGAGGACCTGTGCATCGTCGTCGTCCATCTGCCCGAGGAACCTGCGTCGGATCCGCTCTGCCGACAGCTGGATGGGTGTCAACGGGTTCTTGATCTCGTGCGCAAGGCGACGCGCGACCTCGCCCCAGGCGGCATCGCGCTGGGCCTGCAGCAGGGCGGTGATGTCGTCGAACACGACCACGAAACCGTCCGGTGTGTCGTCCTCGCCCGGCAGCGCCGAGCAGGCGCACATCAGGACGCGCCGGCCCGTCTCGCCGCGCAGGACGATCTGCTCGCGCCACTCGTAATCGCCGGCCTCGAAATGCCGGCGGCCGACCTCGATGAACTGCAGCAGGAGATGCTTGTCCTCTGCAACCTCGAGCAACGGCCGCCCGATCGCAGCTTCGAGATCGACGCCGAGAATCGCGCCCGCGGCCTCATTCGCGGTCTTGATGCGCCAGTCGCGCTCGAGTGAAACCACCCCCGTGGACAAGCGTCCGAGGATGACGGCGAGGTAGGCGCGCTGGCTCTCGACCGCCTGCTGACTCTGGTGAGCAAGCTCGCGGGCTCCGGCGAGGCGCGTGATCATGTCGTTGAAGCTGTGGACCAGGAAGCCCATCTCGTCGCGCGCCGGCATCGGGAGGCGGGTGTCGAAATCGCCCTTCGCGACGGCGCGGGTGCCTGCAACCAGCGTCTGGATCGGCGCCGTCAGCTTGCGTGCGAAAAAGAAGGCTCCCCACACGGCCATCAACAGCGATAGCAGCAGGACCAGCGTCAGGGTCAGCGTCAGGCTGCGGGTGAACGGCTCGCGCAGGAAGGACAGTTCGCGGTATTGGGCATAGGCTTCCTGCACCGAATTGGCGAGCCGTCCGACGCGCTCCGGCACAGGGAACAAGGCGTGCAACACGCGCAACTCGTCGAGCGGGTGCCCGCCGGGAATCTCCGCCGCGGTACGAATCACGTAGCCGTCGTTCACCGGGTCCAGGCTCACGAAAGGATGCCCCTGGCGGATCTGCAGCATGACCTCTTCGGTCGGCGGTTCCGGCAGGTCCGCGATGCTGCGCCCGGAGGACAGTGCGATGATGCGGCTGCTGGCGCCGACGACCGTCAGCTCGACCGCGCCGGCGCCACGACGCATGACTTCCAGGCTCGTCGCGAGCTCGCGGTCCACCCTTCCGCTGAGCGAATCGGCGACCTCGCGCGTCGCGTCGAGGTGTTCCCGCATGCGGCTTTCGAGGGTCGCGCGCGAGAGCTCGAGGGCGCCGCCCAGGCCGGCCTCCACGTTGACGTCGAACCAGGCGTCGATACCACGGCTGATGAATTGCACGGAAAAATAGTAGACGAGCCCCAGGGGGAGCACGGCCAGCACGACGAAGATCGCGACCATCCGGGAGGCCAGGCGGGAACCGGGCACCTGGCTGCGGTACTCGCGCACCAGCCGCACCAGGTTCGCGATGATCAGAGCAAGCAGGATCGATCCGCCCGCCACGTTCAGCAGGATGATCCAGTTGTAGATCTCGCCGAAGCGATCGGCATTCTCGACCGTCGAGGCCAGGAACAGGAGCGCGACGAGCAGCAGGGACAGGCCCAGCAGGGCCGACGTCGCGAGTGTCCAGCGTCTCAGCGTGCGAGTCGCCATCGCACCGTGTCGCTCGAAATACGCCAGTCGTTCCACAGCAGGCTGATCAGCGCCAGCGGGCCGCCGAGCTGCTTGATGTCGACGACCGCGCGGATGGAAACTCGATAAGCCTGGCCGCGGTCCAATAGCGCATCGTCGATGATGGGCAGTGAACGTACCGTGCCGACCTCTGCAAGCGCGGCCGACAAGCTGCCGTAGGTCGATTGCTCGCCGCTGTTCAGGTTGCGCAGGATGTAGCGCTCGGTCAGGGCATGAAATTGCAGTTCGTAGCGTTGCCTGAGTTCGGCAAACACCGGATCCCAGAGGATCCGGCGGCGCTCCTCCAGCCGGATCGTCAACTCGATATCCAGTACGAGCCCGCTGTCGAGCGCCTCACGCACGGTCTCGTTCAGCGTGTAGTCGATGTTCGCATCCAGGTACCACACGCCGCCCTGCAGCAGCGTCGACGCGCTGCGCACCTCGATGCCGTCGTCGGCCTGCGTGGCGCTCGTCTGCAGCAACAACATGACGAACAAACCGGCCGCCGCCAGGCGCCAGCCGGCAATATCGCCATGTCGCTCCAGTCCCTGCATCCGTCTAAGCCTCGGCTGGCCGGGTGATGCAAGCATAATAAAAGCCATCCGCCCCTGCCTCACCGGAAAGAACCTGGCGTCCCGGGCCGGCGCGACGGCCCCAGCCGGGCTCGCCGAGATCGATCGCCCGGGCTTCCGGATGGCGCGCCAGGAAATCCGCCATGCGCGCACCGTTCTCTGCACGAAACACCGAACAGGTGGCGTACAGCAGGCGCCCGCCCGGGGCGAGCAACGGCCACAGCGCGTCGAGGAGCGCCTGCTGTTTGGCCGCCATCGCCGCAATATCTTTCGGCCGGCGCAGCAACTTGATGTCGGGATGGCGGCGGACCACGCCGCTGCCGCTGCACGGCGCATCCAGCAGGATCCGGTCGTAGGGCTTGCCGTCCCACCAGGCCACCGGGTCGCAACCGTCGCCGGACAAGAGGCGCGCCTCCAGTCCGAGCCGGGCCAGGTTCTCCCGCACGCGTTCGAGACGGGCCGGCGAAACGTCCAGCGCGGTCAGGTCGATCCCGGGGTAGCGTTCCAGCAAGTGTCCGGTCTTGCCCCCGGGCGCCGCGCAGGCATCCAGCACCCGCATCCCTGCGCCGGCCTCCAGCAATTCCGCCGCGAGCTGCGCCGAGGCATCCTGGACAGACACATCGCCAGCGGAGAATCCCGGCAGGGCGTCTACGTCCATCGGCGCCGCGAGGCACAGCGCATCCGGCGCCGGCGCCCAGCTCGTCGCAGACCCGCCGGCGAGCACGAGCCGCCCGAGCCAGGCCTCGCGTGTACCGCGCAGGCGGTTGACGCGCACCCACATGGGCGCCTGCACGTTGGCCGCGGCAACGATCGCCTCCCAGTCCTTCGGCCAGTCCTTCGCCAGGGCATCCAGCCACCAGCGAGGGTGAGCATGCACGACCTCCGGAACCCTTGCGACCCGGCCCTTCAGCGCATCGCGCTCGCGCAGCCAGCGACGCAGGCAGGCGTTGACCAGCCCCGCGTACTGGTGCCGGCCGAGCAGGCGCACGCCTTCCACGGTGGCGGCCACGGCGGCGTGATCGGGCACGCGCGTGTCCTCCAGCTGGTACAGGCCGACGGCGAGCAGGTCGTGCACCTCCGCGTCCCGGTTCGACAGGGGGCGGGCAAGCAGCAAATCGACCCAGCGATCGAGCCGCGGATAGGCCCGCAGCGTCCCGTAGGCCAGTTGCGCCACCAGGCTGCGATCGGCGGCCGCGAGGTCGGGAAAACCCTGCGCCAGCGCCTCGTCGAGGGAGCGGCCGCGCCGCGCGACCGACGCGACGGCCCTGGCCGCCGCGGCACGCGGTTCTCCGCCCAGGCTCATGCGCCGAACCGCTCGCCGAGCACGGCCCGGCTGTTGAGGAAATCGCGGGCGCTCATCACCCGGCCGCCCGGCGGCTGGAGTTCCAGCAGTCGTACGCTGCCCGCGCCGGCGGCCACGTCGATGCCCGCCGGGCCCGTCCGCCAGATCTCCCCGGGCTCGCCTTCGCATTCCGCCAGCGCCACCGCCCGGTGGAGCTTGATGCGCTCGTCGCGCCGACGGGTCCAGGCGCCGGGCCGCGGCGCAAAAGCCCGCACCTGCCTGGCGAGCGTGGTGGCGGGATCCCGCCAGTCGATTTCCGCCGCGGCCGGATCGAGTTTGCCGGCATAGGTCGCCAGCGTGTCGTCCTGCGGGCGCGGCTCCAGGCGACCGCCCAGGATTCCGGGGAGTGTTTCGACCAGCAGCGCCGCGCAGAGCTCTGCAAGTCGTTCACGCAGCTCGCCGCCCGTTTCCATGGAACCGATTTCCGTAGATTGCATTTTGTATACAGGACCGGTGTCCAGCCCCTCGTCCATGTGCATGATCGAAATTCCGGTCAGCACGTCGCCCGCCAGGATGGCGTGCTGGATCGGCGCCGCGCCCCGCCATCTCGGCAGCAGTGAAGCGTGCCCGTTGATGCACCCCGCCGGCGGCAATTCGAGCACGGATGACGGCAGTATGAGTCCGTAGTCCACCACGACCACCATGTCCGGCCGCAGTTCGGCCAGCGCCTCGACCGCGGCCGGATCCCGCAGGGTAAGGGGCGTCTGGACAGGAAGGCCCCGCTCGCGGGCGTGGGCGCGGACGGGTGTGGGCGCCGGCTGGCGTCGCCGGCCCGCCGGCCGATCGGGCTGGGTGAGCACCGCGCAGATTTCCCAGCCGGCGCCCGCCAGCGCCTCCAGGGCAGGTACGGCAAAGTCCGAGCTGCCGGCAAACACGAGGCGCGGCATGGCTGCCTCGCCTAGAGTGCGCGAACGGCGGAGTCGGGTTCTTTTTGCCGGCGCTCCTTCTCGATGCGCTTGCGCAGCCGCTGGCGCTTCAGGTCGGAGAGATAATCGACGAACAGCTTGCCATCCAGGTGATCGATCTCGTGCTGGACGCAGACCGCGAGCAGGCCGTCGAGCTCCTGCTCGAACGGCTCGCCGTCCAGCCCCAGGGCGCGCACCCGCACCCACTCGGCGCGGGTCACGGTCTCGTAGAAGCCGGGCACGGAAAGGCATCCCTCCTCCATGGCCTCGGTTCCCAGCCGCTCGACGATCACCGGGTTGATGAAAACGTGCGGTGTGTCCTGTTTCTCCGAGACATCTGCCACCAGCATGCGACGATGGACGTTGACCTGCGTTGCCGCGAGGCCGATGCCGGGAGCCGCATACATGGTTTCCAGCATGTCCGCGGCCAGCTGACGGAGTTCGTCATCCACGACGAGCACCGGTTCCGCTTTGGTGCGGAGCCTGGGGTCGGGGTATTCGAGTATCTTCAGGATCGCCATGAGCGCCGTTCCGGTTCCTCGCGTATTACGCCACAAAGTGCCGCTAAGAGTATGACAATTCAAGTCTGCCGTGCTAACGTCCCGCTCACCGAACGGCGCTCGGAATGCGCGCGCGCGGGGGAGATGGCCGTCGGCTCGGCCGATTATACCAAGCCGCACCCGTCCCCTCTCAATTAACGGACATCATGGAGTCAGGCCAGCCATGTCCAAGCCGACCAAACGCCCGATGAAAACACGCCTGCTGAGCGGCCTTGCAGCTGCACTGCTGGCGGCAGGCTGCGCAAGCACCCCGGAAGCGCCCGCGCCGGCACCCGCCGCCGAGCCGCCGCCGCAACAGAGCGCGCCGCCACCCGCCCCCAGCGCGACGCCACGCGCCGCCGCACCCGTGGCTCCACCGCCGGTCCTCAATCCGCGCCACCCGGAACGCTACGTGGTGCGCAAAGGCGACACGCTCTGGGACATTTCCGCTATGTTCCTGCGCGATCCCTGGTTCTGGCCGGAGATCTGGTACGCCAACCCGCAGGTCGAGAACCCGCACCTTATCTATCCCGGCGACGTGCTGACGCTGGTCTACCTCGACGGTCGTCCCCGCCTGATCCTCGAACGAGGCCCCGCAACGACGGAGCGGCTGCAGCCGCGGATCCGAGTGGAACCGCTGGAAGACGCGATCCTGACGGTGCCGTACGACCGGATCGCGGCGTTCCTGAGCCGTCCCTCGGTGCTCGATCGCGAGACGATCGATGAGGCGCCGTACATCCTCACCAGCCGCGCCGGTCACCTCGCGCACGGTTCCTTCACAGAAGTCTATGTCCGCGGCGCAGATTTCGCGCAAGACGAGATCTACAGCGTGGTGAACGTGGGCGAACCGCTGCGCGACCCGGACAACGGCCGGCTGCTCGGCTACGAAGGCATTTACGTCGGTGAAGGCCGCGTGATCCGCACGGGCGATCCGGCCACGCTGCAGCTGCAGGCCACCGCGCGGGAAGCTCTCAACGGCGACAAGCTGGTGCCGGTCGAGACTGATTTTCCGCTGCGCTTCACGCCGCGCCCGCCCGAGCAGGAGGTGGATGGCCGCATCATCAGCGTCCTCAACGGCGTGGCGCGCGCCAGCACCTACCAGATCGTGACGCTGAATCGCGGCACGCAGCACGGCCTCGAACCCGGCCACGTACTTGCCGTGTGGCAGGCCGGTGAACGTGTCCGTGATCGTTTCGAGGGCGGGCGTGTGGATCTGCCGGATGAATATGCGGGCAATCTGATGATTTTCCGCAGCTACGAAGATCTCAGCTATGGCCTGATCATGCAGGCGTCGAACGAGATCCGGGTGCTGGACCGGGTGCGCAACCCCTGACGGCGCTGCGCCGCGGATTCCCACCCTACGACGCCGGCCATCGCCGGCGTCGTGCTTTGAGGGAGCTGCCATGAGCGACAGGGCCGCAGCCTGGCTGCGATTCTCGCTGGCCCCGGGCATCCCGGTGGCCGCCGCGCATCACGCCGCGACCCACCCCGGCGGCCTCGAGGCGCTGATCGATGCGGGGCGCGGCGCGCTGCTCTCAGCCGGCATCCCGGCCGAGGCGGCCGGGATGCTGACCGGTCCGGCGCCTGAGTGGCTGCCCGCGGCGCTCGACTGGCTCGAGATCCCGGGCCACGACCTCCTGACCTTTGCCGACCCGGACTATCCGCCGCTGCTGCGGCGCGCCCCGGATCCGCCGGCGGCCCTGTTCCTGCGTGGCGACAGGGCACTGCTCGGCGAGCCCCATTTCGCCATCGTCGGCAGCCGCAACCCGACCCCGCAGGGCGCCGAAAACGCGCATGCTTTCGCGCGCCACCTGGCGGGCTGCGGGCTGGTGATCTGCAGCGGCCTGGCCGCCGGCATCGATGCGGCAGCTCACCGCGGGGCACTTGCGGCAGGTGCGCCGACCACCGCCGTGCTCGGCTGCGGACCCGATCGGGCTTATCCGGCGGAGAACGCGCAGCTGGCCCAACGGATCGTGGCAAACGGGCTGATCGTGTCCGAGTACCTCCCGGGCACGCGCCCCCTCAAGCAGAACTTTCCGCGGCGCAACCGCATCATCAGCGGGCTCGGCCTCGGTGTCCTGGTGGTCGAGGCCGCCCGGCGCAGCGGCTCGCTGATCACGGCGAGACTCGCCGGCGACCAGGGCCGGGAGGTCTTCGCGATCCCGGGCAGCATTCACAATCCGCTGGCGCGCGGCTGCCATGCGCTCATTCGCCAGGGCGCCGTCCTGGTGGAGACCGCCGACGACATCCTGGGCGAAATCGGCCCGCTGGCGGGCCTGTCGATGGCAGCCACGGAGCCCGCAGCCGACCCGGCTCGGCCGGCGCCGGCACCCGACGGAGACTACGGAAAACTGCTGGCGGCCCTCGCCCACGACCCCTGCGGGGTCGACGGACTCGCCGCCCGGACCGGTTTGACGGCTGCGGAGGTTTCCTCGATGATGCTGATCCTTGAACTGCAAGGCGCCGTGGAATCCTTGCCGGGCGGACGCTACGCCAGGAAACCGGAGAGGTCGTGAAATGACGGAAAATGTTCTCGACGTTCTGATGTACCTGTTCGAGACCGCAGGCGACGACGGCGTGCCGCCGGAGCCGGACCGGGAAGGACTGCGGGACGAGCTCGAGCGGGCCGGCTTTCGTGACCGCGAAATCGATCGGGCGCTCGAGTGGCTGGACGGACTCGCTTCGCGGCGGGCCGACGAGGTGGGCGAGCCACCCACGGAACGCGCCATGCGGATCTACGGACGCGACGAATGCATCCGCATGGATACCAACGGCCGGGGATACATGATGTACCTCGAGCAGATCGGAATTTTATCGGCCCACCAGCGGGAACTGGTCATCGACCGGTTGATGGCGCTGGACGGCGAAGAGATCGATGTCGATGACATCAAGTGGGTCGTGTTGATGGTGTTGTTCAGCCAGCCAGGCGAGGAAACCGCCTACGCGCGGATGGAAGACCTCGTGTTCGAGGACAGGGCCTGGATCACCCACTAGAATCTCAGCCATCCCGCGACCTGCATAGACGTACAGAGGGGGGTCGTGGCGCGAGCCACGGCCCGTTTTTTCGACCCAAAGGCCAACCGTTGAAATGAGCAAGAACCTTGTCATAGTCGAATCGCCGGCGAAGGCCAAGACCATCGAGAAGTATCTCGGCGGCGACTTCAAGGTGCTCGCTTCCTACGGCCATGTCCGCGACCTCGTCGCGAAAGGCGGCGCGGTCGATCCCGAAGCCGGCTTCGCCATGAAATACCAGGAAATCGAGCGCAATCGCCGCCATATGGACGCGATCGCGAAAGCCATGCGCGGCGCCGACGCCCTCTACCTGGCGACCGACCCGGATCGCGAGGGCGAAGCGATCAGCTGGCATGTCTGCGAGGCGCTTCGCGAGCGGGGGCTGCTCGAGACCCGCCCCGTCCACCGCATCGTGTTCCACGAGATCACGAAGCGAGCGGTGCAGGAAGCCCTCGAGCATCCGCGCGAGATCTCCGGCGACCTGGTCAACGCCCAGCAGGCGCGCCGCGCGCTGGACCACCTGGTCGGCTTCAACCTGTCGCCCCTGCTGTGGAAGAAAATCCGTCCGGGGCTCTCGGCCGGTCGTGTCCAGACGCCGGCGCTGCGCCTCATCGTCGAGCGCGAACGCGAGATCGAGGCGTTCAAGCCGGTGGAATACTGGACGCTCGAGGCCGAACTGGAGAAGGCTGCCCACACTTTCCCGGCGCGGCTCGCCGAGTACGCCGGACAGCGCATCGACGACAAGCTGCAGAAGTTCTTCATCGGCGACGAGGGCCTGGCCCGTGAGGCCGAGCGCACGCTCCGCGAAGCCGCCGCCGGAAAGCTGAAGGTCACGTCCGTGGAACGGCGCCAGCGGCGCCAGAACCCGGCCCCGCCGTTCACCACCTCGACACTGCAGCAGGAAGCCGCCCGCAAGCTCGGTTTCACCGCGCAGAAGACGATGCGCACGGCGCAACGCCTGTACGAAGGCGTGGATTTCGGCGAGGGCGCGACCGGACTGATCACCTACATGCGTACCGACTCCGTGTCGCTCGCCGCCGATGCGGTGCAGGAGATGCGCGGCGTCATCGCGCAGCGCTTCGGCGACCAGGCCCTGCCGGAGAAGCCGCGCCACTACCGCACCAAGGCCAAGAACGCGCAGGAGGCTCACGAGGCGATTCGCCCGACGTCCGCCACCTGGCATCCGGACAGCCTTGCGGGACGGCTCGACCGTGACCAGCAGCGGCTGTACGAACTGATCTGGAAGCGAGCCGTCGCCAGCCAGATGGCCAGCGCGGTGTTCGACACCGTGACCCTCGACCTGGCGCCCTCGCAGGCCCTGGACGCCGGGCACCGGTTCCGCGCCTCCGGTTCGATCCTCGTCGAACCCGGCTACATCGCGGTCTACCAGGAAGGCCGGGATGACGTCGAGGACGAGAAGGACCGCCGGCTGCCGCAGGTCGAGGAAGGCGAACTCATCCAGCTCAACAAGCTCGACGCCGAACAGCACTTCACCAAGCCGCCGCCGCGATACAGCGAAGCGAGCCTGGTCAAGACGCTCGAGGAATTCGGCATCGGCCGCCCCTCGACCTATGCGACGATCATCTCGACGCTGGTCGATCGCGAGTACGTCGAGCTGGACAGAAAGCGCTTCATTCCCACCGACATCGGCCGGATCGTCAGCAACTTCCTCGGCGACCATTTCACCCGTTACGTGGACTACGATTTCACGGCGCGCATGGAGGACCGGCTCGACGCCGTGTCACGCGGCGAACAGGACTGGCAGGGACTGCTGGGGCGCTTCTGGACGCCCTTCGAGGAGCTGATCAAGGACAAGGAAAGCTCCGTCAGCAAGCGTGACGTCATGCCGAACCGCGAACTGGGCAAGGACCCGGTCAGCGGCAAGCCGGTGCTCGTGAAGATCGGGCGCTTCGGGCCTTACGTGCAGATCGGCACCGCGGAAGACGAGGACAAGCCCCGATTCGCCGGCATCCCCCGCGGCAAGAGCATGCAGCACATCGGCCTCGAGGAGGCGCTGGAGCTGTTCAAGCTTCCCCGCGAGCTCGGCGAGACGCCGGATGGATTGCCCGTCATGGTCAACATCGGGCGGTTCGGCCCCTTCGTGAAATACGGCGCGAAATACGCCTCGCTCAAAAAGGACGATGATCCCTACACCATCGGCCTCGAACGGGCACTGGAGATCGTGCGCGAGAAGGAAGCGCTGGAGGCGGCCCGCACCATCGTCGAGTTCCCCGAACAGGGCATCCGGATTCTCAAGGGTCGCTTCGGTCCCTACGTGACGGACGCCGGGCGGCGGGCCAGCATCCCGAAGGACCGGGACCCCGCGAGCGTGACGCTCGAGGAAGCCATGAAGCTGCTCGACGAAGCCCCGGCCAAAAAGGGCGCGAAGAAGAAAAAGGCCGCCGCCAGGAAAACGGCGGCAAAAAAGGCCCCGGCCGCGAAAAAATCGGCCGCAAAGAAAAAGCCGGCAGCGAAAAAGAAAGCCGGCGCGAAGAAGAAACCGGCGACCAGGAAAACCGCAGCCACGAAGAAAACCGCCGGCGGCAAGAAAGCGGGAACGAAAAAGAAAGCCGCCAGCCGGACGGCGGACGATATCGAGAACTGATCATGGCCGGCAGGCTTGCGATTCGACGGCCTCCTGGACTACACCGTCTACCCGAGTGAAGCCATGCAACCCCCCGTAGGACAAAAAGAGATCAACGCCGTCGAAGGATGGCTGCGGTCATTGCACGACGAGCTCACCGCCGAGCTGGAAACGCTAGACGGCGGCGCCACCTTTCGCAGCGACAGCTGGGAGCGTCCCGAAGGCGGCGGCGGCGACAGCCGGGTCATCGAAGAGGGCGCCCTCTTCGAGAAGGGAGGCATCAACTTCTCGTCGGTGCGCGGTGCCGCATTGCCGCCGTCGGCGACGGCCCGCCGGCCGGACCTTGCAGGGCGGAGCTTTCGCGCGACGGGCGTGTCGATGGTGCTCCACCCACGCAATCCCTACGTGCCGACCACCCACGGCAACTGGCGTTTCTTCGTCGCCGAGAAGGCCGGCGAGGCGCCGGTCTGGTGGTTCGGCGGCGGTTTCGACCTGACGCCTTATTACCCTTACCTGGAGGACGTGCAGCACTGGCACCGCCAGGCCCGCAGCGCCTGCCTGCCGTTCGGCGAGCAGGTCTATCCCCGTTACAAGCGCTGGGCCGACGATTACTTCCAGCTGAAGCACAGGAACGAGCCGCGCGGCGTCGGAGGGCTGTTCTACGACGACCTCAACGAGTGGGGCTTCGATCGCTGTTTCGAGTTCTCGCGTGCCGTGGCGGCCGGATTCCTCCCGGCGTACACGCCGATCGCGGCGCGCCGCCGCCACACGCCGTGGGGCGAGAGGGAACGCGAGTTCCAGCTCTATCGCCGAGGCCGCTACGTGGAGTTCAACCTGGTCTACGACCGCGGCACCGTGTTCGGCCTGCAGTCCGGCGGGCGCATCGAGTCCATCCTGATGTCCCTGCCGCCGCTGGTGCGCTGGCGCTACGACTGGCGCCCGGAAGAAGGCACGCCGGAGGCCGCCCTGTACCGGGACTTCCTGCAACCGCGCGACTGGCTGGAGGCATGATGCGGCCGCGCTTTCATCTCGCGTTCCCGGTACATGACCTCGAGGCGGCGCGGGCGTTCTATGCCGGACTGCTGGGCTGCGCTGTCGGGCGTGAGTCCGCACGCTGGATCGATTTCGATTTCCACGGCCACCAGATCACGGCACACCTCGTGGAATCGCTCGAGGAGGTGGCCGCCAACCCCGTGGACGGCGACCGGGTTCCGGCACGGCATTTCGGCCTGATCCTCGAACGGGACGCGTGGGACGCGCTCGCCGCGCGGCTGCGTGACGCCGGGACACCGTTTTTGATCGAGCCCCGCGTGCGTTTCCCGGGACGCCCCGGTGAGCAGGCGACGCTGTTCATCCGCGACCCCTCGGGCAACGCGCTGGAATTCAAGTCCTTCGCAGACGAGCGACAGATCTTCTCGCTGGATCCAGGCGTCGGCTGAAAGCGGATTCCATGTGTCGGTCGGGCATCCCGCCCGGCCGGCTGCTCAGCCCAGGGCCAGCCAGATATTGGTCACGGCCACCGCCAGGATCACGATCCAGGTGAACAGGGTGCCGTAGAACCGCCCGAAACTGGTGCCGCTGCTGCGTGCGAGGCCGACGGCGTGACCCACCCGGGCGAGGAAGAAGAGCGCGCCGAAGACATGCAGCAGGGCGGCGGGAGCGCCATTCAGTTCCGCCGCGAGCAGCAGCACCAGGAACAGCGGCGCATATTCCGCAAAATTCCCGTGCACGCGCACCGCGCGCTCGAGCGCCGTGTCGCTCGCCGTGCCGAGCCCGACCTTGGCGCGCCGGCGGTGCGAGACCACCTGGAAGCAGAGGGCGATGTAGAGCAGGCCAAGCAGGCCCCCGTAGAGAGCGGTAATCGTCGGGCTCATGGAAGTGGCGACCTCGGCGGCTGTTGCAGACCGCGAAGGTTACCCGACTGGCGCGGATTCGGCGATGCATTCCTCCCGGCGGAAGCATCCCAGCAGGTGGTCGTTGACGAGGCCGGTGGCCTGCAGGTGCGCGTAGATGATGGTGCTGCCGACGAACCTGAAGCCGCGGGCTTTCAGGTCCTTGCTGACGCGGTCGGACAACGGCGTGGTCGCCGGCACCTCGCCCTGTGTCCGCCAGCGGTTGACGACCGGGCGACCGTCCACGAAATCCCACAGGTAGTCGGTGAAGCTGCCGAACTCGTCGCGGATCGCGAGAAAAGCACGGGCGTTACTGATGGCCGCTTCGACCTTGAGGCGATTGCGAATGATGCCCGGGTCGGCGAGCAACCGCGCCACGCTGCGCCTGTTGAAGCGCGCCACTTTTTCAGGATCGAAGCCCGCGAAAGCACGCCGGTACGCAGCGCGCTTGTGCAACACCGTCGACCAGGACAGGCCGGCCTGCGCGCTTTCCAGCAGGAGAAACTCGAACTGGCCTGCGTCGTTCCGAACCGGGCGCCCCCATTCCTCGTCGTGGTACGCCAGGTACGCCGCGCTGACGCCCCGGCTCCAGTCACATCGAGGCAGATCGCCATTCATTGCACTCATCCGAGACCCCCCCGTATTCCGAGCTCCATGCGCCCCGGCCATGTTCCCGCAGACTGGGCCACGAGAGAAGAGCTCGTAACGGGACATCGGGCACGAAAAAAGGGGTCCGCGAAACGAATCGCGAACCCCCTCGTTCATCCGTCGGTGGATGAAAGCTACTAACGGATCAGGCGGCGCCGCACTTGCCCTCGCCGCACTTGCCTTCGCCGCACTTGCCTTCGCCACCCTTCTCGCCTTCCTTGTCGCCGCCGCACTTGCCTTCGCCGCACTTGCCTTCGGCGTCCTTGTCTTCCTTCTTGTCGCCGCCGCACTTGCCCTCGCCACACTTGCCTTCGCCGACCGAGGCCATCGCCATGTAGCCGCTGGACAGCGCGGTCATGCCGAAGGGGTTGTCGGCCTGGGCGACGGAGACGCTGGCCAGGGAACCCGCCAGCGCGATGCCGGCGGCCAGGGAAACGGGTTTGATCGTCTTCTTCAACATGTTCTGGTCCCTCTCTCTCTTGGTTTGTCAGCTCTTGGTTTCTACTTGCCCGGCTTTTTCAGCCGTTTTTTTAATGGGTCGTGCCCACTATAGTTTCCAGCGTACCGCCTGCAGCAGGCGATCCCGGATCACTTCCAGGTCTTCATCGGGCTGGCCGACCACGGCCATGCTGCCACCGCCGTCGAGCGGCACGATCGTGCCCTTGAAGCCATCTTCGTCAATCGTCGCCGGGGCGCTGCTTTCCTCGTCGGGCAGCAACATGACCGTCACCGGCCCCTGCTCACCCTGGACGACGAAATGCGCCACCATCTGGCCCCGGAACGGGCATAGCTTTGCATAGCTGACACGGCCGATCGGCCCGCCGAGGCTTGCCCCGCCGCGCTGCAACACGTCGCCGAACTCCGCCTCCGGAACGGTCCGCGCCGACACCGCGAGGGCGGCCGGCTCGTGATTGATGTGCGCGATTATGTCTGGGCCCAGCGGGGACACGGCGTGCACCGGGTCTACCGTGCGCAGCCCGAACCATGCCCCGGCGGCGAGCACCATCGTCGCCGCAACTGCGACCAGGGCCGGCCAACGGCTGCCGCCCGGGCGCTTCGCGGGCGCTTTCTCCGGCACGGGGACCCTGAACGCGGCTTCGAGCAGCGCGTCGAACTGCGCATCGTCGGCGACGATGGCCTCTCTTTGACGGCGTTCTTCCTGGGTCAACCTGCTCATCCTGTCTCCACCTGGACGGCGATCCCGTCCTCCACGAAAGCCTGCTTCAGCTTGTCCCTGGCACGATGCAGTCGCGTCAGCACCGCGCCCTGGGTCAGTCCCATGATCTCGGCAATCTCGTCCGTCGAGTGCCCCATCAATACCTGCAACGCCAGCGGCTCACGGTAAGTCTCCTCGAGGCCGAATATGGCAGTTCGCAGTTCCTGCACCCGCGGATCCGCTTCATCCTCCGCGATCTCTGCCACGACTGCCGGGTCCATCGTCTCCTCCCGCTGGCGTTCCCTGAAGCGCAAAAACTCCCTGCGCACGATCGTCACCAGCCAGGGCTTCGCCTTGCCCGCGTCCTCGAGGCTGTCGAATCCCCGCCAGGCCCGCAGCAGCGATTCCTGGACGATATCCTCCGCGGCCTGCGGGTCCCGGCTCAGCCAGAGGGCGTACCGGTACAGGTCCTGCCGCAATGCCCCGACGACCTGTTCGTAGCGTCGCCTGAGGCCGAGGTTGAGAATTCTTGCCTTCATGCATCAAGACCTGCGGAGTTGCAAAGTTATTACAGCGACCCACGTCCCCGGCTGGCAAGGCCCGGCAAATCGCGGGACAATCAGCATAACTCGGACTTGCCGGAACTCACCAACATGACAGCCGCCACCCCGCCATCGTTCCCCAGCACCCGCATGCGCCGCCTGCGGCGCCACGCCTTCAGCCGCCGCCTGGTAAGAGAATCGCTCCTGACGGTCGATGACCTGATCTGCCCGGTGTTCGTCCTTGAGGGAGAGGGTCGCCGCGAACCCGTACCCTCGATGCCCGGGGTGGAGCGGATGTCGATCGATGAGTTGCTCCGGGAGGCCGAGGGCTGGATGGCGCTGGGGCTGCCGGCGGTGGCCCTGTTCCCGGTCACCGAGGCCGACGCGAAAACGGAGGACGGGCGGGAGGCCTGGAACCCGGAAGGACTCGCGCAGCGCACGGTCCGGGCTCTCAAGGCCGCACTGCCGGAACTCGGGGTCATCACCGACGTGGCGCTGGATCCGTTCACGACCCACGGCCAGGACGGCATCATCGACGACACCGGCTACGTGTTGAACGACATCACGGTGGAAGCCCTCGTCCGCCAGGCCCTGTCGCATGCCGATGCGGGCGCCGACATGGTCGCGCCGTCGGACATGATGGACGGGCGCGTGGGACGGATTCGCGCCACGCTGGAAGCCGCCGGCCATGCCAACACCGCCATCCTGTCCTATTCGGCGAAGTACGCGTCCAGTTTCTACGGCCCCTTCCGGGATGCCGTCGGCTCGGCCGCCAACCTGGGCGGCAGTAACAAGTACGGCTACCAGATGGATCCCGGCAACAGCGACGAAGCGATTCGCGAAGTGGCGCTCGACATCGCGGAAGGGGCCGATGCCTTCATGGTCAAGCCCGGCATGCCTTACCTCGATATCGTGCGGCGCGTGAAGAGCGAACTGGGCGTACCCACTTTCGTTTACCAGGTCAGCGGCGAGTACGCGATGTTGAAAGCCGCCGCCGCCAACGGCTGGCTGGACGAGCAGGCGGTGGTGCTGGAGTCGCTCCTGTCGATGAAACGGGCGGGGGCGGACGCGATCCTGACCTACTTCGCCCCGGTCGTCGCCGATTGGCTGAAGAACCGCTGAGACCTTGGCCGCACCCGACCGATACGCGGTGTTCGGCCATCCGGTCGGGCACAGCCGCTCACCGCGGATTCACGCGCGCTTCGCCGAACTGACCGGCCAGCTGATCGCCTACGAGGCGATCGATGTTCCTCCAGGGGATTTCGAAGCGGCGCTGGAGGGTTTCCTCGCCACTGGCGGCAAGGGCCTCAACATCACGGTACCTCACAAGCTGGCCGCATTCGACGCGGCCGATGTCCTGACTCCTCGCGCGCAGCACGCGGGCGCCGTGAACACCCTCGCGCTGCAGGCGCAGGGATTGCTCGGCGACAACACCGATGGCGCCGGCCTGCTGCGGGACCTGCAGCACAACCTGGGAATCGAGCTCGCAGGGCAGCGTATCCTGCTCGTGGGAGCGGGCGGGGCGGCGCGCGGCGTGCTCGGCCCCCTGCTCGATGCGGGCCCGGCCTCCGTGCTCATCGCCAATCGTTCGCCAGGGCGTGCCGCGGAACTGGCAGCGAGGTTTGCCTCCGACGGGCCGGTCTCGGGCGTGGCCCTCGAGGGGGCACGGGATGCCTTCGACCTGGTCGTCAACGCCACCTCCGCCAGCCTGTCGGGCGAAGTGCCGGCGCTTAATACCCGCATCATCGGCGCGCACACCTTTTGTTACGACCTCGCGTACGGCGCCGGACCCACGGCGTTTCTTCGCTGGGCGGACGCACACGGTGCAAAAGGCGTCGCGGACGGCCTGGGCATGCTCGTGGAGCAGGCCGCCGAGTCGTTCGAATTGTGGCGCGGGATGCGGCCGCCGACTGCCCAGGTGCTCGGGGAATTGCGCGACGCAATGATGCGCCCCTGAACCGGGATCAGCCCAGGTAACGATCCTTGAGGCGCACGTAGTGCGCGGACGAGTAGCGCAACATCTCGCGCTCCTCCTCCGACAGGTCACGCACCCGCCGCGCAGGGCTGCCGCGGTAAAGGCCACCGCCCGCCAGCCGCTTGCCCGGCGGCACCAGGCTCCCCGCCGCGAGAAACACCTCGTCCTCGAGCACGGCGCCGTCGAGCACCGTCGAACTCATGCCGAGCAGGCAACGGTCGCCGATGGTGCAGGCATGGAGCATGACGCGATGCCCCACCGTCACGTCCTCGCCTATCACCAGCGGCAGGCCGCCGGGCGAATAAGGCCCGTCGTGGGTGACGTGGAGCACGCTGCCGTCCTGGATATTGCTGCGGGCGCCGATATGAATGCTGTTCACGTCGCCGCGCGCCACCACCATCGGCCACAGGGAGGCATCATCCCCGATGACGACGCGGCCGATGACGACGGCGGCCGGGTCCACCCAGGCACGCATCCCGATCTGTGGCCGATCATTGCCGAAGGGGCGGACGTTCACGAGCGCGGGCCACGCAGCGTCACGAGTTCCTCGGCCGTCGTGGGGTGAATCGCCACGGTATCGTCGAAGTCGCGCTTCGTAGCGCCCATGCGGATGGCGACCGCGAAGCCCTGCAGCATTTCGTCGGCGCCATGTCCGATCACGTGACAGCCGACGATGCGCTCGTCGTCTCCGACGGTGATCAGCTTGACCGCCGCCGGCACCTTGTGCTCCGTGAGCGCGTGGTACATCGGCGTGAACCGGCCCTCGAAAACCCGCAGGGCATCGCCGTGCAGCGCGTGCGCCTCCGGCTCCGACAGGCCCACCGTCCCGATCGGGGGATGGCTGAAGATCACGGTCGGGATGCAGTCGTAATCCAGCCGGCGATCCTTCATGCCGCCGAACAGCCGGTCGGCGAGCCGCCGCCCGGCGGCGATCGCCACCGGCGTCAGGGCGACGCGCCCCGTCACGTCGCCGATCGCATGAATGCCTTCGACATTCGTGGCCTGCCACTCGTCCACCGGGATGAAACCGAATTCGTCCGTGCGCACGCCGACACGCTCCAGCCCGAGTTCCGCGACATTCGGCAGGCGCCCCACCGCCCACAGCAGGGCGTCGAAGCCGCCAAAGCGACGCCCGTCGACCGTCAGCAGCTCCAGGCCGTCGTCCTTGCGACAGACCGCGGCCGGCACCGCCCCGGTCTCGATCCCGATGCCGTCGCGGCGCATCTGGTCCATGAGCGTCTCGCGGAGCATCGGGTCGAAGTCGCGCAACACGCCATCGTGGCGCACGGCGATCGTGACCTCCGAACCGAGCGCCCGGAACACCCCGCCGATCTCGACGGCGACGTAGCCGCTGCCGACCACCAGCACCCGCGCAGGCCGCGCATCCAGCGCGAAGAACTCGTCCGACGTGATGCCGAGTTCGGCTCCCTCGATATCCGGCACGATCGGGCGTCCGCCGGTGGCGATGATGACGTGCTTCGCGACGTAGCTCCGGCCATCGACCTCCACGCCACCCTCGGCATCGAAGGAGGCCCGGCCGCGCAGCAGTGTCACGTCGCGCTTGTCGAGATTGCCTGCGTAGATGCCGTTGAGGCGCTCGATATACGCATCGCGGCGCTTTTTCAGCGCGCCCCAGTCATGTCCTTCGAGACCCACGCTGAAACCGTAGCCGGGCGCGTCCGCGATGGCCTGGGCGATCCCCGCCGCGTTCCACATGAGCTTCTTGGGAACGCAGCCCACGTTGACGCAGGTGCCGCCGAGCGCCCCGAGTTCGGCCACCGCCGCCCGTGCGCCGTAATCTGCGGCGCGCTGGGCCGCGGCGAGCCCGCCGCTGCCGCCGCCGATGACGAACAAGTCGAATTCCGGATTGTCGGACATCTGGTACTCCCGAGAAAACGAACCCATTGTAAACGCCCCGGCCACCGGCCGGTCACGGCCGGCGCCCCGGTCGACCGTGCTAAAATCCGGCGCCGCAGGAAGCGCCCACGGAGCATCCATGGACAATCCGCTGTTGCACGAGACCGGCTTGCCGGCTTTCTCCAGGATCCGGCCCGCACATGTCGAACCGGCCATCCGGACCGTGATCGAGAGGAGCCGCGCGCAGGTCGAGGAGATCCTCGCAGCCGCCCAGCCGCCTCGCTGGGACAACCTCGTCATGCCGCTGGAGGCGATGGAGCATCGCCTCGCCCGCGCCTGGGCGCCCGTCGGCCACCTGAACGCCGTGCACAACACGGCGGCGCTGCGCGAAGCCTACAACGCCTGCCTGCCGATACTCTCGGATTTCGGCAGTGAACTGGGCCAGCACGAGGGCCTGTTTCGTGCCTATGAACGCGTGCTCGCGGAGCAGGGCCCGGAACTCGCGCCCGGGCAGCGCAAGATTCTCGAGGATGCGTTGCGTGATTTCCGTCTCGCCGGCGTCGCCCTGCCGCCTGCCGAGCGTGCCCGCTTTCGCGCCATCATGCAGGAGCTTTCCATGCTCGGCGCCCGTTTCGAGGAGCACCTTCTCGACGCCACCCAGGCGTGGCGGCTGGAAGTCCATGATCCCGCCAGGCTCGACGGCTTGCCCGAGGACGCGCGCACCCGCGCACGGGAGGCGGCGCAGAGTCGGGGCCTCGACGGCTGGGCGCTGACGCTCGATTTTCCCGCGTACCACGCGGTGATGAGCCACGCCACCGACCGGGAACTGCGCCGCGAGTTCTATACGGCATGGGTGACGCGGGCATCGGAGTGCGGCCCGACCGCCGGGCGCTTCGACAACGGACCCGTCATGGAGGAGATCCTGCGCCTGCGCCACGAGGCCGCGCGAATCCTGGGTTTCGAGGATTACGCCGAGCTGTCGCTCGCTACCAAGATGGCGCCCTCCGTGGCCGAGGTGCGGACCTTTCTCGAGGACCTGGCGCGACGCAGCCGCAAGGCGGCCCTCGCCGAGATGGAGGCCATCCGGCAGTTCGCCGGGCAGCCGCTGGAGGCCTGGGATATCGCCTTCTGGTCGGAGCGCCTGCGCGAGCATGCCTACGAGGTCTCCGACGAAGAACTGCGGCCCTATTTTCCGGCGGATCGCGTGATGCAGGGCCTGTTCGAGACGGCGGGCGAACTGTTCGACATCCGCATCGTGCCCGGCGGCAAGGTCGACACCTGGCACGACGACGTCGAATTCTTCCGCATCGAGAACGCCGACGGCAGCGTGCTCGGGCACCTGTACACGGACCTGTACGCGCGCGAGCAGAAGCGGGGCGGCGCGTGGATGGACGAATGCGTCGGCCGGGCGCGACTGGCGGGCATCGAGGCGCTGCCCGTCGCCTTCCTGGTGTGCAACTTCATGCCGCCGACCGGCACGCGGCCGGGGCTGCTCAGCCACGACGACGTGGTGACGCTGTTCCATGAATTCGGACACTGCCTGCACCACCTGCTGACCCGGGTGGACTGGCCGAGCGCCGCAGGGATCAACGGCGTCGCCTGGGACGCGGTCGAGCTGCCGAGCCAGTTCCTGGAGAATTTCGCCTGGCATCCGACGGTCATCGAGCGGCTCTCCGGGCACTTCGAAAGCGGCGCGCCCTTGCCCCGCGAGATGCTCGAACGGCTGATCGCGAGCCGCAATTTCCAGTCGGCCATGCAGATGCTGCGCCAGGTCGAGTTCGCGCTGTTCGACATCCGGCTGCATGGACGCGCCCCCGTGGATGCCGCGGGGGTGGTCGCCGAGCTGGAGGCGGTGCGGCGCGAGATCGCGGTCGTGCCCTATCCCGGGTTCAACCGCTTCGCGCACGGCTTTTCGCATATTTTCGGCGGCGGCTACGCGGCCGGGTACTACAGCTACAAGTGGGCCGAAGTGCTTTCCGCGGACGCCTTCAGCCTGTTCGAGGAACGCGGCGTGATGGACCCGGAGGCCGGGCGCCGTTTCCGCGAATGCATCCTCGAGGTCGGCGGCAGCGTCGATGCCCTCGAGGCCTTCATCGCGTTCCGCGGCCGCCCGCCGGAGCCGGAGCCCCTGCTGCGGCTTTCCGGCATCGGTACCGACACGCTGTCGGCGGCCTGAGCCCGTGCGCATCGCCAGCTGGAACGTGAACTCCCTCAAGGTGCGCCTGCCGCAGGTGCTCGACTGGCTCGCCGCGCATTCGCCCGACGTGCTCGGGCTGCAGGAAACCAAGCTCATCGACACGGCCTTCCCGATCGACGCGATCCGGGAGGCCGGCTACGAGGTCAGTTTCAGCGGCCAGCCCACCTACAACGGCGTCGCATTGCTGTCCCGGGCGCCACAGAGCGACGTCGTCACGGGCCTGAACGCCCACGAGGACCCGCAACGGCGCGTGCTGGGCGCCACGGTCGACGGCGTGCGGGTGTTGAACCTCTACGTGCCCAACGGCCAGTCCGTGGACAGCGAAAAATACCTCTACAAGCTCGGCTGGCTGGACAAGCTGCGCGCGACCCTCGAAGAGGAGCTGGCACGTCACTCGCGGGTCGTCGTGATGGGCGATTTCAACATCGCACCCGACGACCGGGACGTGCACGATCCGGCGGAATGGGCCGGCAAGGTGCTTTGCAGCGAGCCGGAACGCGAGGCGCTGGAGCGGATCCTCGCTCTCGGCTTCGTGGACACCTTCCGGCTGTTCGACCAGGAAGACGGCATCTACAGCTGGTGGGATTACCGCGCCGGCGGGTTCCGCCGCAAGCGGGGGCTGCGCATCGACCTCGTGCTGGCGAGCGAGACGCTCGCACCCGCATGCCGGGCCTCGTGGGTGGATATCGAGCCGCGGCGGAACGAGCGCCCCTCGGATCACGCGCCCGCCGTCGCCGATTTCGAGATGCCGTAGAAGGCCCGCAAGGCGAATCCAGGCTGCAACTCCGGGGCGAAATGGTGCCGGATGAGCCCTCGGTGGGCCGATGTGACGACCATCACAGAACGCCCCCGCCGACATAGCATAAGGACCAGCGGTCTAATAGACTCAGAAAATGGAAGCCACGGAAAACAAGGGCCGCGTGCTGATGCTCCGTGACCGGCGGAGCGATCACGACGTCACCAACTCGGTGCTCGTGACGACCTGGGAGCCGGTGTGGGAGACGATCCACGACAGCTTCACGCGCCTTTATCCCGGCATGCCGTTGCGCGTGCTGCGCCAGGCGTTCGAGGATTTCGACGACCTGTTCCGGGGGCGCATGCAAGGCTACCTCGGCTGCGACACCGTCTATCACGACATCCAGCACACGCTCGACATGACCCTCGCGCTGGCCCGCCTCATCCAGGGCCACGAGGCGTCGGTGGCGTCGGCCGACCGGCTCGGCGCCCCCCGCGCCATCCTCGGCGTGATCACTTCGCTGTTCCACGACAGCGGCTATATCCGGCACACGGGCGACGAAGTGCACCGCAATGGCGCGGAATTCACCCGCTCACACGTCAGCCGCAGCGCCCAGTTTCTCGACCGCTACCTGAACCAGATCGGTCTCGGCGCGGCCTCCGGCATCGCCCGCCAGGTGGTGCACTACACCGGTTACGAGGTGCGCCTCGACCAGATCCGCGTCGTCACGGAGAAGGACCGCAAGCTCGGCCACATGATGGGCACGGCCGACCTGCTCGCACAGATGGCCGACCGCTGCTACCTGGAAAAATGCCGTGACCGGCTCTACCCGGAGTTCGTGCTGGGCGGCATCGCGGTCTGGCGCGACCCCTCCGGGCGCATCATCACCCGGTATCGCTCGGGACTCGACCTGCTGCGACAGACCCCGGCATTCTTCCGCCAGGTCTGCGAACCCCGGCTCGAACGCTCTTTCGAAGGCGCCTACCGCTACATGGACGCGGTGTTCGAAGGGCGCAACCCGTACATGGTCGCGATCGAGCGCAATCTCTTCTATCTCGAGCGCGTCCTGGAGGGCGAGCGCTGGCCGCTGCTCCGCCGGCGCCCCCCTTGCGAACTCGCCGAGCAGAACGCGCTCGAGAAGATTCGCAACATGGTCGCCGACCAGCTCAAGAGCTTCCGCGCCGAAGCGGCCTGAGGCCGGCCGGTTCCACCCGACCGGCTCCGGCCCGGAGCCTCCAGCGGATCCTCAGTCGTCGTCGTCGCCCCCGGCGTTCTCCATCTCGACCTCTTCCGCCGCAATCACCGTCTCGGCGAGCTGTGCGCCTTCGACTTCCACGAGGTCGTCAAGCTGTAACTCGCTGAAAAACTGGGCCGAGGTGACGTCGCCAGTGCGGCCCTGGAACTCCGTGTCCGCATCCGTCTGGATGGTCACCCCGAGCATCGTGAAGTTCGGTGCGGCGATCTCGCTGACGAAAGCCGTCAGGTCCACCCCGCCATCGTCATCGTCCTCGCGCTCGATCCTCGTGGCGAGCACGTCGGCGACCGCCGAGTCGATCGGGTGCGCCGCGATAGCCAGGCGGTCCCCCACCTGGATGTCTTCCGGGCGGAAAGGAAAGGCCATCGCGCTGCTGAAGTCTTCCAGCTTGGTCTGCGCATCCAGCTGGACCCGGATGCCCAACAGGGTGATCACGCTGTTCGGCCCGTCGACTCCCGAGACGGTGGCGTTGATCTCGATCGGACTGTCTTCGTCATCGAACTCTATCTTCAGGGCGGTGAGCGTGCCGTCCGCTGCCACCACGCCGAAGACCTCGACCTTGCGGTCGAGTGCCAGGTCGGCCACGGTACCATCCTCGTACACCGTGTCGGCGTCGGTCAGGACGCGGATGCCCCCGACATCGAAGTCCGACGGGGAAGCGAACCTGGAGATGTAGCCCTCCACTTCGACGCCGCAATCGTCGTCGTCGCTGCAGAAGCGGCGCAGGAAGTTGCCCTCGAAATCGACTTCGCCGGCCTGCAGCACGCTGTTCTGGAACAAGTCGCCCTCGACGTCCACCAGGTCGCCGTCGCTGAGCCCGCCGGCCGGGAAATCATCGAGTTGGGCGGCGCTGTAATCGACGAGCAGGTCGTTGATCCGGAAGGTCGAGGCCGCCGTGTCGAGATCCGCCACGAGTCCCCGGACCTCGAAATCGCCGTCGTCTTCATCGCGCTCGATCCGGGTCGCCTGGATACGCCCGTCCGCGCTGATCAGGCCGTCTACTTCGACGCGCATGCCGTTGGCCACGCCTTCCAGGTTGCGCGGGAGGAAACCATCGCCGAAAGACGTGTTGGTGCTGACATCGATCGCCTGGCCCAGCACGACGAGCACGCCGGCTGCCACGTCGATCGACTCCACCGGGCCCTCGACGACGCTGTCCGTGCGAATGGTGCGGGCGGTACCGTTTACACCGTCCTCATCGCGATCACCTTCGAGCTCCACCACGTCGCCGACACGCAGGTCGCTCGCCGAAGCAGGAACGCCCGCAACCAGGATGTCCGCAGACGTCGTGTCGTAGCGGACGCCGTTGACGACGACACTCCCGAAGGACGTGATCACTCCGTAAGCCAGTCCGCCGGCGTCGATGCCGAACACGGGAGGAACATCGCCGGAGCCGCCGCCCGAACCACCACCGGTTCCGCCGCCCGTGCCGCCGCCGGTCCCTCCGCCCGAACCGCCACCTCCGGTTGCGCCCCCCGGCGTACCGGACGAGTCGCTGCCGCCGCCGCAGGCTGCCAACAGCAGCCCGAGCGCGGCGATGCCCAGTATCTCTCTCAGTTTCACTTCGAATCCCCTCGATCTGTAGAACTGTTTTCGTGAATCCGGAAAACCCCGATTCCCATTCGGACCGCGGGCTCGTCCCCAGTGGCCTGGTGATGAGCGAGCCATCCGTCGATTTCTTCCAGGAACGCCATGGCGCGCTCCCGGACAAACAGGTCGAATGCCGCGGCCTGGTCGGCGCGCACGGCGTCATTGGTGGCCCGCGCTTCGAAGCGGGTCCGGCCCTTCGGGCGGTTTCTCAGGTTGAAAGTGACCGTTTCGCCGAGATCCTCGAGCACGCTGCCGGCACGTAGCACCGATTCGGCATCGAGCGCGGACGGCATGTAATAGCGCGTCAAGGCGCGCACCCGGTCATCCTCGATCCGCACCGCCCCGGCGCGGACCAGTTCCTTCAACATCGTCGTTTCCGGAATGTCGCAGCCGCACTGCCGATGCAGGGCCTCGAAAGACGGCGCCGGTCCTTTCAACGGCAACTCGAGCGCCTGGCCGTCGGTGCCTGCATAGGTGTTGTCCTGGTGCCAGGTTCCCAGCAAGCGGGTGGCGCCGGTGGTAGTGCGCGGATTGGCGTCGGTGGCCTTTTCAGCTTCGGACAGTTCCCGTAACCTGCGTACTTCCTTGCGCGCGATCCCGGTCAACAGCGACACGCGCGACACGTTCGTCGGCCGCCCGTTCACGCCGAACTCGGCCGTGGCCACGGCGACGAACTCCTGCTTTACGTGCTCGGCGAACTCCCGCCAGGGCACGCCGGCGTACAGCATCAACCGCGCGATCGGGCGGATCAGTTGCCGTAGCGCAGCAATCACTGCAGTCTTGAAGTTATCGTTATCCATGGCCTGCGTCGATTTGCCTCGAATTTTGTATTTGGGGCGTTTTGCCCCATTTACAACTCGGGGCCATTATGCCTGTCCGGAACGAAAGCGCAAGGGGGCGCGCCTTGAGCACATCAGACCCGGAACCCGCGAGCGGCGACGGGCGCCCGGAAGAACATGTCGTGCGCGGCATGATCGCGGCTTTGGCGGCCTTTTTCATGTTCACGGTCATGAACGTGTTCGCCAAGCTCCTGAGCGAGAACCATTCCGTCATCGAGATCGCCTTCTACCGGAACCTGATCGCCAGCCTGCCCTTCCTCTTCATGGTGTTCGTGCTGGGGCGCCGCGAAATCCTGGTGATCCGCAGCAAGCCGTCGCTGGTGGGATTGCGCGCGGTGCTCGGGGCCGGCTCCCTGGTGACGACCTTCGCCGCCTTTTCGCTCATGCCCATGGCGGAAACCACCGTACTGCTGTTCACCGCGTCGTTGTTCATCCCGGTGCTGGGGGTGTTCTTCCTCGGTGAGCGGGTCGGACCCTGGCGCTGGTCGGCCGTGGTGATCGGTTTCGCCGGGGTGGTGGTGATGGCGGGCCCTGCGGGCCAGGCCAACATGCTCGGCGTGGCCGTCGCGCTGACCGCGGCCTTCATGCACGCCACGCTGCAGATCATCCTGCGATACCTGGGCCGCTTCGAAAGTCCCGAGACGGTCACCTTCTATTTCATGGTCATCGGCACGCTGGTGATGGCGCTGCCCTTGCCGTTCGTCGCCGTGACGCCGACCCTGGCCGAGGTGCCGCTGCTGTTCGGCGTGGGCCTGTCCGGCGCGCTGGCCCAGTGGTTGCTGTCCACCGCGTTTCGCAATGCGCCGGCGGCGATCGTGACGGTGTTCAACTACAGCGGCATCGTCTGGGCCACCCTGTTCGGCTGGCTGATCTGGAACGACTGGCCGTTGCCCTCCGTGCTGGCGGGCGCCGCCATCGTGATCGCCTCGAATGCCCTGATCATCTGGCGCGAAAGCCGGCGCCGCGCGCTCACGGGCGCGCGGGTCCGGGCGAAATTCTGATCCCTGGAGTCCATCGAAATGCGCTTGACCCGATCCCTGTCCCGCCGTCCGCGCCTGTTGCCAATGCTGTGCGTGGCAGCCGTCCTGATGCCGATGACGGCGAGTGCCGAGCCGGCCGCCCTGAGCTGGGAGAACATCTGCCGCACCGTCGTCTGCCGGGCCACGGGACACGACGGCGTGATGGATGCGCGCATATCGCCCGACGGGGCTTACGTCGCCGTGGCGGTGGACACGCCGGACAGGCAGGGCATTCACCTGCTGTCACGCGACACGGGTGACCTGTCGCCATGGGTGAACGGCACGTCTCCGCGATGGTTCGCCGACGGCCGGCGAATCGTCTACGTCAGCGACGGCGACGTCTGGGTCATCGGCCTCGCCGGGGACAAGCCCGTGCGCCTGACGAACGACGAACACGACGCCAGGGCCCCGCGACCCTCTCCCGACGGCAGGCACATCGCGTTCTACAGTTCTCGCTCCGGGCACCAGGATCTCTGGCTGGTCGCCAGCGACGGCTCCGGCGAGCCCCGGCAGCTGACCCGGGAATCCATGGCGCCCGCGGAGATCCGGCTGGGACACGCATGGTCGCCGGACGGCAAGACGATTGCCTACTATTCGAACACGGCCGATTACTGGAGCGATGATCTCTGGATCGTGGATGTCGAGTCCGGGGAGGCGCGCCAGTTATCCGAGGACGTGATGGGCAGCGGGACACCCGCCTGGTCGCCCGACGGTTCCCATATCGCCGTTTTCGGCATCGCCAAGGACGAAATCTGGTACGGGGACCTGTCCGACCTGTACGTGATCGAGGCCGCCTCCGGCGACGAGCGCCGGGTCGGGATGCAGGTTCACGCGATGGACATCGACCAGCCGCGATGGTCCGGGGACGGCTCGGAACTGTTCTTCCCGCGTCATGCGCGCGGCGAGGTGGACCTGTGGCGCGTGCCGGCCGCCGGTGGCGTCGCCACGCGGCTGAGCAACATGGGCGGCCTGGTCAACGGCTTCGACGCCACGGCGGACGCCGGTGAGTTCATCTTCGTGCGCTCCACGCCGACGCGCGGCCGCGAAGTGGACTGGCTGCCGCAGGCCGGCGGCGTCGCCGCGCAGCTGACGTCGGTCGCGACCGACTGGGACGGCGTGAAGGCGCCCGAGGTGATCAGCTATCGCAGCCGCGACGGGCACTACATCCAGGCCTTCGTATTCACTCCGCCGGGCTTCTCGCCCGGGACCAGGTATCCCGCGCTCGTGCAGGTTCATGGCGGCGGCACCAATTCCTACTACAACGGCCTGAACCTCGTGGAGCAACGCCTGGCCCAGCAGGGTTATGTCGTCATGGCCATCAACTACCGCGGGGGTTCGGGTTTCGGCCGGGCCTTCCAGGACATGGCCGTCCATGACTGGGCGAACGGCCAGGCGCAGGATGCCGCGGCCGCTGCCGATTTCATCCGCGCGCAGCCCTGGTCCAGCGGCAAGGTGGGCATCTACGGCTACAGCTACGGGGGCATCATGAGCCTGGCCGCGGTCACCCGTGCGCCCGAGGCCTTCGACGCAGCCGTGCCCATGGCGGGCATCTACGACTGGGCCGACGCCTACGAGACGGCCGACCGGCTGGGCCGGATGTTCACCCGCGCCGGCCATGGTGGTTCTCCCGAGGAACGCCCCGATGCCTATGGCCGCAGCAACTCGCTCGCGCGCATCGAGCAGGTCGAGACGCCGATCCTGCTCATGCACGGCGAAGCGGATGCACGCGCGCCCTTCCGCCAGTTCGAACTGGTGGTCGAGGCCCTGGCGCGCCACGACAAGGTGTTCGAAAGCCGCAGCTTTCCCGGGCAACCACACCGCTTCCGCGATCCGGCGTCGCGCGTGGAGCTCTACACACGGCTGGAGGCGTGGATGGACCGCTGGTTGAAGTGACGCGCCTGCCTTGGGAGTGGTCATGATTCTCCCCTGCTTGTTGCCCCGTCGTGCGGTACCGGTTGCGGACTGCTAAGTTCAAGGTAGTCACCTGGCCCGTTCGATTCCTGAATACATCGGGAGGACATGACATGCAGAAGTTGCTGTTCGCATCCTTTGAATCCGAAGACGCCCTGAAGGCCGTCAAGCATGAGCTAACGACCGCGACCATCGCCGGATTCCCGCGGGAGAAAATTCTCGCCAACGAAGAGAAGAAAGAGATCCGGGTCATCACCACGGCGGCGACGGAAGCCGAAGTCCGAAAAATCCTTAAGGAACATCACCCAAGGGAGTTTAGGGAAGAAGAGTGGAAGGGGTGACCTGTTTCCCCGACCCGGCGTAGCCCGTCGCGCTTCACTCGCGGCTCGAGGCGTGGATGAAGCGCCGGTTGCGGTAACGCACCCGCTTCCCCACGAACCGAGCCTCGTGGGCAAGTTTTCCCCGTTTTCGTGCTTACCCCCAAGAGGGACCTGCCGACTTTATCGGCGCCCTCCAGGGTACTGGTCCCAAACCAGGCGAACACGGGGGAAGTTGCATGGAAACCAAGCGTTGCACGGGCGTCGCACTGCTCGTGAGCATTCTTCTGCTCGCCGGCTGCGGGGGTGGCGGCGATAGCGGTGGCGGCGCGACCGCACCACCGAACAGCGGTGGCGGATCGAATCCCGGCGTGACCCCACCTCCGACACCGCCGCCGCCGGCGCCCCCGCCGCCGGCGCCTCCACCACCACCAACTACCCCACCGACGACGCCGCCGATAACGCCACCGCCCCCGCCACCGCCGGCAGCACCGAACACGGCGCCGTCGATCGCGGGGACGCCCGCCCCGGTGGTTCGCGTGGGTGAGGCCTTTACCTTCACGCCCGGGGCATCCGATCCCGAGGGTGATGCGCTGCAGTTCTCGATCCTCAACCTGCCTGGATGGGCGAACTTCAACGCCCAAACCGGCGAACTCTCCGGCTTGCCCCTGCAGAACGACGTGGGCAGTTTCGACGACATACTGATCTCCGTCTCCGACGGGACGCTCTCGGACTCGCTGCCCGGATTCTCGCTGGCGGTGGTGCCGGCGGCCCTCAAGCAGGCCGCCTTCAGCCCGGAAGGCGTGGTCGAACCCAACGCCGACGGCTACCGGTCGATCGGCCCGCTGGCGCTGAACCTCGGCACCTTCGTGCAGCGCTTCGAGAACGCCGACCTGTTGCTGGAATTCAACGCGAACGACGATCTCGTCGGCCTGCTCGGAGAAGGCGATGTGCCAGAGTTGCTGTCCGACTTCCTGGCGGTCCAGGGCAACGCCAGGGCGATCATCGGCGTCACCAGCGGCCGTGACCTGAACGCCGATCCCGACCTGGGCATCAGGCTGGTCGACGACAACCAGTACTTCGTCTACCGCGTCGCCAGCAACCTGACCCTGAGCATCGGTGACCGAAGGAATCCGGCGGCCACCCGCACCGTCACGCTGGAACCGCCGCTCGGGGGCGAAATCATCCTGATCGTCGATCCTCTGGACCCACTGCAATACTATTTCGGCTCACAGCCACTGCTGGGATCTTTGGGCGTCGGCGAATCCCGCAGGGGGCTCATCCCCTTCGTCCCGCAGCTGCCCTATCCGGCACTGGATACCTTCAACGGCCACCAACTGTTGCTCGGTTCCACTTCCCTCGGTACCCGGGTGTTCGACTTCTTCGAGATCTCCGGTAGCCGCGTGGTCCGCAACCCGCAGTTCCAGGATATCGACTGGGACGCGCCGTTCGACTCGGCGGTGGAGTTCCGGGCGGGCCTGAACGGTGACGCCAGCTTTGCGCTCGCCGCCCTCGGCGTGGGCGTCTTCAGCTTCGACCTGGCAGAGACCAGCGCGACGCTGGACGTGGGCTTCGATCGGCAGAGCATGGCGATGCAGACCGTCATCGAGCCCGACGTCTCCTGGGTTCCCGACTGGTTCCCCATCGTGCCGCAGACCGAGATCACGGGCGAGTGGCTGATCAACGGTGACGGTGACTTCGAGGTCGAACTGCGGGGTGGTTACCGCAGCACCCTGCCGCCGATCCAGATGTCGGGCTCGATGCGCATCGACAAGGAGGCCGTGACGCTCACCGCCCGCCCGGGCGGCCCGGACAGCGACCTCTCGCTGGTCGCGGAGTTCGGCAACCAGTCGGTGACGGCGCGTATCGACGTGAACACGGACTTCGCCGGAGGCATCGGCAACGCGGTGAGCGATGCCCTGGACCGGGAACTGCAGGCGCTGGAAGAATCCGTGCAAGCACTGGAGAACGCGATCGCCGACTACGAGTTCGAGGTCAGCCTTGGGGGACTGCGCAGCTCTTTGCCAGGCATCACCGACACGGCCGTCGGGGTGATCAACGCGATTCCCGGCAGGGTGCGTGACTCGGTAGACAGCGGCACCGTTTCAGCCCTCAGGAACGCCTGCTTCCTCGGGGTGTGTGCATCGTCCTTCGTCAACGAGACGGCGATCGGCGATCGCGTCGGCGGCCACGCCCGGGCAATCGCCAACGACGCGATCGTGCCCTACCGGGAGGCCATGGAAGAACTCAAGCGCCAGGCGCAGGAGGGCGACGATGATGCACTGCGCGCCGCGCTCAAGACGGCCCTGCTGGAGGTCTACGATCGCAGGACCTTTTCCCTTCGACTGCTCTACACCGAAGTCCTCGACTTCGGCTTCGGCATCGGCGAAAGGCGAATCACCCTGTACGACAGGACATTCACCCGGCAGGTCATCCCGGCAGACACCGCCAACCAGATCCGGGACGCCGCGGACAACGTCGACCGCCTGCCCCAGGCGAGCGCCAGGGTCGTGAGCGGGCAGGCGGTGGTGGATTCGTTCCGGCCGCGGGAGGTGATCCGCGGCGTCAAGGAGGAGGTGGACAGCGGTCTCGCCGACATTCCCTCCTTCGATGGCATGGGCTACCGCATATCGCTCGGCGCACTGACGATGTTCATCGTCCTCAACCAGGAGGAGGTCGGGGTGAGCTTCAACGTGCTGGACGCCGGCGAGGCCCTTGTCGGGATCGGCGAGGCCATCGCGGACGGGCTGCTGGGCCTGTAGCGCCCTGCACTGGCTGGGTGAGGGGCGCGCTGTCGGCAGCCGCCCCTCACCACCCTCACGGCACGACGCCCCGCTCCTGCAGGGCCTGCAACTCAGACAGTACCTCGAACGCCCGTACCGTCGCCTCGTCTCCCGGCCGCGTCGCCTCGAGCGCCCGCCAGCTGTCCAAGAGCAGCGGCTCGGCTTCGGCGAGCCGCCCCTGTCGCAGCAGGGCGAACCCCAGCACGCTACGCGCGCTTTCGATCAGCCAGTGGCCCTCCGGCAGCGTCTTGCCGGCGATATCCAGGCCTTCCCGCGCCCGCAACTCGCCCTGGACCGCGTCGCCCGCACGGATCAGCATCGCGGCGTAGCCCACGTTCGCCGACGCCACGTAGGGATGCTCCCGCGAAAGCGACTCCGCATAGATGTCCAGCGCGTCGTCGAAGAGCTGGCCGGCAGCGCCGAAGTCCCCACGGTCCGCCAACAGCCTGGCCAGTTGGACGGCGTTGTAGGCGACGAATTGATGCCGTTCGCCACGGACGCGCGTCGCATGGTCCAGCGCCGCCCGCAGCAGTCGCTCCGCCTCCTCGTAACGGCCAACCTGTTGGTACAGGGCACCGAGGTTGAGCATCGCGTTGTCACGGTCCGGATGGTCCTCTCCCAGCAATTGCCGCTCTCGCTCAATGGCCTCCAGGAACAACGCTTCGGCCTCCTCATGTTTGCCGAGTTCGAGCAGCACCGTTGCCAGGTTATGGATGTACGTGCTCAACACGGCCCCATCCGGCGCGAACAGACCGCGCGCGATGGCGATTGCCTCACGAATCCTGGCTTCTGCAGAGGCCAGGTCGCCGAGGAGTTGATCGAGCTGGCCGAGGTCATGCAGCGTGTCCGCGTAGTTCCAGTGCGACGTATCGTCGAGCGCATGGTGAATCTCGATCGCCGCCTCGTACATGGCCTGCGCGGCCGGATAGTCCCCTCGCAGCATCGCCATGTGGCCCGTATTGTTGGACAGGCGCGCAATCTCGATATGACGCGGGCCATAGTGCTTGCGCGCCAGCGCCATCGCCTCTTCCACCAGCGGCCACGCTTCCTCGAGCATGCCACGGGCAGCGTAAACACTCCCCAGGGCATCGAGGCTGGCCGCCAGTCCGGCCGTGTCCTGCGACGCCCGATCCAGGGCAACCGCCGTGGAGAGACTCTCGATGGCTTCGTCGTACAGGCCGAGGTTCCCGTAGACATCCCCCACCGTCCTGAGCAGCATGGCGCGCGTCGCGGGATCGTCCTCGAGATCCCCCTGCAACCGCTGCCGGCCTGCGTCGAGCAGGTCCTTGGCGCTGATCGACTCGCCGCGCGCACGCTCCGGATCCGGGGCGCGAAACACGTCCCGCAGGAACGCGGCGACAGCCGTGCTCTTCGCGGCTTCCACACGCACCCGGTCGCGCTCCGTCGTGATACTGTCCAGGTGGTACAAGACGCCACCGACCGCAGCGACCGCCACGAAGGCCGCCAGCGCGACCGCACGCGCGTGGCGGTGAATGAATTTTCCGGCCAGGTAGTGCCAGCGCTGCGATTTCGCCAGCACCGGGCGGCGCTCCAGGTAGCGCACCAGGTCGGCGGACAGCTGCTCCACGCTCAGATAGCGTTGTGCCGGGTCCGCGCGCAGCGCCTTCAGCACCACGCTGTCGAGATCGCGGGACCAGCTCGTCTCGGACGCTCCGCTGCCGCTCGAGACCGCAAGACTGGGCCGCAGCGGCGCCGTCTGCAGGATCACCGTTTCGATCTCGCTCGGCCGCAGCCCCGTGAAATCGTGCGGCAGGCGGCCCGTCAACAGCTCATACAGCAGCACGCCGAGCGCATAGATGTCGCTTGCGGTAGTGATGGGCCCGCCGACGATCTGCTCCGGGCTTGCGTACGCCGGGGTCATCAGCTGCCGTGTCATGCTCGCCTCCGCTTCCATGGCGGCCTCGTCGAGCAGCCGCGCGATGCCGAAATCGAGCAGCTTGGCGGTACCGTCAGCGGTGACGAGAATGTTGGACGGCTTGATGTCGCGATGCACGACCAGGTTGCGATGCGCGTATTCCACCGCCGCGCACACGTCCAGGAACAGTCGCAGCCGGGCGGTGACCCCGAGTTCGCGCGCCCGGCACCAGGCGTCGATGGGCTCGCCGTCGACGAATTCCATGGCGAGCCATACGACACCGTCCCCGGTGCTGCCGCCATCGAGCACGTGCGCGATGTTCGGGTGGTCGAGCCCGGCGAGAATCTGTCGTTCCATGCGGAAGCGGGCGAGCAGGCCTGGAGAGCGGAACCCGGCGGACAACAGCTTGACGGCCGCGCGCTGATCGAACTCGCCGTCGTCGCGGTCGGCAAGGTACACATCGCCCATGCCTCCGCTCGCCAGGTACCCGGTGATCCGCCACGCCCCAAGGCGGGCACCGACGACTCCGGCGCCGGCGGTCGACTCGGCGAGCGCAGCCGCCGCTGCGACCACCAGGTCGGCTGGTTCGCCCGGCGAGGCCTCGGCCAGCAGCAGGGACTCGAGTTCTTCCGCCACCTCGGGATCCTCGTCGCGCAGGCTCGCCAGGTAGCTCGCCCGCGCAATGCCCGACAGCGCCGCAGCCTCTTCAAAGCGGGGCTTGAGCCGTAACCATAACTCGGGGTTCACGCGACCACCTCAGCCTGTGAGCTCGCGCTTGATCCACGCCCGGGCCAGCCGCAGTTCACGGTCGATGGTGCTCGTGGAGAGGCCCGTGACCGACGCCATTTCTTCGAAGGTCAGGCCCGAGAACACGTTCAGCTCCACCAGGTCGGCCTGGCGCGGATCGAGCGTCGCAAGGCGCGACACCGCGGCATCGAGGTCGAGCAGCCGGTCGTCCGGGACCGCCCCGCCTACTGCGCTCTCATCGAGCGTCACGCGAATCTCCCCGCCGCCCCGCTTGGACGCGCTGCGGGCCGTGGCATGCGACACGAGAATCCGGCGCATCATGCGCGCCGCCAGGGCGAAGAAGTGCTTGCGATCCTGCCAGGCGACGTCGCTTCCAGCCAGGCGCACGAAAGCCTCGTTGACCAAGGCGGTGGGCTGGAGCGTGTGACCCGGCCGCTCGCCGCGAAACGCACGTCGGGCCAGGCGCCGTAACTCTTCGTAGACGAGCGGCGTGAGCGTGTCGAGGGCGCCCGCATCCCCGTCGCTCCAGGCACGCAGCAGACGCGTGACATTCGCTTGTTCCGGCTTCATCTCATTTTTTCATCCCGAAGCGCAGCTTCCAGGCATTATCGCTGAAGCCGACGCTGACGGCCCCGTCCGCGGTCACCAGCACCGGCCGTTTCACCAGCGCAGGGTGCTCCCTGATCAGGAGCGTCCACTCCGGATCACTCCCGGGCGACTTGCGCGGCTCGGGCAGCTGGCGCCAGGTGGTCGAGGCACGGTTGACCAGCTTGTCCCAACCGCCCAGTTGGGCGGCCCAGTCCCTGAGGGTTTCCGGCGCCAGGCGGTTGGCACGGTAGTCCACGAACTCGTGTGCGATGTCGAAGCGCTTGAGCCAGTTGCGCGCCTTGCGACAGGTATCGCAGGTGTCCAGTCCGTAGAGGAGGGCATCCGGCGCGCTCATGGGGCCCCGCCGGACAGTGGCTGGCTTGACGTGCGCCCCTGCGGTTCCAGGCCTGCGAGCCGGGCGCGCACCGCCGCGGCGTCGGCCAGCACCAGCATGACCAGCAGGTCGCCGGGCCGCGCCCAGGCCAGCGCGTTGTCCAGCGCCTGAGGCTCGGTATCGACATGGATGATGGCGTCGGGCGGGCAGCCGCAGCGGATGAGTTCATCGCGCAGGATGCCGTAGACCTCGCCGGGCGCACGGCCGCGGGCGTACTTCGCCAGTTCGGAGATGATGATGCGCTCGGGACCCAGGGCCCAGGCATGGCGTGCGTACTCGCGCAGCAGTTCGTCAGTGCGGTCGCCCGCCTGGGCGAAGGCCAGCAGCCGTCGTTCGGCCGGCAGGGCCGAGACCAGCTCCGCGATGGCGGCCATGGCGTGCGGGTTGTGGGCGAAATCCACGATCACGCGCGCGCCCTCGACCGTGTAGAAATTGCCCCGCCCCGGATTGTCTTCATGGCGCATGCGGGTCAGGCCCGCGGCGATGGCCTCGGTGCCGACGCCAAGCTGGCTGCAGACGGCGGCGGCGGCCAGGGCGTTGGCGACGTTGTGGCGGGCGGCGCCGTCCAGGGCCAACGGAATCTCGTCGATCCTGCATAACCGCTCCCGGCGGCCGTCGCGTTCGCGTATCAGCCAGCCGTCGTCCGGCCTGAACTCGATGTCCCGCCGGTCCGGGTCCAGGCTGAACCAGGCGATCCGTCCCGCATAGTCGCGGGCCTGCGCGACCAGCCGTTCGTCGTCGGCGTTCAGGACCAGGGTGCCGCCGCGGCGCACCGCGCGGCTGATGACCCACTTGATCTGGAGCAGTTCGTCGAGGCTGCGGGAGCCGAAATCACCCAGGTGGTCCGCGGCGATATTGGTGACCAGGGCGACGTCGGCCTCCTCGACCGCCAGGCCGCGCCGCAGCAGCCCCCCGCGGGCCGTCTCCAGCACGGCGGCGCTGGCCTCGGGGTGCCGCAGGATGGCCCGCGCGCCGCCGGGGCCGGCGTAGTCGCCGCTATCCAGGACCTGGTCGTCGATCCAGATGCCCTCGGTGGAACACGAGCCGGCCCTGTGGCCGGCCGCGCGCAGGATGTGGGCGCACATGCGCGCGGTGGTGGTCTTGCCGTTGGTGCCGGTGACCAGGGCGATCGGGATGCGGCGTGGCGCCGCCCAGTCGATTTCATCGACCTGTGGCAGGCACCGCGATGGCCACGTCCTGGCCGAGGCGCCAAAACCGATCGAGACCGCGTCATCGTCCCAGAGGAACGGGGCCTGGTGTTCACCTGCGGCCGCCTGCAGGGCCAGCAACGCCGGATTGCCCTCCTCGGCGGCGCGTTCACGGATGGCCGCGATCGCGTCATCGATCGCGTGATTGGCCACGCGATCGGTCGCTTCCTCGACCGCGCCATCGATCACGCCATCGATCACGCTTCCGCGGGAATCCGCGGCACCGGCGCAGCGCTGCCAGGCAGCCTCCGCCAGGGCGATGCCTGCATACAGGCGGTCGATCGGCCCGTCGAAGGCAAGGCTGAGGCCGCCGATCCTGGCCCGGGCGCTGAAGTCGCATGCGCCCCAGCCCAGGCACTGGTGCAGGCGCAGGACCTCGGCCTCCAGCCTGGGCCGGATTTCGAGGGCCTCCCCGGGTTCGCAGGCGATGTCCATCACCACGGAAGGACGATCCCAGAGCAGGTTGGGCCCGGTGAGGCGTCGGCAGTCCAGCAGTTCCATGGACACGGCTCCCGCTTAGTCAGCGTCTTCCCGGGCGATACGCACCCCGCGTTCGTCGCTGACCAGGGCGATGTTTGCATCGAGGCTGAAGCCTTCGATGTCGGGCACCACGATGGTCTCGGGACGCCGGACCGCCGGGGCATGCCCCAGGTGGGGTTTGAACTGGACGATCTGCTTCCAGCTGCGCTTGACCTTGTCGGCCAGCACCAGCACCAGGTCGCCCGGCGCCGCCATGTTCAGCGCATGCTCGATGGACGCCGATTCGTCCGGAATGACGTCGATCCGGTCTTCGCTGACGCCCTTTTCGATCAGCCTGGCCTTGAGCATTTGGGCCACTTCGTCCGGTCCCCGGCCGCGGCGATGGTCGTCGCAGCGACAGATGAAGTGATCGAAATGGCCGGCGACAACGTCGGCGATCTCCAGGATGTCCTGGTCGCGCCGGTCGCCCGGCGCACTCACTACCACCAGGCGCCGTCCCTCGACCTCGAAGTGGTCAACCACGCTGCACATGGCCCGCACTGCGGCCGGGTTGTGGGCATAGTCCATGATCACCTTGAACGGATGATCGTCGAACACGTTCATGCGGCCCGGCGCCTGGAAGTAGGTGGCGTCGAAGGTGCGCAGGCCCTGGCGGATGTCGTCCAGGCTGAGGTGCATGTTGTAGGCCAGCGCCGCGGCAAACATGGCGTTCTGCACGTTGTGCAGGGCGCGACCCTGCAGGGTGGCGGGCACCAGGTGCGTCCACAGCAGGGGCATGTGCTTGCCCTGGTCGTAGATGGTGATCATGTGGCCGTTCATGCCTTCTTCCAGCACGAAGGCCTGCCCGCCGGCGCGCACATGCTCCTTCACCAGCGGATGCCCCGGTTTCATGGTGACGTAGCAGAGGCGGCTGGCCTCGGTGTAGTCGGCCATTCCGAGGCACAGCCGGTCGTCGGCGTTGAGCACGGCGGCGTCGGTCGCCACTTCGATCGGGATGCGCTTGATTTCGGCCAGCTGTTCGATCGTGTCGATGCCGCCCAGGCCGAGGTGGTCGCCGGACACGTTCAGGCAGCACGCGACGTTACAGGACATGACGCCCATGCCGCTGCGCACCATCCCGCCGCGTGCGGTCTCCAGCACGGCGGCGTCGACAGAGGGGTCGCGCAGGATCATGCGCGCCGACACCGGCCCGGTCATGTCGCCGGACACGGTCAGCTGGCCGTCGATGTAGATGCCGTCGGTGGACGTGAGTCCCACCGTGTAGCCGCGCATCTTGAGGATATGGGCCAGCATGCGTGCGGTCGTGGTCTTGCCGTTGGTGCCGGTGATGGCCGCGATGGGAATCGTGCGTGGCGCGTCGTCCGGGAACAGCATGTCGAGGACGGGGCCGGCGACGTCGCGGGGCTCGCCCTCGCTCGGCGCGACATGCATGCGAAAGCCCGGGCCGGCGTTGATCTCGCAGATGCCGCCGCCCACTTCGCGATAGGAGCCGGTGATGTCGGCGGTGAGGAAATCGACCCCGCCGATATCCAGGCCGATGGCCTGGATCGCGCGGATCGCCATGTCGCGGTTGTCGGGGTGAATCTCGTCGGTCACGTCGATGGCCGTGCCGCCGGTCGACAGGTTGGCGGTGGAGCGCAGGTACACGATCTCGCCATCCGGCGGCACGGTGCCGAAGTCGTATCCCCTGCGGGCTAGGAGGCGCTCGGCCTGGGCATCGAGCTCGATGCGGGTGAGCACCTTTTCGTGGCCGATGCCGCGCCGGGGATCCTGGTTGGCGATGTCGACCAGCTCGGCAATCGTGTGACGGCCGTCGCCCACGACATGGCCCGGGATGCGCTTGGCTGCGGCCACCAGCTCGCCGTTGATCACCAGCAGGCGGTGATCGAAGCCCTCGATGTAGCTTTCCACCACCACGTTGCGCCCGTACTCGGCCGCCTTGGCGAAGGCCGCCTCCACCTCCTCGTCGGTCGTCAGCCCGATCGAGACGCCGCGGCCGTGATTCCCGGCCAGCGGTTTCAGGACCACGGGAAAGCCGATGCCATGGGCGGCCCTCACGGCATCGCGAACGCCCTGGACCAGGCGCTGCCGGGGCACCGGCAAGCCCAGGTCGCGCAGGATCTGGTTGGTTTCTTCCTTGTCCGAGGCCAGTTCGACCGCGATGTTGCTGGTCAGGCTGGTGGTGGTCGCCTGGATGCGCTGCTGGACGCGGCCATGGCCGAACTGGACCAGGCTCTGGCGATTAAGGCGTATCCAGGGAATCCCGCGTTCCTCGGCGGCGCGCACCAGCGAGGCCGTGCTGGGGCCGAAGGCGCGGCGCTGGGCGTCACGGATGAAGCGATCGCGCGCCTCCTCGAAATCCCAGTCCGGCCCCGGCGCACCCGCGGGGCGCAGCGCCTCGGGCAGCAGGCTGTACAGCAGCTCGAGGGCGAGTTCGCCGGCCGCGCAGCCGACGGCCTCGTCCTCGTACTCGAACACCACCGTGTAGTGGCCCGGCTTGCCCTCGATCGAGCGGGTCTTGCCGAAGCTCACGTCGGCGCCGGCGATGTTCTGCAACTCCAGCACGACGTGCTCCAGCACGTGCCCGAGCCAGGTGCCCTCGTCCTCGCGCAGGCGACGTATGAACCCGCCGGGCTCGCGGTAGGAGCAGCCGTGGTCGTCGAGGCCGGGCAGGCGTTGGCGCAGGCCGTCGATAAAGGCGTCACCGAGCCGGACGGAGGGCCAGTGCTCCAGCTCGCCGAGATCGAGGATGTAGCGAATGACCGGGAAGTTCGCGTAAAGGTTCGGGCCGACATAAATATTGGTGCTGAGGATTTTCATCGGGTCATTCCGCTTTTGCGGTCCTTGTCAGGATTTCGAAACGACCCCCGGCGATGAGGATATGCAGCTTGACGCCGACCAGGCTGACCGGCTCGCCTTCGCGGGCGCGGTCCATGGAGGAATAACTGAGCTCGCTGGGATCGACCAGGGTGATGCCGCCGCTGCCGACGACCTCGAGATCGTCGCCGGGACGGATGAACGCAGCGGTGTCCTCGTCCAGTCCGATGCCGACTGCAAAGGGGTTGTAGGCCAGGGCGGTCAGCAGGCGCCCGAGGCGATCGCGCTGACGGAAATGCTGGTCGATGATGAAGCTGTTGGTCAGGCCCAGGCCCGGGGCGAGGGTGACCTTGTTGGGGGTCGGCGTCGAGCCCTCGCGGCCGCCGGCGATCATGTGTTCAGGCATGAAGGCTGCGCCAGCGGATGTCCCGGCTACGTGCATCCCTGCGGCATTGCGGCGGCGGATGGCGATGGCCGTCTCGGTGCCCCCCAGCGTGGTCGACAGCCGCAACTGGTTGCCGCCGGTCATGAACACGCCGTCGGACTTGTTGATGTAGGCGAGGTGTTCGGGATCGTTGGCGTCCTTGCGGGTGACGATCGGCAGCACAGCCGCATGCTTGATGCCGATCTTGCGAAACAGCTTCTCGTAGGTCGGCCCGGTCTCAGCCAGCTCGGAGGCGGTCGGGATGATCGCGATGCGGGCGGTCTTGCCGCCGCACTCGGTGATGAAGCGATCCAGGATCTCCGGGTTGTGAAACTTATCCTCGGCGCCACCGATCGGGATGATGTAGCCGCGATTCTTGTTGTTGCGTTCTCCTGAGGGGCACATCAGCGGGTGGTTCTCCAGGTTCCCTGGCTCATGACCCTGTCGATGCCATGAGCGTCGTTCAGCACGACCAGGTCGGCGGCCGCGCCGACTGCGATGCGGCCGCGATCGTGGCAGCGCAGCAGTCGGGCCGGGTTGAGGGTGAAGGCCGGCAGCACACGGTCCAGCGACTGGCCGCCGGCGACCAACCGCGTCAGCGTCTCGGTCAGCGTGGCCGGGCGACCGATGTCGAAGTGCTGCATTTCACCCTGGGCATCGAATACCGGCAGGCAGCCGCCGCCGTCGGAACTGAGGGTGATCCGCTCCGACGGTGCGCCCGAGTCCAGGTAGCGCAACAGGGCGACGTCCGCCGGCCATTCGTCGTCCAACGGTTCGCCGTCAACCGGAAAGGCGGTGATGTCCACCGTGCAGCCGGCCCTGGCCAGGTCGACGGCCTCCTCGAACAGGGCCTTGTTGCGATTGACGTGGGTCGGGTTGAACACCCGGGCCGGCAACTCGGTCTCGGCCAGCGCGCGGCGCACCAGGTCCAGCCCGCGCTCGCCGTCGCCGAGGTGCAGGTGCAGGATCCCGGCCTTCCCGGTGATCAGGCCGGCCACATGGGCGTCGCTGGCGATGCGCAGGATCTCGACCAGGGTCGGCTGGCTGGACCGGTGGTCGGAAAGCGCCACCTCGCCGACGCCGATGACCGGGTCGAGAAAGACGATGTCGTCGCGCACGCTGCCGGTGAAGGTCACCGGCGGGACATGGTAGCCGCCGGTATGGCACCAGGCGTTGACCCCCAGTTCGCGCAGGCTCAGGGCCTGGGCGACCAGCGAGCGGGTATCGCGAGTGGTGTCGTCGGTGCCGAGCACGCCGACCACGGTGGTGATGCCGGCGTCGAGAAAATGCGCGTGCTGCACCGGCGCGACCCGGCTGCCGAAGCCGGCCTCCCCGCCGCCGCCGGTCAAGTGGGCATGCCCGTCGACCAGGCCGGGGATCAGCCGCAGGCCCTGCAGGTCGACGATCTCGACCGCTTTCAAGGCGCCCAATTCGTCCAGGTCGGCGCCCAGCCAGGCGACGCGCCCGCCGGCGATCAGCAGGTGCTGGATGCCGCGATTTTCCGGCGCAAAGACGTGGGCGTTCTTGAGCAGCGTGAGCACCGGCTGGCGTCCTTGCGGATGAAACGATGTAGCTTAGCGTCGGATGGTCATTTGGTCATCCCCGCGGATGATCGACCGCCAAAGTATCCAAATTTGGGGGGCTCGCGGTTATCCTGACGCCTGCCGCCGGGTCCGCGACCCTGCCGGCGATCGGCTGGATTGCGGAGGATGGAGCTCGTGAGCCTGCTTGCCGAACTGAAGCGTCGCAAAGTCTTCCGCGTAGCCATGCTCTACGTGGTATCGGCCTGGCTCGTGATCGAGGTGGCCGAGACGGTGCTGCCGATCTTCGAGGTACCGGACGGATTCCTGCGGGGCCTGGTCGTCCTGCTGGTGATCGGATTTATCCCCGCCCTGGGCCTGGCGTGGATCTACGAGCTGACGCCCGAAGGGCTGGAACGTGACACCGGCGGTTCCGGGAAACCAGAATCCTCGGCGGGCACGGGGCATCGGCTGAATTGGGCGACCGTCGTGGTGGCGGTGCTCGCCATCGGTTTTCTCGCCCTTGACCGGCTTGTCTCCGAGGATCCGCGCTTGCCGGCGCCCGAAGCAGCGGCGGGCGCAGCGGCGGGCGCAGCCCCGGCCGAGCCCGCCGCGCCTGCGGCCGCCGACCGGCGTCCCTCGGTCGCCGTGCTGCCCTTCGCCAACATGTCCACCGACCCCGAGCAGGAGTTTTTCGCCGACGGCATGACCGAGGACATCCTGACCCGCCTGGCCGGCGTCAGCGGGCTGCGCGTCATCAGCCGCACCTCGGTAATGCGATACAAGGACAGCGAGCTGAGCCTGCCGGCCATCGCGGCTGAACTGGGCGTGGATCATGTCCTGGAAGGCAGTGTGCGGCGAGCAGGCGACCGGGTCCGCATCACGGGCCAGCTGATCCGCGCGGCCGACGACGCGCATCTCTGGGCCGACAGCTTCGACCGGGAGCTGGCCGACATCTTCAGCGTCCAGACCGAGATCGCGCAACGGATCGCGCAGCAGCTGGAGTTGCAGCTCACGGATCGCGACCGGCAGCTGCTGGCGCAGCAGGGCACGAGCAGCACCGCGGCCTACGAGTACCTGCTGCGGGCAAGGGCGCTGGAGCGTCGCGTGTTGAGCACGCCGGCCGAAATCGCGGCAGCCGTGGACGAGGGAGAGGGTTACCTGGGCCTCGCGCTCGAGCTCGACCCGGAGTATGCCGAAGCCTGGGCGCTGATGACCCGCGTTCACCTGATCCGGTCATCGATCCCGGGAAGCGAACAGTCTGCCAGCGAGCACTGGGAGCGAGGTGTCGAAGCGGCGCGACGCGCGATCCGCGTGGCGCCCGACCGGGCCGCTGGCTACGTGGCACTGGGCCGGGCCTTTCAACTGCGGGGCCAGCACGACGCTGCGCTGGAGCAGTTCCGCCTGGCGGCGGATCTGGAACCGGGTTCTGCGGAGGTGCTGCACCCGCAGGGCGTGCTGTTGGCCGGGCGCGGAGAACTGCTCGAGGCGCTGGAAAAGCTCGAGCGCGCGGTGGCCCTGGAGCCGGGCGATCCCGGCCTGCTGAACAGCCTGGCCAGCGTGTATATGTGGCTTGCCGATTACGATGCCGCGGAGGCGGCTTTCCGCAGGGCCTTTCAGCACATCACGCCGCACCCCGAGCGCCTCGAATGCGTGCTCATGAGCCTGGCATTGGAAGCACGAGACCTCGCACAGTTTGAAGCGGCGGCGAAGCGGTTGGAGTCCACAGTGCAACACCCGTCCTTCGGTACGGGCTGCATGATCAGCTTCCACTTCTTGAACCGCGATTTTGCCGCGGCCGCGCATCTCGTCGAGGAGCATCGCGCATTCGTGCTCGGGCTCTGGCCCGTGACCGCGGCCGGCGTGCTGAGCCTCGCCGGCCAGCCGGCGGACGCCCTCATCGAGGCGGCCGAGCAAAGTATTGAACGGGCGGTCCCTCGCGGCAGCGAAGGCTGGCGCCTGTTCCAGCGCTCGCGCCTCGCCCTGATGCGCGGCCAGGACGAGGCTGCCCTCGATCTCCTCGAACGAGCGCAGGAAGCCGGGGTCTGGCCATCCGCCGCCGAATTCGCCCTGAATCCGCTGTGGGACGCCGTGCGGGATGATCCGCGCTTCCGGGCGATCGAGGCGTACTGGGAGGCTGAGCGTCGGCGCATGCGGGACGAGTTGGCGGCGCGGCGCGCCGCGGGCGCTTAAGGGACGGCGGCGGATGGCGGCCCGCAGGCGCGGGCCGGCAGTGCCCCGCACTTTTCCGGTGCGCCTGCGCCCGGAGTTCTCGCTTCGCGCCGTGTATCAGTAGAGGTAGACCGTAGCTGAAGGGCCCTTGAGACCGGCAAATTGTTGCGTCACCGTGCCGCGTGTTCTATCGACACGATGGCAAGAACATATTGTTAGGCCACGATGGCTAGAATCTCGCTGAAAAAATGGTTACTGGGTTGGGCTACTATCGGCTTTGCGGTCACGGTAGCGCTTATCGCGGTGTTTTCGGTTTCTCCGAATTCATGGCACCCGCCTCTTCAAGCCGCCTCCATGGTGCTTTGTCCACCCGCCATCGTGCTGATGGCCGCTGAAACCTGCCCAGGCGCGCTGTCCTGGTGCTCTGTTCAATTCGTCCTTCTCGCCGCCGGCCTAAACGCTTTCTTGTACTTGTCTGTCGGGTTGGCTATTTGGTTGCTCGCCAGAGCGATATCTTTCCTTCCGGGTCGCCATCGTGGCTCGGCCTAACTATGCGTTTCAGCGGAATACACCGGCTGGCGCCGGCGTACCCGCTTAACTTGGTCGTTAGCTGGCAGGATTGCCCGGCCGCCTCGCCTTGACTCAGTGCACGCGCGTACATACACTCTGTCGCAATGGACTACGAGTAGGATCCGGCCAAGGCGAGGCGGAACGCCGCAAAGCACGGCGTCGACTTCGCTGACGCTGTAATCGCGTTGTCCGATGACTCTGCGGTCACGATTCCTGATCCCGACTCGGAAGACGAAGACCGCTTCGTGTCGCTGGGCATGGATCCGAATGGCCGTGTTCTGGTGACGGTATTCACCCATCGCCGCGAATGGATTCGGATCATTTCGTCACGCAAGGCGTCAAGAGGCGAACGCCGACAGTACGAGGAAGGCCGATGAGGAAAGAGTACGACTTCGTTAAGGGCAAGCGTGGTCCGGTGGTGAGAACACCGCCGGGCAAGACCCGAATCACAATCCGCCTCGACCAGGATGTTATCGACTGGTTCAAGGGCCAGGTTGATGAGGCGGGTGGCGGCAATTACCAGACGCTGATCAATCGTGCATTGCGGGACTACATGGGACAGGCTCGCGAGCCATTGGAGGAGACGTTGCGCCGGGTTGTCCGTGAAGAGCTGAAGCATGCCAGCTAACTGTTGGATGAACCTGACGATGCCGACCGTCACGGCCCGTGCATACACACGGTCCGCGCCAGACTTCATCGCGGATTATCCAGGGCGTTAGATGCCCATGACCGTGCTGCCGTTGTTGTGGCAGACTCGCCTAGCAGGAGGTGGTCTATGTCTACCGCAAAAGATGAGCTCGCGAACTTGATTCAGCAGCAGCCGGACGATAGTACCGGCGAGGAAATTGTTCGCGAACTTGCGTTTCACTTGATGATTCAGCGTGGACTCGCTGATTCGGATGCTGGCCGTATCGTTTCCAACGAGGAGATGGGGCGCCGAATCAGGCAATGGCAACAGTAGTCTGGACTGAGGAAGCCCAGCGCTGGCTGCGCGACATCTACGATTACATTGCGGCCGACAATCCTCCAGCTGCGGCGGCCACGGTGCAGGGGATCTACGACAGGGCGCAGGGATTGTCGGAGTTTCCGGAAATGGGTTCGCGACATTGGGCTTCCGACCGGCATGTGCGTGTGCTGCTATATGGGCATTATCGGATCGCCTACCTGGTGAAGGACGACGGCGGTATTGATGTGCTCGGCGTCTTTCATGGTGCGCTCGATATCAGCAAGTACCAAATCTGATGAGCCAAGACATCTTACTTCACGCTGGAGACCGACGTTTGATCGCTCCCTCCCTTCGCTATCGCTCCGGTCGGTCGCCGTCAAACGCGGCTCAGCGTGAGCGTTAGAAGCCTCCAGGCCGGGCCCCGGTGGCTCTTGCGCCGTGACCCGTAAAGGTATAGTTTTTATACCATGCTGGCGTTTGAGTTCGACGAGAGCAAAAGCCGTGCGAACCTCGAAAAGCACGGTATCGACTTTGTCCAAGCGCAGGTGCTCTGGAGTGACCCGGACTTAATCGAGATCCCGGCTGTTACGGTTGATGAACCGCGGTTATTGGTGATTGGGCGTATCGACGGGAAGCACTGGTCAGCCGTGATCACTTATCGCAGTGAGAACATCAGAATTATTTCCGTGCGCCGTTCTCGTTCCGAGGAGGTGGCCATTTATGAAGGCTAAGAAATTTGATGCCGACTTCGACAACGGCAAGAGCGTTGCCCGCGCCCTGGATCTTTCCAAGGCGCGCCGGCCCCTGCAGGCCCAAAAGAGAGTGAACGTCGACTTCCCCACGTGGATGATCGAGTCCCTCGACAAAGAGGCCAGTCGGCTGGGCGTAACGCGCCAGTCAATCATCAAGGTCTGGTTGGCCGAGCGTCTTGAGCAGTCGGCTTCTAACAAATGAATGCAGCCGGCGCAGTGAACAGCGCGGCTGATTCTGGTCGTTGGGCGACAAGAGGTGAGGGTGTTGATCAGGCGCGAGAGGGGAGTATGACAATGCCATACTTTTGCCGTTTCAGGAGCACCGCCTATGAGCATGCACCGCAAAACCATCACGCTGACTAAACAACAAGACGACTGGGTGAAGGGCCAGATTGAAAGCGGGCACTTCGGCAATGATAGTGAGTATATCCGCCATGTCATCCGGCGAGACCAGCAGGCCCAAGAACGTCTCGTCACGTTGCGGCGAGCCCTGGCTGAGGGTGAGTCAAGCGGTAGATCCAAGCCGCTCGATCTAGCGGCTGTCAAGGCGGCTGGCCGAAGGCGGGTGAAGGCGCCGAATTAGTGCTTAGGCTGCGCGTCACGCCGAAGGCGGAATCGGAAGCGCCTGCTGGCGACCGTCGGGGGAGGCCTGTGACAAGCCGGAGGAGGTCGACATCAGCAAGTTATCGACTTTGTTTCCCTGTTTGCGACTATTTTTGTCGCGAACACCGACGACTTGGAAAGAACTTTATTGTTCGGTGACACAATCATCCCCACGGCACGACTACTCCACCGTCACCGACTTGGCGAGGTTCCGCGGCTGGTCTACATCGGTCCCCTTGAGCAGGGCCACGTGGTAGGCGAGTAACTGCAGCGGCACCGTGTAGGCGATCGGCGCCTGGAAGTCCTCGATATGGGCCGGCATCTCCATCACGGTGACGCCCGGACCGTCCTGGATGCCCGTCTCCGGGTCCGCGAACACGAACAGTTCACCGCCGCGAGCGCTGACTTCCTGCATGTTCGCCTTGAGCTTTTCCACAAGCTCGTTGTTCGGCGCGACGACAATGACCGGCATCTCCGCATCGACCAGCGCCAGCGGCCCGTGCTTGAGTTCGCCGGCGGGATAGGCCTCGGCGTGGATGTAGGAGATCTCCTTGAGCTTCAGCGCGCCCTCGAGCGCCACCGGGAACTGGATCCCACGGCCGAGGAACAGTGCGTGGTGCTTGTCGGCGAAACGCTCGGCCAGCACCTCGATCCCCGCTTCCATCTCCAGGATCCGCTCCAGCAGGGCCGGCACGCCCGCGAGCTGGCGCACCAGGTCGCTCTCGAGCTCGGTGCCGCCGGGTGAGCGGCGCGCCAGCACGAGACCGAGGAGCGACAACGCAGCCAGCTGCGTCGTGAACGCCTTGGTCGAGGCGACGCCGATCTCGGGCCCCGCCCGGGTCATCAGCGTCAGCGCCGACTCGCGCACCAGCGCGCTCTCCGGTACGTTGCAGATGCCGAGCGTCGCGAGATAGCCGAGCTGTTTCGCGGCACGCAGCGCCTCCAGCGTATCGAGCGTCTCGCCGGACTGTGAGATCGCCACGAACAACGTCCCCTCCGGCACCACCGGCTGGCGGTAACGGTACTCGCTGGCGATCTCCACCATGCAGGGGATCCGCGCGTAGCGCTCGATGAAATAGCGCGCCACCAGGCCGGCGTGGTAACTCGTGCCGCACGCCACGATCTGCACCGCGCGCGTCGCGTCGAACACCGCGGGCGCCCCGGGACCGAAGGCGGCCTCGAGCACCTTGCCGGCGCCGATCCGTTCGCTGAGCGTCTCGGCCACGGCACGCGGCTGCTCGTGGATTTCCTTCTGCATGAAGTGGCGGTACTGGCCGCGCTCCATCGCGTCCGCCGACAACGCGCTTTCCTTCGCGACACGCTGCACGGCTTCGCCGGCCGCATCCCAGGTCTCCACGGCGCCGCGGGTCACCAGCGCAAGATCCCCTTCTTCAAGGAAGATGAACCGCCGGGTCACCGGCAGCAGCGCGGCGACATCCGAGGCGACGAAGTTCTCTCCGATGCCCAGCCCGATCACGACGGGACAGCCGGCGCGCGCCACGACGATCTTGTCCGGGTCGTCCGAACTCATCACCGCCAGCGCATAGGCGCCCTCGAGATCGCCCACCGTGCGCCGCACGGCCGCCAGCAGGTCAGGAGACTCGTCCAGGTAACTGCGAATCCGGTGCGCGACCACCTCGGTGTCGGTCTCCGAGACGAACTCGTAGCCGCGCGACTGCAATTCACGCCGCAGCGATTCGTGGTTCTCGATGATGCCGTTGTGGACCAGGGCGACGCCGGGGCCGGATACCTGGGGATGCGCGTTGCGCTCGCTCGGCACGCCGTGGGTGGCCCAGCGGGTGTGGGCGATGCCGCAGTGGCCGGACAACGGCGACTCGCTCAGCGCGTCGCCCAGACGTTGCACCTTGCCTTCCGTACGGCGCCGCTCGATGGAGCCACCGCCCACTTCCACGGCCAGCCCGGCCGAGTCGTAGCCGCGATACTCAAGCCGGCGCAGGCCCTCCATCAGGATAGGCACCACGTCCCGTTCGGCGATCCCGCCCACGATTCCGCACATTCAGTCGTTCCTCAACCCGGCTTCTTCACCGGTCGTTTCCAGCCGCGCACCGTCACCTGCTTGCTGCGCGCCACGGTCAGCTCCGCAGGCGGCGCATCCTTGGACACCGTCGAGCCCGCCCCGATCGTGGCGCCCGCGCCAATATTTACGGGGGCCACGAGCGCCGTGTTCGAGCCGACGAACACGTCGTCGCCGATCACGGTGCGGTGCTTGTTGGCGCCGTCGTAATTGCACGTGATCGTGCCCGCGCCGACGTTGACGCGCGTCCCAATCTCGGCATCACCGATATAACTGAGGTGGTTGACCTTGCTGGCCGGGCCGATTCGGCTGTTCTTGATCTCGACGAAGTTGCCGACGCGAACCCCGTCGGCGAGCTCAGCACCGGGGCGGAACCTCGCAAATGGGCCCAGCTCGCAGCCGGGACCGACGTCGGCGCCCTCGATGACGGTGTTCGGCTGGACCACGCACCCTGGCCCGAGGCGGCTGTCGCGAATGAACACGTTCGGACCGATCGAGACGTTGTCGCCCAGTTCGACCACGCCTTCGAACACGGCATTGATGTCGATGAAGACATCCCTGCCGGCATCCACCCGGCCACGCACATCGATCCGCGCCGGGTCTGCGAGCGTCACCCCTGCCGTCATCAGGTCGGCGGCGATCCGCCGCCGGAGCGTGGTTTCCAGGCCGGCCAGCTGGGCGCGGTCGTTGATCCCCAGCACTTCGGCGACGGTCGGCGCCTGCAGCGCCTCGACCGTCATGCCCTCGGCGACCGCCAGGCCGACGACGTCGGTCAGGTAGTACTCGCCCTGGGCATTCCGGTTCGACAGTCCCCCCAGCCAGGCGCGCAACCGCCCGGCCGGCGCCGCCATGATGCCGGTGTTGACCTCGGCGACCGCCCTTTCCGCCGCGGAGGCGTCTTTTTCTTCCACGATCCGCACGACCTTGCCGCCGGCATCCCGGACGATCCGCCCATAGCCGGTGGGGTCGTCCAGCTTCACGCCCAGCAGGGCCAGCTTGCCCTCCCGAGCGGCGGTCACCAGGGGCTTCAGGGTGGAGGCCTCGATCAGCGGCACGTCCCCGTAAAGCACGAGGACCACGGCATCATCGGGAATTCCCGGCATGGCCTGCGCCACCGCGTGGCCCGTCCCGAGCCGTTCCGCCTGCAGTACCCAGCGCACGTCGGCCTCCGGAAACGCCTGCGGCACGGCATCGCCGCCGTGGCCGTAGACGACATGGGTAGCGTGGGCCCCCAGTCCGAGCGCGCGACCGAGCACATGGGCCAGCAGCGGCCGGCCGGCGAGCGGCTGGAGCACCTTGGGGAGCGCGGATTTCATCCGCGTGCCCTGGCCCGCGGCCAGGATGACGACATGCAATGCCATGATCAGGGGATCCCTCGAGAAAAGTCGGGAAAGGTTACAGCGGGTGCCCGCCCTGCGCGACCCGTGTCCGGCCGGGAAGCCCGGGGGCGCGGAGCCGAGAACTCGGCACGGTACTTATCCACAGCTTCGATCCGGCGTTCGTCGAATGTGGGTAACTTATTCACAGGACGCGTTCCATCGCCTTTCGCAAGGCTGCGGCGAGCTTTTCCGGCTCGTCGGTGCCCAGCCGGAAGCGCTTGCCGTCACGCAAAACGATCTCCACGGCGGACAAGCCCGACACGTTGTACAGGATCCCCGGCACCAGGTAACGGATGCCGAATCCTGCATACCAGGGATTGCGCACCGGCACGGCGCTCTCGATGCTCGCCAGCGGCACCGTCTTGCGCATCACCCCCGGCCCGAACCAGAACACGAGCGACGAGGCCGTGATCATCACGGTCAAGGACGAAAAGATGACCAGCAGGAAAGCGAGCAGGGCCAGGACCATCAACAGCACCGGATGGGGCCCAGCCTGGGCTGTCAGCCAGAACACCAGCAGGATCAGCGCGCTGTTGAGGACCACCAGCGCGGTACCGAACTGCTTGTGGCGGTACGAGGTCCGCATGGCGAAGTCAGGGCGCCGTGAGCACGATCCCGAGCGCGTCCGGCTCGCGACCGGTGGGCCAGCGCGCCACGATCTCCCAGTTCGACCGGTCGATGACCGCGACCTCGTTCGCCCCGCTCACCGCGACGTACACCCATTCGCCTCGCGGATGGCTCGCGATACCGATCGGCAAAGCCGCGTTCCCCAGCAGGGTTTCCTGGTAGACCGCATCGGGGTCGGCGATCTGCACGGTCGCCGCGAGCGTGCGCTGCTCGATATCGAAGACCGACAGCGTGGCCGCGCGCGCATTGGTCACGAGCGCGTGCCGGCCGTCGGCGGTCATGTCCACGCGAATCGGGAACCCTGCGGACTCCAGCAAGGCAATGGTCTCGAGGCTGTCCGCGTCGATCACGCTCACCGTATCGTCGGCCCGGTTGGTCACCCAGACTTCCTGTCCGCCGCGGGCCACACCGACACCTTCCGCGCCGGCCCCGGTGACGGTCGTACCGACGACTTCGCCGGCCGCAAGGTCGACTTTCTCGAGCGTTCCGGCGGATATGTTCGTTACCCAGGCGAAACGCCCTTCCGGCGACGCCGCCACCATGTGCGCCACCCCCTCGCCGACATCGATGCGCTGCGTGACGGCGCCGCTCGCGACGTCCACGACCAGCAGCCGGTCGCTACCCTCGGTGGTCACCACCAGGCTTCCGTCGGGCAGGAACGCCATGCCGTGCGGCCGCGTGTTCTCGCCGAGGTCGATCGTCGCCGTCACCTCGCCGGCCGGCCAGTCGAGCACCGTCAGGGTGTTGCCGACCTCATCCCGCGCGCCGTAATTGCTCACCACGGCGAACCGCCCGTCGGGAGAGACCTCCACCTCGTGCGGCCCGACCCCTGTCTCGAACTCGGCGCGCCGCTCGCCCGTGGCGAGATCCAGCGCCCAGAGGGTATGGGCGCTCTTGTTGCCCACCAGCAAGACGTCCGCATGGGCTGCAGCGCCGCCCAGCAACAAGGCCATGATCGCGAACAGGATCCGGGGCTTCATATCGATCACCTGCATCCAGTGTTGGCGGACCGCCAGCGTTCAGGAAAGCGCCGTCGTGTCGTCCGGACTGTCCGCCACGGGCTCCGCGGGGCCATCGTCGGCAGCCGCGGCCTTGCGGAGTTTCTTGTCTTCTTTCTTCTTCTTTTTTGCCAGGTCTCGCTGGCGCTTGGCGAACGCGTAATTCGGTTTGGCCATCGTGCGGCTTTCTCCATGGGAACTGCTGAATGAGCGCACAGGGTAAGCCATTTTCGGTTCGCTTGCGCCGGACTCACGGCGCCTCGCGAGTGATCGGCGACACTTCCCGCAGCAGCAACAGGCCGTCGTACATCTCGCGCGGCACGATCAGTTGCTCGTTCAAACCCCATTCGTAGCTCATGACCGGCTGCGCGACCCAGCGCATCCCCGCGGCAACGGCCCGGTCGAGGTCGAGGAACACCGGATCGCCGGGCAGCGCCGCCATGCGCGCCTCGAGCGAGCCCGGCTCGGGCGGCAGGATGTCGTAGTCCTGGTTGATGAACCAGGCGTAGCCGCGGCCGGCGAGCGGGTAGATGCCTACGACATAACTCTCTGCGCCCAGCGCGCCGTGGATGAATTCACCCTGCCGCGCAATCCCGCCGACGAACTCGCTGTAACTGCGCGCCACGTGGGCGTTGTGGGCCCAATAGATCACGCGTGCGCCCGGGTTGCGGTCCATGTGCCGTAACAGGTTCACGGCCATGCGCCGCTCGCGGTTGCGTTCATGGACCTCCAGGTCGAAGGTGTCCGGATCGAAATCCAGCGTCGCCAGGCGATCCTCGATGATCATCGCCAGCATCGGATCGTCGATCTGGACGTAGGCCCGGCGAAAGTTCTCCACCGCGCGGGCCCGGATCACCGCCAGCGGCTCGTCCCGTTCGCCCTGTTGGAACACCTTGAGAAAATCCAGCTCGGCCCGCAACAGGGCGTCGGGCAGCTCCGGACGTGTCGCGAGCCAGCGGGAGAACGCCCGGCTGGTCGGGCTGTTGTCCACCCCCACCAGTCGCAGCGGCCTGTCGCTCGTCGCCCGGCTGCGCAGGTAGGCAAACAGGGCTTCCGCCTCCGCGCTGGCCCACGCGCCCCACAGGCAGTCCTCCATGCCGTCCGCGGGCGGCGACGACGCCAACGTCTGCGCGGCGACCCAGCACTCGGCGAGCCCGCCTTCCACGGCGAGGATGTCGAAGCCATGACGCTCGTGCATGTGGCGCACGATGTCGGTCTTGACCTTGTAGGTCTCGGCCATGCCGTGCCCGCTCTCGCCCAGCTGCAAGAGCCGGCGATCGCCGACGGCCGTGGCCAGCGTCTCCAGCCACGCCGCGGAGGCCGCAGGTTCCGGCTGGCCGGCTGGCGCTGGCTGACCCGCAGGCGCCTCGACGACCCCGGGCGAGGCGCAGGCCGCGCCCAACACGGCGAGCAAGGCGATGATGATGTGTCGGGTTCTCGTCATTCCACTCGGCTTGGTCATCCTGGTCCCGGGCTGTTTTCGTTTCCGTAGGCGGCGCACCATGAATCTAGCATCCGCCGCGTTCACACGTATTGTCCCGCAGCGTGCCCCGAGGCCCAGGCCCACTGGAAGTTGTGCCCGCCGAGGTGGCCGGTGACGTCCACCACCTCGCCGATGAAGAACAGGCCCGGATAGTCACGACAGCCCATCGTCTTGGAGGACAGGGCGTTCGTGTCGAGCCCCCCGAGCGTCACCTCGGCGGTGCGGTAGCCTTCCGTCCCGACGGGCTGCACGACCCACGGCTTGCAGGCCGCCGCCACCCGCTCGAGATCGGCCGGCCCGAGCTGGTCGAGCGGCTTGTTCTCCAGCCACAGCTCGCACCAGCGCTGGGCGACCCGGCGCGTCCAGCGCTCGCCGAGCAGGCTCTTCAACTCCAGCTTCGGTCGCTCGCGCCGGGCGTTCTCGATCAGCGCCGCGACCTCCACGTCGGGGAGCAGGTCGATGGCCAGCGGCTCCCCTTCGTGCCAGTACGAGGACGCCTGCAGCACGGCCGGCCCGCTGAGACCGCGATGGGTGAACAGGATGTTCTCGCGAAAGGCCGCCCCGCCGGCGCTCGTCACCGTGTCCAGCGACACGCCGGAGAGATCCGCGAGCCGCTCCAGGTCGTGGCGCGCGAGCGTCACGGGAACGAGGGCCGCCCTCGTCGGCAGGACCGGCAGTTCGAGGGATCGCGCCAGGTCGAAACCGAAGCCGGTGGCGCCCAGCGACGGAATCGAGTAACCCCCGGTGGCGATGACGAGCGACTCGCAGCTGATCTCGCCCTGCGGCGCCTGGAGCCGATGGGGCGCGCCGACCTCCAGGACCTCCACCGGGGAATGGGTGCGGACGATGGCGCCGACGGCGGCGCACTCGTCGAGCAGCAGGCGCACGATGTCCTTGGAACTGCGGTCGCAAAACAGCTGGCCGAGCTTCTTCTCGTGCCAGGGCACCGCGTGCTTGTCCACCAGTGCCACGAAGTCGGCCGGCGTGTAGCGCGCCAGCGCCGACCTGGCGAAGTGCGGGTTGGCGGAGATGAAGTTGTCGGGCGTGGAATGGAGATTGGTGAAGTTGCAGCGTCCGCCGCCGGACATGAGGATCTTCTTGCCGACCTTGTTGGCGTGGTCCAGGACCAGCACGCGCCGCTCCCGCTCACCCGCCGCGATCGCGCACATCAGCCCGGCGGCGCCGGCGCCGATGATCACGACGTCGTAATCAACCTCGCTCATTCGCATCCGTCCCGGGACGACGCGTGACGCTCAGGGTTTCGTCGCAACGACCTGCACCACTGCGCTCCGGCCGCTGTGATGGCTGCCCTCGTGGATATCGCGTTCCAGCTCCTCCAGGCGGCGGAACTCCAGTCCCTTTAGCTCGCGCGCGAGGACGGCGCTGCTCATCAGCCGGTCCGGGTCACGCGGCCCGCCGCTGTTGAATTCCAGCTGCCGCGGCGTGTAGCCCTCCAGCAGGAAGACGCCCCCGGGACGCAGGGCCGCCACGACGCGCCGATGCAGCTCGGCGCGCAAGGGCGACAGGACATGGCAGTAGATCGACACGATGTTGTCCCAGCGCGCCGCGCCGAGGTCATAGTCCGCGAGGTCGGCGCAGATGGTCTCGACCTCGACGTCGTGCTCCGCCGCCAGCCTTGCCGCTTTCTCGAGCCCCACGGCCGACGCATCGACGGCCGTCACGGCGAAACCGCGCGCCGCCAGGAACACCGCGTTGCGGCCCTCGCCCTCGGCCAGGCACAAGACGTTGCCGGGTCGCAGTTCATCGACGTGAGAGGCGAGAAAATCGTTCGGCGCCTTGCCGTAGACATAGTCCTCGCGCCGGTAACGTTCGTCCCACATGCCAATCCGCCTGTATCGCTAAGGGGCAGAAAAGAGTTCGTGCACCGCGGCCTCGACGCTCGGCCAGGCCGGCGCAAACGGCGCGATGAGATCGAAATGGCCCGCCCCTTCGATCACTTCGACGACTGCGGCGTCGCCGGCCGCGCGGGCCTGCGCAGCGAAGCGCTCGCTCTGCGCCAGCGGCACGATCGAATCGAGGCGCCCGTGCAGCAACCGCGCGGGCACGCCGAGCGGCACCTGCTCGATCGGGCTGGCGGCGGCATAACGTGCGGGCACGGCCTCGAAGGCCCCGCCCAGCAGCGGTTCGACCGAAGCGTTGCAACTCCCGTCGCCCGCGGCGTAGTCCCTGAGGTCCGTGATCCCGGCGAGCGACACGACGCCGCGGACGGCGAGTGCAAGCCCGACGTCGAACGACCCGGCTTCGACTTGCTCCGCCGGCGGCACAGTTCGCCGCGACGCCAGCCACAGCGCCAGGTGCCCGCCGGCGGAGTGGCCGAGCAGCGCCACGCCGCGGTCCAGGTCGAGCGCGTTTTCTTCCGCCAGCACCCGCAGATGGTTTGTGCCGCGAACGACGTCGTCGAAAGTCCCCGTCCAGCCGCCGCCGGCATGGCCTATGCGCCGATACTCGACGGTCCACACCGCGAGGCCGCTGCGCGCCAGTGCTGCGCTCACGTGGCTGATGTGCTCGAGATCGTAGGCGGACTGCCAGCAACCGCCATGCAACACCACGACGACGGGGTGCGGCCCGTCGGCGGAAGGCAGCCGCAGCTCGCCGAACTGTTCCGGGTCGCTGCCGTAAGCGATGCGTCGCCCGGGCGGCGGCAGCGGCTGGGCCGTGATATCCGACCAGCTGACCACGGGATCATCCGTTGTGCGCATGGGCACCTGTGTACATGCGCCGATGAGCAATGTCACGCCGACCACCAGCCAGGCCAGGCCTCGCCGTATCGTCACCGATGCCGCAACCGGCGCGGTGACCGACGATGGGCAGGGCGGCCGAAGACGTGGCACCTACTCCTGCTCCGCCGTCTCCGGGTAGAGGTGATGCCACCACTCCGGCTGGTCCTTCAACCAGTAGTCGAACCAGGCCAGCATGGTGTCCCACCAGACGTAGCGCTTCTCGCGATCCAGGATCCAGTGGTCCTGGCCGGGGATCTCGATGAGCTCCACCTCGCGGCCCAGCAGCTTGAGCGCCGTGTACATGTTGTGGCTCTCGCCCGGCGGGACGTTGGTATCGGAGTCGCCGGTGAGCAGCAACAGCGGCGTCGTGACCTTGTCCGCGCTGTAGACGGGGCTCTGCCCCACGTAGAGTTCGGGGTTGTTCCAGGGGAAGGAGCCGTGGCTGGCGAGGCCGCTGTAGCTGTAGCCCCACCAGCCCTGGCCCCAGTACCCGGTCAGCGCGCTGATCCCGGCGTGCGAGATCGACGCGGCGTACAGGTCGGTCAACGTGGCCAGTTGCATTGTCATGAAGCCACCGTAGCTGGCGCCGATGTTGCCGATGCGCTCGCCGTCCACGAAGTCGTGCGCGGCGACAAATTTCTTCGTGCCCTCGATGATGTCGTCCGCCGTGTACTCGCCCCAGGTGTTGACGTGGAAGGCGGAAAACGCCTGGCCGTAGCCGGTGGCGCCGCGTGGCTGCAGCACGTAGATCACGTAGCCCTGCGCGGCCCACAGATTGAACGGATAGCGCCCGGTGAACTGCCTGTTCACGGGCCGCGTGCCGCCGTAGTAGTAGACGATCAGCGGGTACTTGCGCTGCGGATCGAAATCCGGCGGCAGGTAGTAGCGCCCGTCGATCTCGTCCCCGGCCGTGTTGGTGAACGTCCACGGCGCGACGCGGCCGAGCTGGACGTCGGGATACTCGAGGGGCTGGGTGTCGATCAGCGTGCGGTTCCGGTTGCGGCTCACGTCGACGAGGTGCACGCGCTGTGGCCGGTCCGCGTCGGTGCCGCGCACCGCGACCACCGGCCGGCGCCCCTCCGAGGCGGCGAACGACTCCATGACCTCCACGCCCGTCTCAAGCGGCGTGAAGCGCTCGCGGTCGGCGTCGAAGCGCAGCAAGGACTTGTAGTCGCGGTCCGTCACCGACACCAGCAGGTCCCCGCCGGGCAGCCGGTGGATCCCGTCGATCGACGGATCCAGGCCCCGGCTCATGCTGCGCGCGGTCTTGCCATCGACGGACAAGCGATAGAGCTGCGTGTCCATTTCGTTCGGCAACCGGTCCGCCTCGAAAGCGATGCCGTCGCCGATGGGCAGCCCCGGGCCGGACATCAGCCAGTAGCCTTCGGCTGCAAACAGGGCGCCGTTCAGCACGCGGTAGCGGCCGATCTCGCGCTGCTCGAGGTCTGCCAGGCTGATCTCGAAAAGGCGCGTCAGGCTGTGCGGCGGTTCCGCGTGGTCCGGAAACCGCTCCCAGGCGAGCAGCCGGTCGCCGTCCGGATGAATGTCGAGCAGGTTGACGGAGCGCTCGCCGGTCGTCAGGGGGCGGATCATCCCGCTGGCGACATCGACCTGGTAGAGCTGGCTGTTGTCGCGAAACGTCTTCCAGCGGTCGTCCAGGGCGCGCATGCGTCTTGCCTTCACGTCCTCGGCCTTGAACGGCTCGGTCCAGGAAAAAATGATCGAGCCGCTGTCCGGATGCCAGCGGAAACTGCCGAGGTTCTCGTGGTTGGCCAGCAACAATCGGGCCTCGCCGTCGGGCCAGCCATGCAGCCAGAGATTCTTGTCTTCCTGGATGGCGAGGAAACGGCCGTCGGGGCTCCAGGCCAGCGCCTTGGGCCGTTCGCCCGTCCACTGGCGCACGATGCCCCCTTCCTCCAGGTCGCGGATCGCCATGCGGCGTACGTCGAGGTCCGCGGCGTCGCTACGGCCGTCGAAGGCCAGCGCGAGAAACCGGCCATCCGGCGAGATGGCCATGCTGGCCACCGTCTCGGCATTTGTCAGGCGCTCCGGCGAGACGCGCCGCTCGGGCCGGGTGTGCGCCTGGACGCGGTCGACCGCGGTCTTGCCGTGCCAGCTCAGTGCCGGCGGGTCTTCGCCCTTCGGCCCGCGGTGCAACAGCCAGAGCGTGTGCGTGCCATTGCGCAGCGCCAGCTCGTGTCCCTTCTCATCGTCGCCGGTCACGGGCGTCACGCCATTGAACAGCGCCGTGCCCTCCAGGCCCTCGATCTTCAGGTGCCCCTTCACGAAGCGATCCGCATCCAGCTGCCAGGACCAGAGCCACAACGCCGCGGTCTCCGGATCGGTCGCCGTCTCCGAGTCGGCCGCCGACGCCGGCGAGCGCGCCTGCCAGGACAACGATTGCCCGAAAACCGGCACCCCGGCGCCGGCGCGCGGCATCGGGCCCTGCGCCGCCTGCGCGACGATGGCGCGCTGCAGTGCATCGGTCTTGTCGGAATCCCCGAGCAGGCCGGCCGAGAGCGGCAATGGCCCGAGTTCCAGCACCTGTTCCACCGGGACCAGGATGCCCTCGTCCTGCTCCGCGGGCGCCTCGGCCCACAGAGGCGGAACGACCAGCACCATCAAAACAGAGCAGACACAGCGAAAGCTTTTCATAGGCGAGTTTCCGGGCACAGGCAACGACAGGTGAACGGGACGAGGCGAGCTACGCGAGCCGGGTCACCAGTTTTTCGGCAGACGAGGATCGTCTTTGCCGAAGCGGCGGTACATTTTACGCCGCCTGTTGCGCTCGATTTCCCGGCGCCGTTCTTCGACGAACTTCCGGTCCAATCGTTCCGCAATCGAGACCGTCACGTGCGCGTACAGGTCGTACAAGCCGGTCTTTTCCAGCAGGGGACGCAACCCAAGGCCGAGAAATAAAATCAGCAGCAGGTGCCAGAGCAACAGCTCTGGGAATACGATCGCCGTGAGGATCACCAGCCAGACAAGGGCCATGTAAGTGCCCCTTGCGACCGGACCGTATTCGAACTTGTGTTCCGACATGACGCCCACCCAGCCTGTTATGCCGCCATCCCGACCTCGATATTAACGCCTCCGGGGTTGTACGGTCAGTCGCTCCCCTGCCTGGGGAGGTACTTCAGCTGTCACCCGGCGGATGCGGAAACGCATCGATAGGCTCCTCGAAGGCGATCGCCAGCACGCACGCCTCTGCGCCCGTGCACAATGCTTTGTGGGGCATCTCAGGCGGACCATAGGCGTAGATGCCGGGTTTCATGTCCACCGGGTCGTATCCGTCGTAAGTCACGCGAAGCGCGCCGGAGACGAGCACCATGCGTTCGGCCGAAGTATGCGTGTGGCGCGGGACGACCGCACCCGCCGGAACCTTGAAAAAGATATCCGCGTTCTTGCTGGATGGATCGCCATGCAGCACCGCGATCGCGCAGCCGTCCGGCATGAACTCCGGGCAGGGACCCCACTGCAGATCCGGATCCTCGTAAGACCAGCTCACGGGCGCCTCGCCCATCGACGGGGCCGCCGTCAACAACGTGGTGCAGCAAAAGGCGGTAAGAAACGCTGCGGTGATTTTCTTATGCCATGGCATTTGATAACTCCGATGTCAGCGCATAGTTGTTCCGGGTATAGCACATGGCCGCTCTCGCCACAGGCGCGTGAGTCGTTCGGGGCGCCACGTTCCTGCGACGGTTTTCTGGTATCTTCCCGTGAATTCGTTCGGACAAGAAAGATACACGAGCCGGTATCGGCGATACGCGGCGAAATCAGCGCGCTGCTGTGAAGCCAATTCGATCCGCCTGACCCACTACTTTTCCTGGAAAGGAGATTCGAATGAGCACTTCGGCAGGAGATGATGCCCAACAGATCGGCGCAATCATGCAGACCTACATCGAGGGCGCGCGCAACGGCAGCAGCGATCACCTGCGCCCCATCTTCCATGAACTGGCCACGATCTGCGGCTACGTCGGCCCGGACCTGTTCGCGGGACCCATCGGCATGTTCTACGAGTGGCACGACGACAACGGCCCGGCGGCGGATGTCGAGGCCGGCGAACCCCGCATCGACATCGAAGGCACCGCCGCGACCGTGCGCATCGAGATCGACAACTGGACCGGCCATCGCTTCACCGACTTCTTCACGCTGGTGAAGATCGATGGTCGCTGGCAGATCATGAGCAAAGTGTTTTACCTGCACCCAGAGTAAACACTGCAATTCAGCTGGAGCCCTTATGATGATCAGGCACACAGTTCTTCTCTCCGCATTGGGCTGCCTGGCCCTCGCCGCATGGATTCCCGCCTCGGCAGAAGCATTCGAGCAACCACCGGCCTGGACGACGGAGCAGGCTTCGTTTTTCCCTGCAGATCGCTCCCTGCAGCGCCCGGAAGACGGCGTGGCGCTGCCCGACGGCACGCTGCTGATCGCCGACCAGGTGCATGGTCTTGTTGCGTTGCGGGCCGACGGCACCACGCGACCGTTTGGCGATTTCGGTGCAGCGGGATACGTGCACGAGCCGCCGACTCGAAGCGCGGGGCCGAACGGGGTGGCGTTCGAGCCGGACGGGATCCACGTGCTCGTGGCCGACATATTCACCGGGGCGATTTACCGCGTCCACACCGGCAACGAGTCCGTCGAGCGGGTCTTCCAGCACGAGTTCGGCGCCAATTCGGCCCGGCGCGACAGCAGCGGCGCCCTCTGGTTCAGCCAGTCGACGGAGAACAACGGCCCGGACTCCGAAGCGAGGATGTTCGCGGCCGTGGACATGAAGCCGTCCGACGGTGCTGTCTTCCGACTGGCGCCGGCCGGCGGCGACGGGTCAGGCGCGACGGCCGAACTGAAGATCTCCGGGCTGGAATTCGCCAATGGCCTGGCGATCGACGAAGTGCGCGGCGAGCTGTACGTGGCGGAAACCATGGCCGATCGCATCCTCGGTTACCGCATGGACGTGGCGACCGGCGAGCTTACGGGTCGTCGCGTGGTCGCCGAGTTGCCGACACCGGACAATATCGAGGTCGATGCCGCCGGGCGGCTGTGGGTCGCCTCACCGATCGCCAACGCGCTGCTGGTCGTCGATCCTGAATCCGGCGAATGGTCGACCGCCTACTACCCGCAAACCGCGGCACACCAGCAGCTGCTGGCCGAATGGCAGCGCCGCACGGAGAGCGGCGAGCCGCAGCTGGAACTGTTCGGGCCGGACATGTGGTCGCCGCTGCCGGGATTGCTCACCGGACTGATCCTGACGTCCGAAGGCGGCCCCGTTTACCTCACCGGCCTCGGCGACACGCTCGTGAAACTGGAGGCCGGCCAGGAGTGACGGGGCGCGTCGTTTCAGTCCGCCACGGCGTAGAGGCGCCACGGATCCGGCACGCCCTTGAGCTGGTGCTCCCCGCGGTCCTCGAAGACGCAGCCCGAGCCGCCTGAAAGCTGCTGCACGGTCGAGGACACCATGATCTCGCCCGGGTCCCGCTAAGGTGTAAAGTCCCGTAACATCACGCCGAGGCTGGCAGACGAGTCGGACCGTGTCGGGCTACCACTACTACTTCATATCCTCGCCGCTGCATTTCCTGCTCGCCGTCAACATGGCGATCCGTCACAAAGACGTGCGCAGCATTGCCGTGATCTCCTCCCGCATCGAGAGCAACGCGAAGCTGCTCGGCGAGGTGATCAGCCGGGACGGGCAGGTCTTTTGCGACGTGCTCACGCTCGAGAGCGGTCCGGGCCGTGGCCAGGGCAGCAAGGCGCGCCAGCGCAAGAAGCGCATGAAAGTGCTGCACGACTATCTCGCAAAGCGCCCGGCGGCCAAGATTTTCACCGGCAGCGACCGGCACGTCGAGTTCCAGTACGCCATGCACGTCGCCCGCCGGCATGACCCGGCCGTGGAAGGAATCTACCTCGACGACGGCCTGCATACGTATCTCGGGTCGCGGCGCATGCACAGTTTCCAGCACAAGTACGGCGACGCGCTGCTGAAAAAGCTCTACTACGGCACCTGGTGGAAGAACCCCGTGATCCTCGGGACCTCCGGATGGATTTCCGCGGTCTACGCCGTGTTTCCGGAGCTCGTCCACCCCGTCTACCGGGAGATGGGCAAGACCGTGCGGCCCTTCGACAGCCGCTACTTCGACACGCCCGAGTTCGAGCACATGTCGCGGGCGCTGGCGGAGGTAACGGGCATCGACCGGACGACCCTCGGCGAGATCGACTTCGTCCTGCTGCTGACGCACGAGCAGCACTATGCGGACACCTGGGCGCACACGGAGAGGATGATGCGGATGCTCGGCGCACGCTGCGCGCCCGAGCGCATCGCCATCAAGGCTCATCCCCGCTCGCAACTGCTGGACGAGTTGCGCAAGAGATATCCGCGCGCAGTGCATCTCGACAACCGCGTCGGCTTCGAATTGCTGCTGCCTTTTCTTCGCGAGGACTGCGTGTTCCTCGCCGACATCAGCTCCTCGCTGTTCACCGTGAAATGGCTGCAGCCGACGCAGCGCGCGATCGCGATCGAGGTGCCGCACCCCACGATCGAGCACTACCGCGGCGAGCTGCAGTCGCTGTTCCGCAAGATGGGTATCGAGCAGCTGTCCTACGAGGCGCTGGAAAGCGAGTTGTCTGACGAGGCGCCGGGCCGGTAGTCGAACCCGGAGGCTCGCTGGCGACTCGAATGCCCGCTCGAGGGCCATTGGCCCGCTTCAGTCCGATGGACGCCAGCGCGCGTGCGCCCAGAGCCGCTTCAGCTTCGCTACCAGGGGATGGCGCCGGATGCCGCGCGTCCGCCCGATGTCGCCCCAGTGCTCGGCTCGGAGTCCATAGGCTGAGAGCCGCTCGACGAGCGCCTCGACCGAACCCGTGTCGATGTCGAACTCGATGAACTGTTCGGGGCGGTCGGCCATGAACGCCCGGACTTCCGCCAGGTGGGTGTCCCATTCCCGGCGCCAGGTTTCGGCCAGTTCCTCCGTGGAGGCGATTCCCCGCTGCTTCATGACGCGCTGGGCAAACTCGCCATGCCCATGTTTCAGGCGTGAGCGGATCCAGTCCTCGCGGTTGCGGACGTTGAGCAACAGGAGGGTGTCCGGGTAGTCGCGCATGATCTCCCGGAAGTGCCGGATGGGCTCGAAGCTGTCGCGCTCCGTCTGGTAGATCAGGTCGGCGAAAAACACGTGATCTTCCATCCCGGCGAAAATCTTGCGCCTGGCCTCGAGGTTCTGCTGCATGAGCAGCGCGGCATTGCGGCTGCGCCGCAACGGCCGGCGAAGCCTGTACTTCACCACCGGGTGACCGGCGCCGCGAAACAATTGCTCGAGGCTGCGCGTGCCGCACTTGTGAAAGCCGATCTGCACGACTCTCGGCAGCGTGTCCGTAGGTCTCGTGTGGGGTGTCATGCGCCTGATCTCACCTGCTCCCCGATCGTTCATTGCCCTTCCCCTCGCGCATGCGCAGCTGGATACGCCGGATCCAGGTCCTGAGGCGCGCCGTCCAGCTGTCCTGCTGGTAACGCCCCTTGCTGACATGGCGTATACGGTACACCCCCGGCACGTCGACGGGCTCCCCTCGGGTGCGCAGCAGCCAGCGGAAAGCCCGATCCTCGTGCGCCTTGGCCCAGTGCGCTACCGGCTTCTGGTAAACCCCGAGCTGCGCACAATAGCCACAGGCGCGCGCCACGTCGCCGTGCGCGATCTGCAGCGGCCCGGTGGCGCGGTCGCGCTGTTGCGGTGCGAACGCAGCGGGATCGATGTCGAGCAGCCCCGGCTCGCCCTTGCCGGCTTCCAGCACCGCGTCCCCGGGTTCGAGCACGGCGGAACAATGCTCGGTACGCGGGAACACCAGGGTGTCGCGCCGTCCCTGCAAGGCATCGGCCAGGCCGTCGAGGCAGCCGGCGCCGAACACCACGTCGCAGTCCGTGAACCAAATCCAGTCGGCGCCGGTGTTGCGCGCGGCGTGGTTGCGGCCGATGGCGCGCCGGAACAGGTGGAATTTGTCGAGTGCCTGCCAGTTCCAGGTCACGCCGGGCACCTCGATGGCAGAGAAGTGATCGAGCAACGCGACGGTGGCGGCGTCTTCCGGAGAGTAATAGACGGTCATCGTCACCCGGCAGCGCTGCGGCGGATGCAGGACCAGCGAGCTGAGCTGGTAGGCCTGCATGTGCGCATAGCCCCAGCAATGGCTCACGATCTCGATCTCCAGCTGGCCGGTGGCGGCCCTGCGCCCGGACTCCGGCGGAATGCTCCGGAGGAACCAGCGGGCCGGCACCCAGCCGCTGGCAGCGAGGCGCATGAACAGGAGCACGACACGATCGGCGAGCGACTCGCGCGGTGCGCTGCTCATGGCCGCCCGCCCGGTGAAGTGCCGGTAAGCACGTGATCAGGACTCATGGCGGGGAGTGCTCCATCGGGCCTATTGTCACTTGCCGTGATGGAAAGCCCAAGCCCGCGGGACCGTCGCCGCCGCTCCAGGGAACACCGCTCAACCGCGAAGCAATAAAAAACGGCCGGGAGATTGCTCTCCCGGCCGCTGTTGGTTCGGTGGTAAAGGGTGGGCCAGATGGCTCACCCGACCACCTTGGGCTTAGTCGATCGCGTCGATGATCGTCTGACGACCCTCAGGGAATTCCTGCGGGGTCCAACCGTTCTGTTCCGCATGGCCCCTCAGCGCACCGTCGACCGCGGGGTCGGAGGAGGCATGGCAGCTCATGCAGGCCGCAGAATTGACACCCTCGAGGATGTCGTCCTGCAGGTTGGTGTAGTCGTCATCGCCGCCGGCGCCGACCGTAGTGGCCATCGCCTGCGTCGGATCGGGCAGCACCGCGAAGTCTTCCACATGGCAGGCCAGGCAGGCGTTGAGCGCCCGCGGATAGGTCGGCGATGAGAAAGTGTGGTTCTGCTCGACGTCGTCGGATCCGAACACGATGGAACGTCCGTCGCCCGGCCAGTTGGGAAGCTGATCCGCACTATCGGCCCAGGCATAGATGCCGCGGTTCCGGTAGATGACGTACGGCTTGCCAGTGGCGCCGGCCGAATGGATCGCGTGCAGCATGGTCTTCATCTCGAACGTCTCGCCAACCTGGCCGTCATAGGCCTCGGAGGCATCGACACCCTGGCCGACACGAACATACTGGTCGTTGGACGCCGGGTTGTGGCAGAGGTTGCACATCTCGACGTTGTCGACCCGGTTGCCGCCGTGCTGGTACATGGAACCGACATGGCACTTCAGGCACTCGCCGCTGTCGACGACAGCGCGGCGCGTGTCCACCGGCAGCTCGCCATCACCGACGACCCACTCGCGGGTCGGCGTGAAGGCGCGGACGCGCATGGTGTCGGTCGGGTCGACGACGTTGACCACACGCGGCTTGCCCTGCAGGGCAACAATACCGCGCTCGGCGTCGACATCGTCCACCGGGATGGTGGTCGTGGCGACGTTGCCGGAGCAGGTCGTGTTGTCGGTGGTGACCCCCACGGCTGCAGCCTGCCCCGGAGCATTCGCCAGCCCGATGATGGGGTCATCGCCCTGGAAGTAGCTGCGCAGCATGCTCAGGTTGCCTTCGCCGTCGGCATGGAACACCGGGGCGGTATCACCCACGGTGGCGTTACACGGATTGACCGCGACGCCGTCGTAGGTGGCCGACCAGGAGATCGCCAGGTCGGTACCGTCATCGACGATCCCGTCGATCGTCCAGACGAACTTGTTGCCTTCGGTGACGGACGTGTCCTCACCACCGAAGATGATGCCGCCGCGACCGGTTTCGAGGCCGTCGTGATAATCCGCGACGGTCGCGCCTGCAGTGCTGCCGTCGTGGCAAGCAGAGCAAGCGGTCGGTGCTGTCGGATCCGGGATGTTGAGGTGGAACTCAAGACCCGCCGTGAAGCCGAAGCTTTCCAGAGAGCCATGGCAGCTCAAGCAGCCCGGGCCCGAGACGGGCATGGCGTTCGCCGCCTCGAGGGCGGTGGCGCCGTCTGCGGCCGGGACGACGTCATCGCGATGGCAGACGCTGCAGTTCGTCATATACGTCGGATAGCCGACGTCGTAGACGGTGTCGCGCCGCGACACGAACTCGCCATCCGGGAAGTTGGCCGAGTTGTGGATGCCGTGGATGATCTCGGCGATCTGGCCGTATGACGGACCCTCGCCCGGCGTACCGCCCGTGTGGCAGACCACGCAGGCGTCCACGGTCATCGGGGCGGAGTAATGGCCGCCGCGATTGTCCGGGGCGAACCGTCCGACTTCACCGCTGGCGCCGTGGCAGTCGACACAGGCCTGGTTGCTGGCCAGCCCGGCGAGCGGAATGGCATCCGGGTAGTCACCCAGGGCCACGACCTCGAGGTCGTTGTCCCCGACGCGGAGAATCATCAGGTAACGCTGGTTGCCGGGCAGCAGTGCGACGCCATCGGGGATGGTGACGGTGTAATCGCCGCCACCGTCGTTGGTGAACGTCACGAGGTCGAGCCCAGGGTTATCGCCCCTCGGAGGAAAGCGTAAACCCGTACGATCCGTGCCGTCCCAGGCGTAGGCCCGGTACAGCGTCGCGCTGTCTGCAGGTTCGCCATCGACCGTCACGCTGAACGTGACTTCCACGTCGGTGCCGTCGTCGGTAACGACGAAATCAGAAAACGCCGCGGCCTGCGGCACGTCGAATTCATGACCCGCAGTGGCATCAGCGAAGGAGCCGGCGTCGTGACATACGGCGCAGGACTCGATGGGTGTCGTGACTACACCCGGGCCCGGAGGACCTTCAGGTCCCGGAGCGCCTGGTGCCCCAGGAGGGCCGGCAGGCCCCGTGTCGCCGTCATCGCCTTCACAGCCGGCGAGTCCGAAAGAAGCAGCACACACCAGTGTCGCTGCCAGTAACCATTTACTTTTCATTATTCCCTCCAAAGGGATTCAGAGCGCTTCCCCAAAATATGCATTCCGCATAACCTCAACCTAGAGGTTCCCGACGGAATGCTCACGCTGGATATTGGTCTGCATCAGAGACTTGAACAATTAGGACATTTACGCAGTAAAGACATGAATGAGAAGCATTCCTGTCTGGCTTTCGGGGGCTCCTGGCGAGTCGAATTCGGGCCTTTATTACGCCTCGATGACGGGCATCCGGACTGATCGAGGGGCGGGCCGGAATCGACTGCGGCGGGTTGGCGCCCTGTCGAAAGGCCTGCGAGGCCGGGTTTCTACCCCGCCTTTCTCGCGATATACACGCCATAGCTGAAGTGAGCCTTGCAGGTCTCGTAGAGGGCGATCTCTTTTTGCTCCGCCTCCACCAGGCCCCGCGCCTCGACGCTGTGGCCGTGACGCTCGAGGAACCCGGGGAACCTGGCCTGCATGGGCCGGTAGTACTCGTCCAGCCAGCAGCGCTCCGGAAGGACGAAATAACCGGTCGGCGTGTAGCCGTGCTCTTCCAGCACCCTCAACTTGGCTGAGGCCAGGTCGATCTCGGGATACTCGCGATCCCAGTGTTCCTGGAGTTCCGCCGGTCGTGTGTCAGTGAGCCAGGTGATCTCGGAAGCCACCAGCAGGCCACCGGGTTTCAGGAAACGCTTCCAGCCTGCCACACCTTTTTCGAACCCGATGTTGTAGATCGCGCCCTCGGACCAGATGACGTCCAGTTCCCCGTCCGCGAACGGCAGTTCGTCCATGGAGCACGCCAGCGTCGAGACGCGGTCGGCGACGCCGAGCTTCTCGGCCTGCTCCTCCAGGACGTCGAGAAACTCCTGCAGAAAGTCCACCGCCGTGATCCGGGCATTCAGGAGTCGCGCAAGCAGCAGGGTGGACGCGCCCGTCCCGCACCCGATGTCCGCGATCTTCAGTGGCGCAGACCGGTCGATGCCGGCGAGGTCGAGCGCCCGCTCGGTCTCGGCGTCCCCGCCCGGGCCCTGTCGATGGCCCGGCTTGTGCAGGTCGACCAGGAGTCGAAAATCATCCATGACCTTTTCTCCTGCGACGCATTTCCCGCAGCGCGGTGATCACCAGGAACACGACAGTCAAAGGAATCACGAAATACACCATTGCCAGGCTGAACCGCGGCAATGCGTCATGCTGGGATACCGCCAGGACCAGGTAGAGCGTGTAAGCCACGTAGTAACCGAGCAACAGCGTGCCTTCCGGCCGGCTGATGACGCCACGGGTGAAAAACATCGGCAGGCAGGCCAGCGCGACCGCGATCATGACCGGCAGATCGAAACCGACGACCGAGGGTGACACCGCCATGCCGGCGGGCGCGATGACACTGGCCAGGCCGAGCACCCCCATGAGATTGAAAAGGTTGCTGCCCACCACGTTGCCCACCGCGATGTCGCGCTCTCCACGCAAAGCCGCGACGACGGAAGTGACCACTTCCGGAAGGGACGTACCCGCCGCGACGATCGTCAGGCCGACCACCAGTTCGCTCACGCCAAGGTAGCGGGCGAAGTCCACCGCGCCGTCCACCAGCCAGCGCGAGCCGAGCACCAGCAGTGCAAGGCCACCGACGACCATGCCGATGTCCTTCAGTCGGCCGGTTCCGGCCGATCCTTCAGTGCCGAAGTTCCTGGCGTATTCCTCTCTCACGCCGGCACTTTCCCGGCGGCTCTGGTAGACCAGGAACCAGAAGTAAGCGACGAGGCCCGCGACCAGCAGGAGGCCATTGGCGCGACTGAGGTTCTCATCCAGCGACAGGACCAGGACAAGAACGGAGAGCGCGATCATCAGCGGCACATCGAGGCGCACCAGCTGTTGCGAGACAACCAGCGGCACGATCATCGCCGAGAGGCCGAGAATGAAGAGGACGTTGAAGATATTGCTTCCGACCACGTTGCCTACTGCGATGCTGGCCTGGCCGGACAACGCCGACTTGATGCTGACCGCGAGCTCCGGGGAACTGGTGCCGAAGGCGACGACGGTCAACCCGATCACCAGGGGCGAGATGCCGAGCACCGCCGCCAGGCGGGAGGCGCCGCGGACCAGCGCTTCCGCACCGGCGATCAGCAAAGCCAGGCCCGCGATGAACAACATGATCGCCATATCAACGCTTGACGCGAGCTACTTGTACCTGGCGGAGGTGATGAACTCACCGAACGCTTCACACCACACGATGACGGTGGTGTACTCGGAGGGGTTCACTCCGGGCGGCACCGGCACGACGAAATTGTTGAAAGTCTTCACGTCGCCGACCAGCGCCATGGTGGTCTTGAGGCGCTCGAAAGCTTCCTCCGTCTCGACGAACTCGGGCGACAGGTAGAGCTTGTAATCCGGGCCCGGCGCCAGCCTGCCCATATGCGTAACGGAGCGCTCGCTTACCGTGATTCGGCCCTCACCCCAGTGCAATGCGTCACTGTCCTCCAGGTCGCGGCGAAACTCCGAAGTGTAGGTCGCCGACCGGGCCGCTGTTGACACTTCCGCCACGGTCGGCGCATCCGGAGCGATAAGGATCGGCAGCGCATAGATGCCGGCAGCAAAACCCAACGCTGCGACGGCACCATGTGAAGCGAGGAGCAAGATGACATGGCGCATTTTCAATGTGGAGACTCCGGCTGCGGGATGAGGAAGACCAGCACGATCAACGCAAGTTCAGATCCCCATGAAAGAAAGCGGCCGTGGCCCCGCCGTCCATCAGGATATCGCTGCCCGTGATGAAAGCCCCGTCCGGCCCCATCAACAGCGCCGCCACGGTGGCTACCTCGTCCGCGGTGCCGGCACGGCCGGCGGGACAGCCCTCGATCATCCGCCGGTAGCCGTCGCCATGCGGACCGCTCAGCTCGGCGCGGGAAAGCGGGGTCATGACGATACCCGGGCTGATCGCGTTGACCCTCGCCCTTCGGAGCCCCCAGCGCACCGCTTCGGCCTGGACCCGCAGGCTCTTGCCATGGTTGGAGAGTTCGTAAGCGTGCAGTGTGTCCCCGAGCCGCTCCGACTGGAGCAGGGGAAGGCCCAACAGCTCCTCGGCGGGCGTCGTGGCCAGGGCCTGGTCCTCTTCGGGGGTCAGCGCAGGCAGGCGGTGCCCGGCCTGGGATGCGATGACCACCGCCGCGCCTCCCGGCGCCACCACTTCGCCGAACGCTTCCAGGACGACGGCCGTGCCGTAGAGATCGACGCGGACGACCAGCTCCGGGCGGGACATCGACGGCGAAGCGCCGGCCGCGTGGACCAGACCGGTGACCGCACCCATCCCGGCGGCCTTTTCCGCCAGCGCCCGCACGGACGGCGGGTCCGTGATGTCCACGGTCGCCGTGCTCACCTGGAACCCCGCGTCCAGCAGCGTCTGCGATGCGGCCTGCGCGTTCTCCTCCCGCAGGTCCGCGACCAGGATGTGCTTGCCGGCGCCGACCCGCCGGGCGATCGCGGTGCCCATCGAGCCGGGGCCGATGATGACGAGGATTGTGGTTTCGGATGGATCAGTCATGGTCGAACTCTAGCGGCACCCGATTTCCACGCGACGGTTGAGCGAACGTCCGGCCTCGGTGGAATTGTCCGCTATCGGCTGCTGCTCGCCGCGCCCCTCGGCCGACACACTCCCGGCGTCGACGCCGCGCTCGACGATCGCCGCCGCCACCGCCTCGGCGCGCCTCTGTGACAGCTTTTCGTTGTAGGTATCGGAACCCTCGCTCGAGGTGTGACCGATGACGGTGATCGCCGCCGCGTCCGAGTCCTTCAGCCCGGTGGCCAGCGCCGCCAGGAGTTCTTCTGACTCCGGCCTGATGGTCGCCGAGTCGAAGTCGAAATTGATGCCGTGAATGATGGCGCCGCAACCCAGTGGCTGAACCTCCTGCTCGGAGCACTCGGTCGTGATGCCGGGCGCAGCGTCACCCGAGTAGAGCCGGAAGGGCGCCCCGTTGGTGGAGCGGACACCGCTGATGTTGCCGCTATCGCCCACGGCCAGGACGAACGTGCTCGGAATATCGCCCGTGCGGGTCTTGCCGGTAGCGCGCAGCAGGTTGCCGCTGACCGTGCCTTCCAGGTCGCCGACACGGTCGTAGCAACCGGACACAAGGGCACCTTCTTGCTTGAGTTCCAGCAGGACGCCTCGGCCTTTCCATTTGCCATGGAAAGCATCGGACTGCGGCACGGTTTCCTGCATCCCGTAACCGATGATTTCGCTGAACTCGAGAAAGGTCTTGTCGCGCTGGATGTCGATGCCGCCCGCCAAAGTCACTCGCACCCAGCGGACAGGCCTTTCGTCAGTAACCGGGATGGACGTCACCTGGCCTTTCGCAGCATGAGTTTCCAGTGTCGCCGTTGCCAGGACACCGAAATCTCCCTCGGCTCCGCTGTCCGAGCCGGCGATCTCCACGTTCCTCACGAAGGTCTGCGACGGACTCGGCGTCTCGAGCACATTGGGGACGGCGAACTCCGTGAACGTGGTCGAGGCAGGGAGCTGGTAAACGAAGGAAATACGCGTCTCCGCATCCCCCGGCTTTGGCGTCAACCCGTAGCCCCCTTCGTTGCCGTCGATGGCGAGCAGTGCCTGTTCCATGCCCACCTTCAACGCTGCGGCGTCATTTTCCAGCGCGACCGGAAGGGCGCCCTGGGCGAAGCCCAGGTAGTCGACACGTTGCCCGGATTCGTCCGCGACAGCCGGCAATGGCGTCGAGATGACAACGGACAGCAAGCAAGCCCCAAGGCGCGCTATATGGTTCATTCCGTTCTCCCTTCGCTGCGCAATATCGCGCGAGGATACCGGGCCTTACTTGACTATGGATACGAGCTCGAGCTCGTACACCAGGGTTGAACCCGGCTTGATCATCCCGACTTCGCGGTCGCCAAAGGCGAGTTCCGGAGGAATGACGAGCCTTATCTTTCCGCCTGGCTTGATCAACTGCAGTCCTTCTCGCAGGCCGGGCATCATGCTCGATATGGAGTCGACCGATGTGCCTGCCGTGTACGAGTCATCCATGCGCCGGCCGTCGATGAGTTCCCCGACACCCCGCAACACCACGCGGTCCGTCGGCGACGGATGCCGGCCTTCGCCGCGCTCCAGGATGGTGTACTGCACCCCGCTCGATGTCGTCGAGACGTTGCCCAGCGCGCGGTTCTCTTCGAGGTAGCGCATCCCCGCCGCACGATTCTCTGCCGCTTTCTTTCGCTCGACGGCCGGGTCTTCGGGTGCGACTTTAGCCACCGCAGGCGCAGCAGGTGTCGGCAACCAGCGGTATTTCTCGTCCAGGTAAAGTCGCGTCATCGCAACGAGGTTCTGCTCGAACCGTGAGATTTCCTCGGAAGAACATCCGTGCCTCGAGAAGAGCTCGTCTATGCCGTTCAGCGTCCTCGTCGCGCCGCCATGACTCAAAGTCCTGACGGCGGATCGTTCGGCACGGCCGCCGAGAGAGTCGCAGACCTCATCACAAAGCGGAACCAGGCCCGGCTTCAGGACATAGGTGAATCGATAGACCTCGCCTCCGCCTTGCCCTTCATAGAGGCCGTCGCGGTCGAACATGTCGTAGGTCGGCGTCTTCTTCGTCACGACTTTCCTGACCAGTTCATCTCCGCACGATGCGCCGAAACCTTTGGCATACCCGACCAGGTAGGCGTTGGCCAACGCGGGCAGCAGCGAGAAGTCCTGGGGTTTCTCTCCCAGGTCCTCCGATAGCGAGAGGATCGCACCGAGCTTCTGGCTGAGGGTGCGTTGGATGGATGCATCGAATCGCTTGATCATGTCGAGGTCGTTTTCGTAGATGGCCTGCAAATAGGCGCCTCCGGACAGGCCGCAAAAGGCACCACTACAGCTTCGCTCACCGTTCTTCCAGCTGGCGACCGGATTTGCGCGTGCCGATGCAACCCTTGATTCAGCAGTGACAACGCCGCACAGCACGGGTAACTGATCGTAATTTCCGCTGTCGAAAGAGCCGTAGATCGCGTAGAGCTCATCCAGGCTGACGTACTTGCGCTGGTCCCTGCTGTACCAGGAATTGTGACTCCGCAATGCAAGAAACGGCGCATCACCGGCGAGCATCCGATATTCCCGCTCGGTGAAATTCTGGTTGTCCTGGGATTGGAAGGCCTTGTAGCTGATGACGCTCGGCAGACTGGCGCACACAGGCCGATTCTCTTTGTCCAGATACTGTTCGAACGTCATTACCAGCACGTCACCGTATTCTGTGCTGATCAGTTGCTGCGCGTGTGCAGTGCCGGTCGAGCCAAGACACAGGAAAACAAGGCAGGCCGGTGCAAGAAGCGCTTTTCGTAGAGCCATGTGATTACCTGTTGAAAAATTCAGACCTGGTAACGGTTGGAAAGCGCTTCCTGGGCCGTGCGCACGATACCGAAAGCCGAGCGCAGGTAGCGCCGGTGCAGGCCGGACAGCTCGTCCGGGTCGACAAGGTGATTGGGCTTCTCGCCGCGATCGTAAAGCGCGACCTGGTGGCGCAGGCGCACGTTGCCGATGAAGCGCAGGGCGTGGATCAGGTCATCCGCATCGCGTTCGTTCATGATGCCCTGCTCACCGGCGGCGCGGAGGCGCTCCTCGGTATGGACCGCGCTGATCGCGCCCTCCAGTGCGCGCACCCGGGCCAGGTCGACGATTGGAATCACGCCGCGTTTCTTCAGGTTCAGGCCCTGGCTTTTTTCGCCGTCGTGCTCCTGGACGAACTGCCGGAAAAGACCCAGCGGGGGTCGGTGACCCATGGACTCGGCCGCCAGGAAGCGCCGGAATATCTTGCTCTGGCTGGCTTGCTGCAGGACTTCGGATTGCAGGCGTCGCGGCATGGCCAGGTCACCTGCCACACCGCGCATATCGAAAAAGATGCTCGACTGCATCACCGACTTGGGTTTCGGCTCCAATATCCAGCGCGAAAACGTCCTGCGCCAGTCGGCGTAACCCATGCGCCATTCCCCCTTCGCCATCACGCCGCCGGGGCAATAGACATAACCACATTCATTGAGCCCGTCGCAGACGAAATCCGCCAGTTTCCGGAAGTACTCGGCCGCCTCGCCTTCGGGAGATTCGGCCAGCAGCAGGCCGTTGTCCTGGTCGCTGACCAGGCCCTGCTCGAGCCGGGCCTGGGAGCCGAATGCCATCCAGGTCCAGGCCATGGGTGCCTCGCCCAGTTGATCCTGGGCCAGCGCGAGCAGGCGGCGCGTGCAGGCATCGGTGATCATGCTGGCCACCCGCCCGACTTCGGTCACCTGGCTGCCCATGCGGGCCATGACGGCGAGCATGCCGGGCCCCTGGCGGCCCAGTTGGGCGACCATCGTGGCGCTTTCGGCGCGCTGGATGTCGCGCACCAGCCGCAAGGGGTGCGGCGACTGCTGGCGCAAGAGATCACCGGAGCTGATCACGCTGGCCAGCCGGCCATCTTCCCCGATCACCGGCAGGTGATGAATGCCCAGGCGCATCATCTCGAGCAGGGCGTCCTCGATCCTGTGGCTGGTCATGACCGTGATCGGGTCCGGAGTCATCACGTCCGCGATCGGTCGGGCGGGGTCCACGCCCCGTCCCAGCACCCGGTTGCGCAGGTCGCGGTCGGTGACGATGCCGACCAGGGCACCGTCTCGCAGCAGCGGCACGCAGCTGACCTGGTGCCTGCTCATCAGTGCGGCCGTCTCGCTGATCGAGCCGCCCGGATCCCCGGTGATCGGGGCGCGCAGGGGCAGCTCGCCCAGCCGGGTCGGGCGATGAGCACTGGCTTCGCGCAGGCGCGCGCCGGGCCCGTCGCTGAAAAACCTGGCGAAGCGGGGATGACGCTGTCCCAGGTCGGCGAGCGTGGCAGCGGGCAGGTGGAGCAGCTCCAGGTCTTCGCTGGCCTCGACCGCGTAGTGGCAGGCTGCGCCGTCGAAGCGCACGGCGTGGCCGAACAACTCGCCCTCCCCCCGCTGCTCCAGCGGACGGCCGTCGGCTGCCTTGAGCACTGCCGCGCCTGCGACGATGACATAGAGCCCATGATCGCCCGGCTGGCTGAATTCACCGACGGCTTCGCCCGCGCGGAAGCTCACGGCCTGGCCGGCGCCGACCAGGCGCTCGATCTCTTCGCCTGGCAGCTCTGAAAAAGGGGCCACATTGGCCAGGAACGCACAGGAATCTGCAGGCCGCATCGGGCTTGTATCCATATCAGTAATTGACCCGGGCATAGTACGTTTTCTGGGCCGCCGCACGCGCCTGGCCCAGGGTATGAATCCCTTTCTCGGCAAGCAGCGGGATGAGCTTGACCAGGATTTCGGCGGTCACCATGGCGTCGCCGATGGCGGTATGGCGACCGATGATCGTCAGGCCGAAGCGTTCGGCGATGGCTTCCAGGCGATGCGAGTCCTGGTTCTCGTGGACGAGGGCGGACAGCAGCAGGGTATCGAGCACGGGGTGATCGAAGCGCACCCCGGTCGATTTTTCCTTGACCTGCAGGCAGCGCATGTCGAAAGCTGCGTTGTGTGCGACCAGGACGGTGTCCGCACAAAAGCCGTGAAAGGCCGGCAGGACCGTCTCGATGGTCGGCTGGCCCTTGACCATGTCCGGCGTGATGCCGTGGATCGGAATGCTCGCGGGGGGGATGACGCGTTTCGGGTCCACCAGCTGGTCGAAGAACTCCTGGCTCAGCACCTTGCCGTTGACGATGCGCACCGCGCCGATCTGGATGATCTCGTCGCCCTCGGCCGGATTCAGTCCGGTGGTCTCGGTGTCGAACACCGTATAGGCCAGCTCGGTCAGCGGACTGTCGTCGAGACTCAGGGTCCGCTCGGTGGTCCGGAACAGGTCGAAATCGTAATACTCGGGCCTGCTTTCATGATGCATGAACGTGGCGGCCGGTAACTCCTCCTGGGCCGCGGCCAGGGGCAGCAGCAGGCGGAACAGGCAGCGGTGCCGTGCATCGTCGATTTCCTGTTCGATCCAGCATTCGCCGCCATGACGTTCGAGCACGTCGCGCACGGTCAGCGACAGGGTCTCGGATCCGACCTGGATCGGCTCGTCATCCCAGCCTAGCCGGGCCTTGTCGTTCGCACCATCGCAGGGCGTCCAGATCAGGTCCAGCACGCCCTGGCCTGATTGCTTGCCGACGCGCAGCGTGAGCGCGCTGACCCCGCAGTGCCGGCGCAGGCGCCCGGCCAGGTGAAGCACGGCCTGCAGCAAGGTGAAACTCTCGACTTTCAGCCAGACGTCCCGGTCGCCGCGCTCGACATCGACGCTAAGCTCGAGCTCCGATTCGAGGCGCCGCACGGCGGCTTCGATCAGGTCGTCACCGAGCATGTCTTCCAGCGGCCAGCGTGAGCGCAGGGCGCGGCCCGCGGTCGGCTGCGCCTCTTCGAGCCGTCGACTGAGCCCCTGGACTTCTTCCCGGATCACTGCGAGCAGCCGCTCGCGCAGTTGTCCCGGAATGTCGGGCAACTCCAGGACCTCGGCTGCGGCCCGGGCGCTGGCGAGCGCCGACCGGCTGTCCTCGGTCAGGTTGGTCAGGATCCGGTTTTTCTCTGCATGGGCCTGCATGTCCTCGGTAATGTTTTCGATCAGCAGCACGAAGCCAGTCATGGTGTCCGTGGTTCGGGCGCCCTGGTCGTCGCTCTCGACGTCTCGGACGGGGCTCATCTGGACCCGCAGCAGCTTGCCGGACTGGGTTGCAGTCACGAACTGCGCTGACGGGGCGTCGGCGCCACGGTGCAGTCGACGCTGCACATTTTCCAGCGCATGGCTGACCAGCTTGCGGTCGAGCACGGTGTAGATCGAGCGGCCCAGGCCCATCAGCTCGGCCCCGCCGGCGGGTGTCGGCAGGCGTGAAAGGCGGCGGAACTGGAGCCGTGCCCGGTTGTTGTAGAGCAGGATGCGACCATCAAGATTGCAGACGACCACGCTCTTGGTCAGCTCCGACATCAGCGCGGCGAGCCGGTTCTTTTCCAGTTCCGTCTGACGGCTCGCGGCACGGACGCGCTGGTCCATTTCCGCCCTGAGCGCTTCGCGCTGGGTGACCAGCTGGCCGATGGCCTCCGCCAGGCGACGGTTCTCGGCGCTGCCGCGAGGCGTGGGCAATCGCTGCGCATCGGTTTCGAGCAGCAGCCGGGCATCCTCGGCCAGCTTGGCGGGGGCGCGAAGGTAATGTTCGATCAGGTAGCGCAGCGCGGCCGCGGCCGGCACCAGCGAGCCGGCCCACAGAAACAGCAGCAGCCCGCCCTTGCCACCGAGCGCCTCGAGCACCGTTTGCCAGTCACCGGGATCGAGCACGGCCCACAGCAGGACGCCGGCCACGACCAGCCACAAGAGACAAACCAGGCCGACGATGGCAACGCCCGCGACCAGGCGCCAGTCCAGCGGCCTCATCGGTCTGCACCGAGCAGTTGTCGGACCTGGTTGACCAGGTCGGCGGTGGAAAAGGGCTTGACGATGTAAGCGTCGGCGCCCAGCGCCTTGCCCTTGGCAATGTCGGTTTCGCGCGCCCTGGCGCTCAGCATCACGATGGGGATGTGGCGCAGCGCCGGGTCTGCCCGCACCTGCTGGCAGACCTCGAAACCGGACTGGCCCGGCATCGTGGCATCGAGAATCACCAGGTCCGGCGGCTGTTGCCGGATCAGCTTCATGGTCTGGTCGCCGTCCCGCGCCAGGCTGACGTCGTATCCCTGGCGCTGCAACAGGTATTCCAGCGAGATCAGAAGGTTTGCTTCGTCGTCGGCGATCAGGACCCTGCTGGCCATGGTGTTGGCCTCCTTGGCGCCCAAGATAACAAGTGAATGAGGGATTTTAGCCTCGACTTTGGTTGCATGCCGATCACCGGACCGAACGGCAGGCGATGGCCAGGGCGGGATCGTCCGGCGGCAGTTCTCGCCAGTCCGCGCCCGACAGGTAGCCGTCGGCATCCAGTTCTACGTCGGCATGCAGGTCCGCCCGCCGGTTTGCCTGGCAGTCGAACACGACCGGAATCTGGCGTGGCGGCATCCATCTTCCGAGCAGCACGACGCTGGTCATCACCTGTCCGGGCTGGGCGGGGTGAGTGCGGTTACGTCGGGTATCCAGCGTCACCGCACGCAGGCTGAGGGGGCGGAAGTAGGTCCACGGCCGGTACCAGCTCGACTCGCGGCTGACCGAGACCACCTCGACGCCTTCGGGCAGCGACGCCATGGTGCGCGGCAACCAGGTGTATTCCATCCAGACCATGAAGGCGATCATGGAGAGGCCGGCCGCGGCCGGTACCAGCCAGCCCGGCAAGCGGCGTCCGATCGCCACGTTGATCGCCATGACCACGCCAGCCGCGGCCACTCCCAGGACGATCGCAGCCAGGAATTCGAGCAGCATGGGTCAGTGCTCCAGGAGAAGGGTACGGAAATGATACTGCCCGACCACGTGGCCGGGCAGTATCATGACGCGTTCCGCAGGGGTTGTCCCCGGCGGTTGGTTCTGCACGCGCTAGTGGTCGATGGCCCCTGCGGCCCCGCGGGGAACACGGATGCTTTCCACCAGCTCCTGGATATGCTCTGGTGGCTCGGCCGTGGCTTTCATCACGACATAGGCGACCACGAAGTTGAGCACGGCGCCAATCGCCCCGAACGACAGCGGCGAGATGCCGAACAGCCAGTTGTCCGGCGTATTCGCCAGCATGTTAGTGCCAGGAATGAAGAACCAGCCCAGGTAGGTGAAGATGTAGAGCAGGGTGGCAAGCAGCCCGACCAGCATCCCCGCCACCGCGCCCTGGGTGTTCATCTTCCTGGAGAAGATGCCCATCATCAGGGCCGGGAACAGCGTGGCGGCTGCCAGCCCGAAGGCCAGGGCCACCACCTGCGCCGCGAAGCCGGGTGGATTGAGCCCCAGGTAGGTCGCCAGGGCGATGGCGAACGCCATGGACACACGGGCAGCGAGCAGCTCCTGCTTGTCGGTGATCTTGGGCATGAGCACCGACTTGAGCATGTCATGGCTGATGGCCGAGGAAATCGCCAGCAGCAACCCGGCGGCGGTCGACAGCGCGGCGGCCAGTCCGCCGGCGGCGATCAGGGCCAGCACCCACCCTGGCAGCTGCGCGATCTCGGGATTGGCCAGGACCAGGATGTCGCGGTTGAAGGTCACCATTTCGTTGCCTTCCCAGCCGCGCTCGGCCGCAACCGAGGCAAACTCCTCCGAAGCGTCGTTGTAGTACTGGATTCGGCCGTCGTTGTTCTTGTCCTCGAAGGCCAACAAGCCCGTCTTTTCCCAACTCTCCATCCAGTCCGGCCGCTCGTCATACGTGATCGGCGCGGACGAAGTGCCGTCCGGGAAGATGGTGGTGATGATGTTCAGGCGGGCCATGGCGCCGACCGCAGGCGCGGTCAGGTAAAGCAACGCGATGAACACCAGGGCCCAGCCTGCCGATTTGCGGGCATCAGCCACCTTCGGAACAGTGAAGAAACGAATGATCACGTGCGGCAGTCCGGCGGTGCCGATCATCAGTGACATGGTGAACAGGAACATGTTGAACGTGCTGCCGTGATGGCCGGTGTAGTCGTTGAAGCCCAGCTCGATGAGGACCTGGTTGAGCTTGGTCAGCAGCGGCACGCCGGACTCGGCGTGGGTGGAGAACAGCCCCAGTCCCGGAATCGGGTTGCCGGTCAGTTGCAACGAGATGAACACCGCCGGAATGGTGTAGGCGGTAATCAGCACGCAGTACTGCGCCAGCTGGGTGTAGGTGATGCCCTTCATGCCACCCAGGACGGCGTAGATGAACACCACGCCCGAAGCGATCAGCAGGCCCGTGGTGTTTTCAACTTCGAGGAAGCGCGAGAAGGCCACGCCCGCGCCGGTCATCTGGCCGATCACGTAGGTAATCGAGATGACCAGCAGGCAGATCACCGCGACGACTCTTGCGGTCTGGCTGTAGAAGCGGTCGCCGATGAACTCGGGCACCGTGAAGCGGCCGAACTTCCGCAGGTAGGGCGCCAGCAGCAGGGCCAGCAGGACGTAGCCGCCGGTCCAGCCCATGAGGAAGGTGGAGTTGCCGTAGCCGACGAAGGCGATCAGGCCGGCCATGGAAATGAACGAGGCGGCCGACATCCAGTCGGCCGCGGTGGCCGCACCGTTGACGATCGGGTTGACGCCGCGACTGGCGGCGTAAAAATCGGACGTCGTGCCGGCGCGCGCCCAGATGGCGATGCCAATGTAGAGCGCGAAAGATCCGCCGACGACAATCAGGTTGAGTGTGAACTGGCTCATGATGATCTGGCTCCCTTATTCTTCGTCGACGCCGAACTCGCGATCGAGCCGATTCATGTACCAGGTGTAATAGAAGATCAGCGCGATGAAGGTCAGGATCGACCCCTGCTGGGCGAACCAGAAGCCCAGGTCGGTTCCGCCGACACTCAGCGGCAACATTTGCAGCACCGGCCGCAGCAGGATGGCGAACCCGAATGACACCAGGGCCCAGATGACCAGGCAGATCTTGATGATGCGGAGATTGGCGGCCCAGTAGCCGGCAGCGGACTTGTCGTCGGACATGATTATGGAGCTCCCCAGTAGCGGACTACTTGTTATTTGGCCGGAGTGTAAGCACGCCGATGGGGAAAACCAATACGACTATAGTAGGTGGCGTCATCGAACTGGCCGCTACGGCGCCTGCGGTGTCAGCCGGTCGGACAGGCCCGGCGGCACAGTTTCCATGCCCGCCCCGCCACCCGGCCAGCCGGCATCTTTGCTGCAGCGCCGCAGACTGCCCGGTCTGGATGTCGATCCCGAAGAGCCGCTTGATGCGCTGCGCAAAAGTCATTCACTTGCTGAAACCGCCGTACGCGCGAGCGTCGGCCTCCTAGCTGAAGCGCCGACCGCAAATCCGGTCGCGCCTTACCTCAACAAGTCCCTGCTGTCTCATTACACGCCCTACAGCACTGTCCTGATCCAAGGGATGTATTTCAGATCAGAAATTTCGTGGGCCATTTCGGCCCGCGTTCCTGCTTACCCCTTCAAGAACCAATTCATCCCTCGCCGCCGTCCGAAACCGGGGGGCTGCCCGGGGTCAGAGGGGGCGCGAGCATGAATGGAAATGGCTTCGTGGCGGGTATTCGGCCTGCGGTATGGATCAGGCGGATGCGCAATGCGTTCGGGGGCTTTGTCGGGTGCCTGATCGTGGCACACCCCGCAATCGCTTCGCCGTTTGACGCGACGCCCGCCGACAACGACAGGATCGCCGCGACGCAGGGCAGCCTCATAGGCGCGCACATCGGCAGCATCGGTGCCGGTATTGCTGTACCGGGGTGGTTCGGCATCGGCTTCGAGATCGCGGCAATGGCGACGGACATCGGGCTCAAGAACACGCCGCCGGTCTTCGACGCGCCGGGCAACTTAAGCCAGTTTCCGAATGCCGTCAGGACCGGCGACCTCGGCGGCGGGCCGTGCGTCTACCGCTTCAACAAAACAATCCGGCCGGGCCGCGATGTGCTGGGCGACGACTATGCCGCAGGCGTCGAGGACAGCTTCGCCAGCATCTTCCTTGTGCCGTTCGACCCGCTCGACCGCGTCTACGCGGATCTCGGCCAACCGTATGTCTACCACCCGCAGGCCGACGTTCGTGTCCGCGCCAGCAATCCCTATCTTGCTGCCCGTGGCTACCCGGGTTACGGGGCCGAGGACCTGCGCAAGCTCCAGCAGCGTCCCGAGTTTCCGGCGGGTCGGCACTGGATCTCGTGGGAGGCCACGACGTCGATGAACAACATACTCGATATCGGGCTGCCGGCGGCCCTGATCCCGATCGGCGTCGCCGCGGAAAGCTACGCGGCGAAAAAGGTCGCTGCGGCGGCGGCGAAGCGCGCGGCCCGGGCCGCCGCGGGAGAGGCCGTTGGCCCGGCCTCCAAGCCGGCCGCCGTCTTCGGCGCAAAGGTCGGGCTCATCGCCGCCGACCTGGGTTTGATCGCGACCGATATCTCCGGTCTTGCCGCGGGCGCTCAATGGTACGAGGACACGAGCATCAACACGGCCTCAAACCGCAGCGGCCAGATGCTGACGGTCTGGGACACAGCCGTACCTTTCCTGCGCGATACGCGGACCAACGAGATCGAGATAACCGAGCAGACAATCGAGCTCGAAGCGACGGATTTCGGCGGTGTCCGTCTTGGCCGCGTCGAGAGCCAGTTGCGGGACATGTTCGAGCCAATCGACCCCTGCGGCCAATTGTTTAACTCAGTAGCGCTGTCGCCGTCGTCGCGGCTGTTCCCGATCGGTGGTCCCGAAGAACTCGAGTGGGAGATCCGGGAGCGAAATGGCGGGCCCTACCACTCGAGCACGCTTCTTTTTCCGAACAATGAACGCGAAGGCGACAGCCTGGTGACTCGGCTGACGCAGCGCATCAGCATCGTTGATACCCAGGCGCCGATCCTGGTTCCGCCTGCAGGCTTTGCGCGTTACGCTGCGGACGGCCTCGATCTCGGTGTCGGCGACTTTCCGCTTGGCCGGCCACGCGTCGTCGATCTCGCCGATCCGAGCCCCGCCGTCACAAACGACGCACCCGACATGCTGCCCGGGCCGCCGGACGATGCTGACGGCGTGCGTTACGAGATAACTTGGGATGCGATCGACGACAGCGGTAATTCCGCGCGTGCCCAGTCGAGTAATCCGGACAGCTTCGTGCAGACCGTGACGCTGAAGCGTCCCGGCACGAATACCGTACCGAGCGCCATGCCGCTGCCGGCGCCGGCGGACGCCATCACCGCCGCACCGGTCGAGATCTGGCTGCAGGGTGTTGATACCGACCTGATCGACGGGCGCGTCGACCCGCTCCGGTTCGAGATTGGCGAGTACCCGCAGCATGGCCAGTTCGATGCACCGCTTTACCCCTATTTCATCGAGGATTTCCGGCTGACGCCGGTCGGCGAGCGAGAGGAGGGGGACAACCTGACACGCACCAGTCCGCTGAAGCACCTGGCCGACGAATTCCGCCTCACGGACCCGCTAAGCCACGGCGTGTTCCTCAACGACCGGATATGCAACGCCCCCGCCGGTTCCGTCGAGGAGGCCGAGTTCGGGGGGTTGATCCCCGTGAACATGGTCTACGAGCCGAGCTATGTGCACGTCGATGACGACGGCTTCTACTACGTCCGCGACAAGTACTATGTCTGCGGCGAGGACCCCAAACGCAATAGCGACTTCCGCGGGGAACTCTCGCCTATACCGAGAATCTCGAAGTGGACTGAAACCGGCGAACTCGTCGGCATGACCCCGCTATACGTGACCGACGACCCGGCCGACAACGACGGCCACCTGAACGACAACGTCTGGCCCGCTGACCGCTTTTCCGTCGACCACAACGACCGACTCTGGGTCGAATGGGAGCCGATTCTTTCGACATTCGGCCGCACGGCCATTCATTACAGTTATGACAACGATCTGCGCGATGTGCAATTCCACGGCACCGTCAGCTACAACGAGACGGAGGCCATCCAGGGCGAAGGCCTGCGCGATGTCGGGTCCGACGGCAACACGGACTTGCTGTTCGAACTCATTCGCGACGCGATCAACGTCCGCTCGCTGGCCGACATCGGCGAAATCGGCAACAGCGCCAGTGTGCTCGGGCAGCTCGATGTCAGCGAAATCGAGATCTCAACGGGAGGCTTTTTTGGGGGCGGCGATGGCGCGCCGGAAATCGGCAATGACCTCGCCGTCGACCGCGAAGGCAACGTCTACGTCCTCGATCCCGGCCTGAACCGCATCCACAAGTGGCTGCCGACCGTGCCCGATGGCGAGGGCGGCTGGGTTTTCGGTGACTACGTCGGCTGGATGGGCAGCTGTACGGCAAACAGGACGCTCGACGGTACGCCCACCGGCGTGCCCTACAACGCCTGCGACGTCGCCACCGGCACATCGCGCGGCTTCGCCTGCGCCGACGCGAAGTGCGAACGCGCGGCTAACACGGCGGGCAGCGCGCCCGGCCAGTTCAACGCGCCGTCCAGCATCGAAATCGATCCGCGCAACGTCCTCTATGTCGCCGACACGGCGAACCTGCGCGTGCAGCGCTTTGGCCAGGACGGCACCTTTGCCGGTGAAGCGAAATCAACCGGCACTGGCGTCAACCAGGGCGACGAGCCCGGCTTCATTCTCGGCAACATGGGTGCGCCAAAGTACCTGGCGGTCAATTCCACGTCATTTTTCGTCATGGAGCCCGAGGCCGCAAACGGCGATTATTTCTTGCACGTATTCAAGACGCTGCCGTTCCGCGAGGTTACCGACAGCCGCGCCAAGGTCATCTACGTTTCCGACTTCAATTACCAGGGCGCTGACTACTTCACCTACAAGGTTGATGACGGCATCGACTCAAGCGAGCCCGTTCGCATTGACGTATCGGTCACGCGCGCATTCCGCCCGCCAGAGGATCTTCGCGTCCAGTGTTTCGCGACCATCGACCTGGATACTGAAGTACCCTGCGAACTTGCCGAGGACACGTCTATCTACGTACGCCTGAGCGCGTCCGATCCCGACGGATTCATCAGCGATTTTCCCGACGGCCTCGACAGCCACACGTTCGAGATCATCGAGGAATTCACGAACGGCTCCCGCGTGCTCGCCGACCCGGCACTGGAGCGGGACAACTCGATCACTTACCTGTACAGGCCGGATCCTGACTTTCATGGCACGGACGCCCTGACCTTCCGGGTCTTCGATGGCGAGGAATATTCCGAGGAGGATGCTGTTGCCGAGCTCGTCGTCACGCCGGTGCCGGATCCGGTCGTCGTCGAGTTCGATGACAACCTGCGTGCAGCGCGCGGCTTCCCGTCCATCGTCAAGGCCGACTTCAGCGACGTGGACGACGAGCCCGACCAGCAGGCGTCGCTCGCGATCTTCAACTGGGGCGACGGCACCGCCGCGAGTCCCGCGACGGGTTGGACCGGTTCCGGCCACGAGGACCTGAACGGCCGTGAGATCAAGCCGCAGATCGATTTCGGCCGCGGCCGCGGCATGCTGCTCGGCAGCCACGATTACGATACGACCGGCGTGTTCACGGTCTCCGCCGTCATGGATCACGCGCCGGTCGAGGGTCTGCCGCCCGTCGAGTATGCAACGACCATCGGTGTCTTCGATGTGACCGTCGTCGGCGTCGCGCTGGACGCACCGGCCGCCGACATCTCACCCGACACGCCGTTCCCGCTGGTGATCAGGGTCGAGAACCTGGAGCCGTCGAGCTGGGAAGGGCTCGTGGCGCGCGACGTATCAATCGCCTTCGACGTGCCAGCGGGCCTGCAACTCGCTATTACCGATGTGCGCTGCACCGGCACTGAGCGCATCGTCTGCGATCTCGGCAATCTCCTGCAAGGCGAGTCAACTGACATCTCGTTCGGGGGCCTTGTGACGATCGAAGATGCGCGCCAGGAGGAGAATTACAGCCTGATTATCGACATCGTCGATGCCGGGCCAAAGCTCACCGACGAGAACAGCGCCACCTTGAGCATCGCCGTTGCCGACAGCGACGGCGATGGCACGATCGATGCCGATGATGCCTTTGTGGATGACCCGCGCTACCGGTCGGATACGGATGGCGACGGGCTCGCCGATGCGTGGGAAGAAGCCTTTGGCTTCGACCCCGACGTTGCGGACGATGTCACTGCCGACAGCGACGGCGACGGATCCACGCTACTGGAAGAATTCGCGAACGGCAGCTCCCCCAATCGCGCCGATATTGAGACGGCGGCGCCGGCCGACCGGCTCGAGTCGCCCGACAATACGGCCGAGGACCGCTTCGGTCTCGCGATGGCCGGTGGCGACCTGAACCAGGATGGCTACGACGACCTGGTGATTGGCGCGAGCAGCTATGATTCGACCGGCGCGGTGTTCATCGCCTGGGGTACGATAAACGGCGCAAGCCCGGCACTCGACGTGCTTCGGCCTGAGGCGGGATCGGGCTATGGCACATCCGTCGCCGTCGGTGACTGGGATGACAATGGCTACCCCGATCTCGCGATTGCAGCGCAAAACCTTGTCCTCGTGCACTGGAACAACGGCGAAATCCTCGAGACGCCCGACCGCGCCCTGACTGTCCAGGCCACGGGTACGCCTGCCCGGATAACGCTCTCGAGCACCGACCTCGACGGCGACGGAATTGCTGACCTTTTGGTCAACAGTTTTGACGGCGTCTCGACGACGCGGCTCGACGTGTACGGTTCTCAAAACGACGGACTCGACGCCGCGCCGCAATCGTTCTCGCTGTCCGACGGCGACTGGTTCGGCCAGGCGCACGGTGACGTCGACGGCGACGGTGCAACGGACCTCGTGCTTGGACGTTCGTCTACCAATCTTGTTCGCGGCTACCTGGCCGCGGACAACGACTGGAGTGCTGCGACCGGCCTCGTTCCCTCCTTCGATCTCGTTGCACCGCCAGGCCAGGGCCGCTTCGGCCACGCGCTTGCAAGCGGCAGCGATGTCACGGGGGACGGGATTGACGATCTCGTCGTCGGCGCCTACGCCGGCGGCGGCTATGTCAATTTCTACGCAAGCGAGAGCTTGTACTGGACCGGTAACGACACCCCGACGCAAACGCTGGTCGGGTCTCCTGCCTCAGAACCGGGCAACGGTACCCACGGTGACCAGTTCGGTGTCTCACTCGCCCTCGCTCATCTCGACACGGACGGCCTCGCTGACCTTGTCGTTGGAGCGAACCGGGCAGGGCCGCAGGACGAGGGCCAGGTGCGCATCCTGCGCGGCAATGCCGCGGGTTTCATTGATGAACAGCTCGAAAACGGCACGACGCCTTTCGACCTCCTGGGGCACAACGTATTCGTGCCGGGTGACCTGGATGGTAACGGCGTGGCGGACATCGCTGGTGCGGCATCGGATGTGACCACTGCCCAGAATCCGTCACCGGACGGTGGCTACGTCCAACTCTGGTACCACGATTTCGTCCCGGCCGTCGACGGGGACGACGAGGACGGCGACGGCGTCGGGCTCGCCGTGGACAACTGCCCGGCCGACCCCAATACGAACCAGTCCGACGTCGACGGTGACGGCGTGGGCGATGCCTGCGACGACGACATGGACGGCGACGGACTCGCGAACGAGGTCGACAATTGTCCATTGGACAGCTCGCTCGACCAGACCGACACCGATGGCGATCTCGACGGCGACATCTGCGACAACGACGACGACAATGACGGCGTTGCCGACGCGCAGGACGCGTTCCCGCTGGACCCGGCCTGGAGCGCCGATGAAGACGGCGACGGCATGGCGGACGCCTGGGAAACTGACAACGGCCTCGATCCGGCCGACGCCTCGGACGCGACGGCCGACCTGGACGGCGACGGCAAGAGCAACCTCGAGGAGTTCGAAACCGGTTCGGACGTTACTGTCGATGATGTTGCGCCTGAACTTACCGTGCAGGCAAACCAGGTCGTCGAGTCGATCGGTCCGTGGACGCAGGTAACGCTCGACGCCACCGCATCCGATGCGAAAGACGGCGCGCTGGAACCGTCGGCGGACCGGCATAGTCCGTTCCGGCCGGGCCGCCACATCGTCACCTGGACAGCAACGGATGCGGCCGGCAACTCGGCAAGTGCCGAGCAGACTGTCGATGTCATTCCGCAGGCCGGCTTCGTCGGTGACACGTTACTCGCGGCGGAGGGTGAGCAGACGGAGATCCTGGTCGCGCTGAACGGCGATGCCGTGAGCTACCCGGTCATCGTGCCTTACTCGCTCTCCGGCACCGCGACGGCGGGCAGCGACCACACGCTGGTGGCCGGCGAGGTCGTGATTGATGCCTCGAACGTCGGCGTCATCGCCTTCGAAACAATTGCCGACGGCGTGGTGGAAACAGAAGAAACACTGGTCGTGACACTTGGCACACCGACCAATGCTGTCAGGGCGAGCGCGAACCGCTTCGAGCTGCGCATTGCTGACGGTAACCTTGCCCCGGTACCGCGCATCGCTATCGAGCAGGACGGCTGGCGCGTCACGACGGTAATGCAGGACGGCCCGCCGGTAACGGTGAGTGTCGACCCGGTGGACCCGAACTCCGGCGACAGCCACAGTTTCGACTGGCGCGCGAGCGACAACACCCTTGTGCCGCAAGAAGGCTACGCGCAGGCGACGTTCACGTTTGATCCCGCGAATGTCGACGAGGGTGTTTACCGCCTGGCCGTCGACGTCACTGACGATGGCAACCCGGCGGCGAGCGCGCGGCAGGTTCGCTACCTGCGCGTCGTCGCGACGAGTCCAGCATTCGTGACTGGCCAGGACAGCGACGGTGACGGTATCGAGGACAGTGACGAGGGACTGCGAGACAGTAACGACAATGGCGTCAGTGACTATCTCGACCCGGAATTCGTCAGCCACCAGGTGTCGGCGCGGACGGGTGGATTGGGATTGCTGCAGGTCGCGGACGGTTACACGATTGCGCTCGGCCGGGTGGCATTTGCGTCGGGCGACGACGCGATGGTCTCGATGATGGACGTCGCAGAATTCGGCGACGATGGAGCGCCTGCGGCGAATGGCAACGACGACCGCTTCGGTTACGCCTCCGGCATATTCGACTTCCAGGTAAGCGGGCTGCCCGCGCCGGGCCATTTGGTCCGCATCGTCATTCCGCAATCCGCGCCGATCCCGTCCGATGCCGTCTACCGCAAGTTCACTGCGGGGCAGGGCTGGTCAACGTTTGAGAGCGACGCACTGAACAACGTCGCGTCTGCGCCCGGAGCGCCTGGCATCTGTCCTGCACCGGGCAGCAGCGCCTACACGCCGGGGCTCGCAAGGGGTCACCACTGCGTGCAGCTGACTATCGAAGACGGCGGACCGAACGATACTGACGGTACCGCGAACCGGGTGGTGCGCAATCCGGGCGGCGTTGCAACGCTTGCAGAAGGGACGGCCGTAGGCGCCGGGCCGCTCGACGTCCCGGACAAGACGGTGAGCGCCGGTGACACCGGCGTGATCATGCTGCGGTTCCGGCTGACCAGCAATACATCCGACGCGATGCTCGATGAGCTGACGCTCGAGGCGAGCGGCAGTGGCAACGACGCAAGCGACATCACGGCAGTCACACTGTGGGTGGACGGGAACAGTGACGGTGTCATCGGAGCCGGCGACTCGGAACTTGGTACCGGCACCTTTGCTGCGGACGATGGCGAGCTCAGCTTCACGCTTGCGACGCCTTACACGCTCGACGCCGGCGATACCGACTTCATTATCAGCTACGACTTCTGATCAGCGAGGACACGGCCATGAAAAGGCGCACCCGCAACGGATTCTCTCTTGCCGTCCTGGCGCTGATGCTTGCTGCCTGCGGCGGCGGCGGTGGTGGTGACTCGGCCGGCAATCCCCTGCCGCCGCCGCCACCACCACCGCCACCGCCGCCGCCGCCACCCCCACCACCGGCGAGCGTGACCTACACATTGGAACTCTCAGGTCTCACGCTTAGAGATCGGCAAACGGGCGCCTTGATCGCGCCCACGGGCCTGCCGGTGAGCGGCGCCGTTGCGACACGCAACCCGTGACCCATCCGCGAAACCTGCCTGCGCACCCGGTCTGCGTACGCCCGTGATGACGCTACCAGTGATCAATTGCGTGGCGCCGTGACGCGCCAGGAATGGATCAAGGTCGAGGCCGCGTTTCACCAGGCCCTGTCGCTCACGGCGGATAAACGCGATACCTTCGTCGCCGGCTTCGCGGCCCGCGAGCCGGAACTCGCGTCGTTGCTACACTCCCTGCTGGCCGCCGATGCCGACGGGGATCATCGACTGTTCGACGAACTCGCGGCGTTGGCGCACTCGGTTCTGTGCCGTTGCCGGCCGCGACAGTAAGTGCCGGCTCCACGAAACCGCGCTAGCATACGCGCATGAAAGAGACCGGGCAGATCACGCAGCTCCTGAACCGCTGGACGGACGGTGATGCCGCCGCGGCTGACGAGCTCGCGCCGCTGGTCTACGACGAGCTGCATCGATGTGCCGAGCGACTCTTTCGCAGGGAGCGGGCCGGCCACACGCTGCAGCCGACGGCGCTGGTGCACGAGGCCTACGGCAGGCTGATCGGTGAATCGGTTCCCTGGCAGGATCGCGCACATTTCTTTGCGCTGGCGGCGCGCATGATGCGGCGGCTGCTCATCAACCATGCAGAGGCGCGACGGGCAGAAAAGCGTGGCGGCGGCGAGCTGCTGGTTACGCTCGACGAGAACAGTGTGGCCGCGGCGTCCAGTGCCAGTGAGCTACTGGATCTCGACGCGGCGCTGACAGCACTGGCTGCCTTTGATCCGCGGCTCGCCGAGTTGGTGCAGCTCCGTTATTTCGGCGGTTTGTCGATCCAGGAAATGGAGCTGGTGACCGGGCGCTCGTCCAGCACGGTGAAACGCGATCTCCGGCTCGGCAGGGCCTGGCTGCAAAACCGGCTTTCGCGTTAGCCTCAGTCGGCCTGCAGGTCGGGATCGTGGGTTTCCACGAGTTCCCGCCAGCGTTCGGCTTGAGCGGCATCGCCGCGCCGTTCGTACAGGTCCACCAGGCGGTCCATGTTGTTCAACGTGCCCGGGTGGGACAGACCGTGTTCAGACTCGAAATCTTCCGCCGCTTTGAGCAGCAGCTGTTCAGCCTCGTCGTATTCGCCGAGCCCTGCCAATGATGCGCCCAGCGCACTCCGGATCTCCGCAACCAGCCGGTGCTCCGCCGGGAAGTTGGCGATACGCATTGCGAGTACGTCCCGGAATAATGCAGCGGCATCGGCATAACGCTCTTGCAGCAGGTAGACGGCGCCGATGCCGCCCAGCGGGAAGGAGCGATTCGGGTGGTCGGGCTCAAGCCCCACCAGGTCCTGCATGTCGATCGACAACTGGTAGTTCTGCAGGGCGCCTTCGTAGTCGTTCTGCCGCTGCAGCATGACGGCGAGATTATTGTAGGCGGCCCCGAAACTCGGGTGTGGCCCGTCGAAAGCTCTCTCGAGAATATCAATGAAGTTCTGGTGCGCCCGGATTGCAGCCTCTGCGTCGCCCTTGTCGCCCAGCATCCGGCTGTAGCTGTTCCACGTGTGCGCAACCTCGAGATGATCCGGCCCCAGGATGCGCTCGCGGGTCGCGATAACCTCCTTGTACAGTTGCTCGGATTCCTCGAATCGCTTCGTCTCGCGCAGCACGCCGGCGAGCTGGCGCTTGGTATCCGCTGATTCCGGGTGCTCGCCGCCATAGAGACGGTCCTGCATTGCCAACGCGTCCCGGAAGAGTCGCTCCGCTTCGTCGTTCTCGCCGAGAATGCGCAGGATACCGCCAAGTTTCGTCATCGCTTCCGCAAGGAACTCGTCGTCCTCTTCAGCAAGTGAGTGAGCCAGCTCAAGGGCTTCGCGGTGCATTGTCTCGGCTTCTTCGTAGTCTCCACGCAGTTCGGCATGAAACGCCAGGCCGCTCAGTGCTTCCAAGACTTCAAAGCTGGCGGCGCCGAACAAGACACGTCGCGTCGCCATCGCTTCTTCGAGCAGGACGCGGGAATCTTCGTAGTGGCCGTTGTCTTGGAGCTGGAAGCCGAGCACGAGTTTTGCTGTGGCTGTTTCTGCACTCTCTTCTCCGAAGACCTTCGTCGTGCGCTCGACCGCCTGGCGCAGCAACTCCTCGGCCGCCTCGCGTTCGCCGAGAACGTAGTAGGTTTCGCCCAGCACACGCAGCATCCTCGCCTGTACTTCGGGCTGCTCGGAAAGTTCCGCGCGAATACGGCGAGCGCCGGCATCGAGCAGCTCGCGCGCAGTGATGGCCTTGCCCCGCGCCTCTTCCGGGGCCGAGACCTCGAAGATGCGCAGCATGAACTCACTGACTTCCTCCGCCTTGCGCCGCTCGACTTCCGCGGCGTCACGCTCGGCCGTGATCTGTGCGATCGATATCCCGATCGCCGCGCCGATACCGAGGACCGTGACGGCGGCCGCTGTGACGGGCACCCGGTTTCGTCGCAGGAACTTGCGGGCGCGATATGCCACGCTGTCAGCGCGCGCCATGACCGGCCGATCAGCGAGGAAATTACGGATGTCGTCGGCCAGATCGCGTACGGTCGCGTAGCGGCGCTCCGGGTCTTTCTGCATCGCGGTCAAGACGATGTTGTCGAGGTCACCGCCCAGGAACCGCTTGAGCTCGCCGGCTGTCGCGCCGCGCTCCGCGGCGGCGGCACGGGTGTCGTCACGGCTGCTCATTCCCGTCACACGCGAGCTCGGCGATGGCGGGTCCGATTCACAAATCGCACGCTCGATGTCGGCGGGCCGCGACGATGTCACCTCATAGGGAAAATGCCCGCTCAGGAGTTCATACAGCAGCACGCCCAGGGAATAGATGTCGGTGGCGATCGTGATCCTGTCGCCGCGTACCTGCTCCGGGCTGGCATGACGCGGCGTCATCAGCCGGGCGCTGTCGAGCGTCTCGACCAGCGTGTGCTCCACGGGGCCGGGTTCGAGCAGCTTCGCAATGCCGAAATCGAGCAGCTTGGGTTCGCCCGCGTCGGTTACCAGTATGTTTGACGGCTTGATGTCCCGATGGATGACGAGGTTGCGATGGGCATTCTCCACCGCGCCGCAAACTTTTCGGAAAAGCTTGAGCCGTTCCGGCAGCGTCAGCCGGTTCTCGTCGCAGTAAGTCGTGATCGGCGTACCTGCTACGAACTCCATGACGAGATAGGGCAGGCCGTCCCCGGTTTCGCCGCCGTCAATGAGCCGCGCGATGTTCGGATGATCAAGGTTCGCAAGGATCTGGCGTTCCGCCTGGAAGCGGCGGATCAACTCCTTGCCCGGGCGCCGCGAGCCGAGGACCTTGATTGCGACCTGCTGCGTGTACTCGCCATCGGCGCGGCGCGCAAGGTAGACGTCGCCCATGCCGCCTTCGCCGAGCAGACTCAGGATTTCGTATCGACCGATCGATGCCGGCGCGTCGCGTTTCGCCAGCGCGGCGGCGGAGCGGCCGATGATCCCGGTAACGCGGCTCTGTTCGTCCGCAGCACCGAGAAGGTTCGCTACCGCGAGGAAAAGGCCCTCGTCGCCGCCGGTTTCGTCACGCAACCAGTCGAGGCGCGATGATTGCGGTTGCGCCATGGCATCATGGAACAGCTGGCTGATGCGCTGCCAGCGTTCCGGTGATTCGGTGTCTTCTCGCCCGTCTTGCGCCATTGTCCCTGCCTGCCACAGGCGGACCGCCAAGGTTTCATAGATTACCCTGATATTCGGGGGGATTCCGAGTGACCGTTAACTTATCTGCCACGAACGGATTTATCGGGGACAATTAACCTGTCTTCCAGGCGTGGGAAATGGGTTGGTCGCCTACGGTTTACAGAAACGGACGGCGCACCGGGAAGCGTATCGCGTTACTGACCAGCTCGTCGGCTGCAGCGTCGAGCTAGACTCTCTTGCGATGACGTTGCCTCAAGCGGCCGGGCATGAGCAACCGCTCCGATCTCATGAGGTGAAGTATCGGGACGTTCTTGCCATCGTATCGATAGAAAACCCGGCACGGCGGCTCAACAATCTGCCGGTACCGCGAGCCGCTCAGTTCCGACGGCCGGCTACCGCTCCTCGGATTCGACTCGAGCTGCTCCCCGTGTCGGAAAACCCGCTCCACCAGTCTTGCCGCCGCCTCAGGATCTTCGATAGCAATGTAGTCGGCGATGGCATCCAGGTCGTTAAGCGCCGGCTCGGTCCAGATTACTTCAGCGATCGCCCCATTCGGGCCTTTGCATCGGCATGGCTTACGACTCTGCCCTCGGCCACCGCCATTTCCCCTCGGGCAATCCCTTCGAGCAACGCCATCCGTCGTTGCAGGAGTTCAAAGCTTTCCACGTCAACCAGATAGGCGCTGGGCATCCCATGCTGCGTAATCAAGATCGGCGCCTTGTCTCGCTCAAGTTCAGCAAGAATCTCGGTCGCCTGGCGTTTCAGATTAGTGACTAGTTCAGTACGCATGGAGTGTTACTAAAGTGGCACTCATGCGTGCGCAAGTCCGACTGGGAAATCTACCGCCCACCATAAACGGCCCGAGCTTGTGAGCCTCCGGCGACCGCAGGAAGCGAATTTGACGGCATGGCTACGAATTTACTTTTTTAGCTTCGCTAATAATCAGTATGGCGGCGCAGCTCAGAAGTATCGCGGAACCATAAAGGAGAAATAGTGGATTCCCGCTAGAAAGATAATTGCCTATCATCATCGCTCCCGGAGCGGCTATCCCGCCAGCCATAATGCCGATGATCAAGTTTCTTTTTTGGGTCGGTCGTATGTCCTTGTCCACCGCGGCGAGTTCTCCCGATTGGTACGCCAAAAGGCGACCCTCGGCTTCCTTGAGCAATTCAGCATCCAGCGCAGGACTCGGGTTGTCGAGACTGAGTATCAGCGTATCGACCAACGCCGCACGGTCGTTCACAGGTAGCTTCACAGCTTGATCCATAACGGTTTTTGCGGAAGTGCTCATCGTCGATGCTCCATGGCTGTAGTCGGAATCTACCAGCGATGACGACCGAACGTCAGCGTTCAGCGACGCGAGTCTTCGAGCGTCCGCTGGAACGCTCAGTTAGCTCGTCCCGATACTGGTCCGCGTAAGCATCGAGCAGGCGACGGATCATCCTCTGATACGAGGTGTGGTTCCGTTCGGCAGCTGCCTTAAAAAAGTCGACGCTTCGACGGCTCAGGGAAATCGTGATCTTCACGCCTTCCTCGCCCGCAGCAAGCTCGTCAGGTGACGGCAGGAAGTCCTTTACCACCTCAGCCTGAATCGGCTCATTGGTGTATTTGATTTTCTCGCTCATAGATTCGTTTGCCCTTGCGCCAGTATCCAGCGCCGATAATTCGAATCGCGTTATTCCTATAGGCGAACCGCACAGTAAGAACCGCTCCGCCCACGGATCCGAAACAATAGAATCGTTCCTCCGATTCGCTGTGCGCGAGGTCCCTGGCGATCACACGCTTCGGATCCAGGAACGCCTCTTGTGCGAGGCTGAAGCCGACACCATGCTTCTGCTGGTTCTCCGCATCCTTACCGGAGTCCCACTCGAAACACGCCACCATTTCGCAAGACTAGCACCAATATGGTGTAACGGCCATACGAATATATGGCTTGTGTAGCGATTTTTTCCACCCCTCCGAGGACCGCGGGGCCGAGACAGGACGCTCGAAGCAATCCTCCGGGTTGGAGTTAGCTACTAGACCTCAATTGTTTGGCTGGCTTTCTTGCGCTTGAGGACGTGGCGCTTCAATACACTGAAGTCAGGGACCAGGATGGCTTCGAGCATCGCCAGTGGCCACGAAACCCAGATAACAACCCAGGTGACGAGAAACGCTCGAAGCTTCTCTCTGGTCGATCCCAGTAGGATGGCTGCCATGAGATTTAACGTTGAGGATCAGGGGCGCCCCGAAGCGGCGTCCCCTGTATGCGCCAGTTAGCCGGCGAATCCGAGAATCTTCTCATAACAATAGAAATTTCCCTTTCTAAACCTCACGTGCCCCGCACGCTGGTACGAGGAGAGCTCGTAGAACCGCACGGCCCTGGGATTCTTTACGAAAACGTCTAGACGAATGCAATTGCAACCTATGCTTTCGCCACGTGTTTCTAGAAAGCGCATCAAGGCACGCGCGACACCCTTCCCTTCGGCCTCCGGCGCCACCATCAGACGATGAATTACAGCCGGCCGGCCAGGGAACTGCCAAGAGACATCGGCGTACTCCGGACTCTGGTGTTCGTTCAACGTTGCCATCCCTGCAATCACGCCAGCAATCCTAGCGATGAACACAGTCCCATCGTCGATGTCGCGCTGGATGGCCCCACGGTCCGGGTATATGTCGTCCCACTGGTCGATGCCGTGTGATTGCATCTTCAAGATGCACGCCCTCACTAGTGCCATTAGACCAGTGATGTCAACCAGGTTGGCTTGACGAATTTCGATGTCCACTCGGATGTCCCGTCCGACTAACGCCCAGATTCAGCCGCGGCCTCGCTTGGCTAGGCCATCGGCTGGAACCCGTGGATACGCTGCACCATGTCTAGGCGATAACCTTGGCCATGAACACATTGAAGTCTGTGGCCGTGTATTCGCCGAACACCCCGCTCCACTCGAAGCCATTGCGCCGATAGAGCCGATGCGCGGGCTCGAAGGCCGGGCCAGTGCCCGTTTCGAGAAGTAGACGTGAATATCCGCGCTGATGCGCCGTACGAACGATCTCATCGAGGATGGCTTGCCCGACACCGCTACGCATAAAGGGCGGGCGTGTGCGCATTGATTTGACTTCGCCAGTCAGCGGGTCTAGTTCCTTCAGTGCTCCGCACCCGCTCAAGATTCCGTCTACCCATGCCGTCCAGAAGGTAACGCTCGGCGCTTGAAGGTTCTTGATGACGAGCGCATTCACGTGGCCCGGCGGGGAGTTGCTGTGCATGCCAGAGAGATGCTCGCTGATGAGCGAGTGAACCTCCGAAGAGGAGAGGTCATCTTGGCGGACGTCGATACCCACGATGCAGTCTCCTGTGCCGCCTAACGCCCAGCATCAACGGCGGCACGCAGTGCCGTCCGGTGCATGCTGTTGTTAGGTTGCACTTGCATCGGTGGCTACGCGTAAGCGATACCGAGCCAGAAGCAGCCCCACCGTGAACAGGGAAGCAAGGACAACGTTTGATGAACTCCCGCTGCCACTGACCAGGGCATGCACGGAAGTAGCGAGAAAGACAAAGACGACCAGAAGAACTACATCCATTGACAATATGCTTCGTGGTGGACTTGGTCTAGCGCCTGACCATCGGAAAATGTGCGCCGGAAGGAACCTATTCTGCGCGCTGACACCGACGATGCAACCCAGGTAGTGGCCGATACTAACGACAAGCCCTGGGAAATAGACGGACGGGTCACTTGGGTACGAAACTATAAATGGCAACGTGATGACTGCGGCCGCAGCCAACGAATAGTACGGTGGACGTTTGCCGCAAAGAAGCCCACAGATGACACCTAGTGGGATGCCAGCAGCGACGAAGGCAATGGCGCCAGAATAGACTGGCAGCAGCCAACGACCGAGAGCTTCCACGTGCGCTGCATTAACTTCCGACATTGGCGTACACGCTAGAACGCCGACGATGTTGACAAGTAGAAGTAGCGCGACCACACCTGTGCCGACCGCCACGAGAGCGCGCTCGATTGCAGGTAGAGCGCGAATCAACACGGAGGAACCTTGCTTCGAGGGATGCGGATGCATGGTTTTGCAGCCTAACGCCTGAGTTAAGCCGACCCGCGAAGCGGGTTCGGCTTTAATGAACTGTTAGGCGGCGGCGTACGACTAACGACGACGGCGCGTGCCGCGGGATCATTCGCTTGTTTCAACAAGACAAACCCCACCTTCGTGCAGGAACGCGACAGCATCATCTCTCTTCAAGCAGTCCTGCTCAGAAAGGCCTGAAATGCGCTGAGCAGCACATTGGTCGTAATAAGCCCAACAAGCGAGCAGGTCATCGTTAAGTATGACAAAAGCTTTAGGCAGTATCCCAAGCAAAGCGAAAGTGCCTGCTGCGATTAAAATGCGTCGCGTACGTCTCAGCTTATAGGCAGCCAGATAAGCTAGCCCACTAAGGACAGCCGCAAGAAGCAGAAAGCCAAACATTTCGCCGCCTAACGCCCGCGATCAGCGGCCGAGCCCGGTGGCGCGCCGGTTGCGACTGCAAGCAGCGTGACACCGGGCTCGGTGCGCTGCATCGCATAGTTGGCTGTCATTCCGGGCATGGCTTGTATTTCACGTCAAGATTAAATGCTTCGCCCAACGGGCTTTCATTAAAGTACCGGGACCGATCACGGGCTTCTATGCGTCCAAATCGCCATACCGGCTGTAATGTCGGTTCATACCAGGATTTCGCGTTGTCAGTGCCGTCCGACGCCGAGGCTATTACACGCCATTTTTCGTCTTCTTCCTGAAACGTCAGTGTATAGATGAAAGGGCCACGGCAGGAGGCGACATTCATTTCAAGTTCGACGGACGTTGTCCCAGGCTCTACAAGCCGATAGCCATAAACACGCTCAATCGATGCTCCAATCGAAAGACTGGACTGGAGCGAGTCGAACACCCAGTCCAAGTCGTCGGCCTTCGGTCCCTGCGCGGCCCGAAACGCAGATGAAATTGTGTCTTCGAGCCAGTGTCGAGAAAGGAATCGCGCGACACCCGCCGGATCGGCTTCCATCGTCGTTCGTAGCTCAACGAACACATCGAACAGGAGTTGAGCCGTCGGCGACCCCTCAGCGACAGACTCGGTAGGTTCAGATGCGCCCGCCGACGCAACCGAAATGGCGAAGAGAAGGATTACGCGAAAAAGCCTCATACCAGCCAACGACCGCGTTAACCGGCGCCGGCGAAGCCGGCGTCCGTGTTAAACGCATTGTTCGGTCGCGATGCGGTGACGTTCACGCAGCAACTTCACGCAGGACTTCGGGATGGCGCTCGGCAATCTTCAGCAGTGTCTGAGCAGCGCCCGACGGCTTGCGACGGCCTTGCTCCCATTGCTCGAGCGTCCGCTTTGACACCCCTAACACCGTCGCAAACTCCGCCTGAGACAAACCACTATTCAGCCGTGCTTTAACTATGCGTGAAGCCGGCTCAACACTGGTCCGTTTACCTCCCCCTGCCTTAATTTCGCGGATTCCATCGAGGACCTCCTGCCACACGTCGCGTTCGGCCTCAAACTTGGCCAACGCCGCTCCAGTCAGTTTCTTAGCCATCTCGGAAAGCCTCTACCAGTTTGCGCAGTACGTGACCAGGAATGTTGGACTCGCTGCCCTTTGAGTAAATGGTCAACATCCAGAATTCCATAGGCTCGTATTGCACGTAATAGATCACCCTCAGTCCACCGCGTTTACCCATACCAGGACGCGCCCATCGAAGCTTCCGCACTCCGCCGGACCCAGGAACCAGCTGGCCTGCTTCGGGCTTCAGCAACAGAAACTGCTGAAGCTCCGCCTGCTCGTCGTCGTCCAGATATGCGGAACAGACCCGGGTAAATATGGACGATTCGATGAACGTGGCCATCGGTCAAGACTATACGCCAGTGGCGTATTCTAGGCAACTGGCGCGTAGGCGCTCAGACAGCGACCGAACGTTTAGATTCAGCCGCGCCCGTTTGCGGGTGTCGGCTGCAAGCTCGAGTTAGAACGGACCAGTTACGCGGCATGCGGCGTGACCTCCTTGTCAAGCCGCTCGTCAAGTTCCTCCTCTGCGCGACACAGGTCGTAACGCGTCTGCAGGTTCAGCCAGAACTGCGCTTCCATGCCAAAGTACCTGCCAAGTCGCAGTGCGGTGTCCGCAGTGATTGACCGCTTGCCGTGTACGATCTCACCAATTCGCCGCTGCGGCACGCTGATTTCCTTCGCCAGGCGATACTGGGAAATCCCCATAGGCTGAAGAAACTCTTCAAGCAGGATTTCTCCCGGCGTTACTGGCGCGAAGTCTCGCTTAGCCATAATTCACCTCATCAGTGGTAATCAACGATCTCAACCTCCAATGCATCACCGCCCTTCCAGACGAAGCAGATCCGCCACTGATCGTTGATTCGAATGCTGTGTTGTCCAGATCTATCGCCTTTTAGTTTCTCAAGCCGGTTCGATGGCGGAACCCGTAGCGTATCCAGGTTGCCGGCCGCGGCGAGGATTTCGAGCTTCCTGGCAGCCAAGCGTTGAACATCTCTAGGCAGCCGTCGAGAGAACCGGCCGCCAAAGACTCGCTCTGTTTCCCGACACTTGAAGGACTTGATCACGAGGGCAAATACTAGCGCGGGGCGTTAGTACCGTCAAACGGTAGTAGTTTGAGTTTGGGAGTTCTAACGTCTGAGATCACCTGCGTCCGGGAGGCGGCGCAGCCGGCTCACGGACGTCAGGTGGAGCGATGAGTTAGGCCTCGTGCCACCTAGAACGGCAGTCGCGCGGAATTGGCGGGCTTGGCCATGGGATGTGAGCGACGCTTGATTACTCACGCAGCACTCCGTAGAGCACAGCGCCTATCAAAGGCCCGCCAACGAGGAGGGTGTTGACTACCACATCTCCTATCGGGCGGTCGTAGTAAAGGGAGCCTGCGACTGGCAGGACGATCGCAAGAACTGAGCAAACGGCGGCCCACGCGTAGTGGTATGGCCAGGAGGATGCCAGCGAGCGCTCGAGGGCGTAGAGCAATGCTAAAAGGGACAGGATGGCTGCTACGGCTGCAACGAGTGAACCCGAGTCTGTGTAAATCGGCCAAGCGACGACGGTCGACGCGAACAGCATGAATAGGAAGATACTCATTCTAGGGTGACGGCTAAGTAAAGCGCGAATACGCGAGCGATTACGTGGCGCCGTGTGATCACTTGGGGAATTCATGTGAGGCCTAACGACCAAGCTCAGCGGCGCGGCGCAGCCGCGTCGGCCTGAAGCGACGAGTTAGAGCGCTACCGCTCACCTGGAGTTGTTCCGCTCGGTCGCATCTCGAAACCTCTTACAATCACGTAAGCGATCAAAGCAAAGATAAAAAAGATCAGATACATCCATGCGATGCTTTGGAGGGTCTCAATGACAGTCCGGTACAACTCCAGCGTCCAACGCTCGGCGTTAAGCACAAGCAATTGGGCATCTTTGTGGGGCACGCTGATGTAGCGCTCGAGTTGGTGAATTCGCACGCCGCCGGAAATTCCGACGACGAAAGCGGCAAACTTTATGTAGCGACGCCAAGCTTCGCTGATCTCGTCTTGGATGAGTCGGAGCAGGATCGCTGCAATCGGCTTGTCGAAAAGTCTAACGACCCCGAAGGAGACCGCCGTCGCCAATAAGAAAGTCACCAAGAGCAAGGAAAAGAACACTGGTAGGTCCCTCGTTGCGGTCTAACGCCTCGGTTCAGCTGCGGGCCGCGTCCGCTGCAACCGATTGTTAGATGCGCCTTGCACGTGCTAAGGAGTTGCCTGTATGAAGGCCCGCATTGCCTCAATAGATTGCCGCAATTCATGATGGTTGAATCGCCTGTTGGCTTGATTCTCAGGGTGGTGAATTTGATGCCGTATGTATTCCGTCAGGACGATGTGCTGCTGCGTCGTGGACCCGTCTCTGTTTAGCTTCTTATAGGGCATCGTGGCCTGTCCTGCCTTGAATGCCGCGAGTTTTCCCTCTGCCTCTATGAAGCCGTACAGTTCATTGTGGTACTCGAATGAAGATTCATCGAAGGCGGAAAAATTGACCTCGTTCAGACTGGGATATGGAAGTTCGCTCTCTTGAACATTACGGATTTCTTCGGGATGTTGACCGGCGATCAAAAGCAGATTTTCAAATTTAAGCTTTTTGACAATTTCGGGGCTGTGGGACGTGAGAATGATTTGCGTCCCTGGCGCCTCGGAAAGTGCGACCAACGCCGATACCAGAGCGCGCTGGTGTTCTGGGTGCTGGGAGGTTTCCGGCTCTTCAATTGCATAAACAACGCTTGGAAGGCCGGCCTCACGCTGCCGCCGCTCAGCCTCTGCCCGGAAAAAGCTGATGAGAATTAACCGCTTTACGCCGCTACCACGCTTGTTGATCGGGATTTCGTCATCGCCAGCAATGGCAACATTCTTGAACACGTCAATCCACTTCAAGGAGGCTGGATCCGGAATCTGTGGGTTCAATGACGATGCAATATCGGGATTCAGTTCATTCAGCTTTGTCAGAGTCTGAGCCGCAACTTCATCTAGGCGCGTCTTGACAGTGTTGGCCACCTTGTTTAGCTCTACTTGAATTGCTGGATCTCCAAGTATTTCCTTGACGGCCAAGCGCATTGGATCCTGTATCTCGCTGTCCCCGTCACTGTTCTTCCGGTCAGCTTGAAAGAGAGAGTACAGAGGCATGTAAGACTTCAGCTGTTCCCAGATATTTTTTGCGTCTATCTTCGCAACTTCGATTTCAATCTCCCGAAGCTCCAAATCCCCTTGACCGTTCCAAATGGCTTTCCGCAACTCCGCGTTTTTGGTTCTGTCCTGGCATTCGAGCCCTTGATCATCGAGAAGCTTCTTTAGATCAGAGTTCTTCTTGAGAAGCAGTTCGGCGCACCCCGGCGCGGTAGGGTGGTGTGCGGAAATGTACACCCTCTCCTTCCCAGCATTCGGGTAGCGCTTTATGACTTTGAGCGTGCCAGCCTCAGTGAGCAGATGCTCAGCGGCAAGCGTGGTTTCGTTTGTTGCATCAATGACTATCGACGCCGGAAGTTCTTCAAATTCGACAGAAATTTCGATGCAGTCATTACCCGCAGCGAGATTCGCCTTGTTTATATCTTCCTTATCGAGCTTTACGCTACCCCTGCCGTCATTGAAAAATATGTCCAACGCTTCGAGTACAGTGGATTTGCCAATGTCGTTCTTTCCGACCAGAACAAGGAGATCGCACATCTTCAGTTCGATACGGCTTGAGTAACCGCGGAAGCCTCTGATTCCAATCGTTTGAATTTTCATTGACACCTCCTGGCCGCAGAAACCTCACGCTTGAAGCGCATCTAACGCCCTGGATAACCTGCGATGGAGGCTGGCGCGGACCGTGCGTATGCACGGGCCGTGACAGCCGGCATCGTCAGGTTCATCCTGTAGTTAGGTATCTCAGGCAGCGAGGCGCGCAACTTTGAGACCCTTTCGGCGCTTCTCGGCGTGCCACAAATCGTACTGCGTCTGCAGATTCAACCAGCTCTCTGCGCTTGTGCCAAAGGCCATCGACAAACGCACCGCCATCTCCGGGCTGAGTCCTGCACGGCCGTTCAAGATCGCCGACAAGGTCTTACGGCTCACGCCAAGAGCGGCCGCAGCGTCCGTGACGGTCAGTTCCAATGGCTCAAGACAGAGCGACCGAATGATCTCGCCAGGATGAGGGGGATTGTGCATCTTCATAGGTCGATCCTAATGGTAATCCTCGTAATCCACTTCATCGGCATCCGTACCTACGAAGGCAAAGGTCACCCGCCAATTGCCACTGACTTCCACAGCCCAGCGACCTTTCAGTTCTCCTTTCAGCGGATGCAGTTTCAAACCAGGCAGCGCCATGTCGCCGGGGCCGGTAGCCGCATTGAGAGTAGCCAGTATCAGCTTCAAGCGGACTGCATGCGCCGGTCGAATTCCAGACCGAGAACCCGTGGCAAAGAATTTCGCCAATCCTTTGTGACGGAATCTCAGTATCATGCATTAAAGCGTAACCTATAACGTTACGCCAGACAAGATGCCTAACGC